>CANJQY010000016.1 GCA_947476525.1 Oligoflexales bacterium
CTGCCATAAAATGCCGCGCTAAAACAGCCTCCACGCTAGATGCAAATAGGGCTGACGACGGTAAGCCTAGGGCCACGGCAAAGGCGGCTAATGTAAGCGCGGCGCAAAACAATGACTTAATTGACGACTTAATTGACGACTTAATTGACGACTGAATTGAGGCGAAGAAGTTTGAAAATTGGGTGTTGGTTACGTGGTTCATGGGGGTGTTGTCCTTTTAACTGATTTTGAATAAATGGTGATTTGGTTAACTCGCCGAAGTCTGCGTCTACCGTTGACGTCCGACTATCTACTGCCGACTATCTACATACCTGCAACAACCATGCCAAGTTGGCTCGCTTCCCATTTTAATACAAACAGCATCATTTTCTAGGATATTTAATGTTCCGCCAAGCTTTACCAGCTTTGACACATCCCAGTACAAAGTATACCGGTATAGAAATAATCTGATTGGCTTAAAAAGTGCACAGGTCGCGTCAAGGCCTGTCTTATGTGACCGTCTTGAATAGCGCTTGGAAGCTGAGAACTTTAATTTGCCGTGTTGCCGCTGATCATGTCATTTGATGCACGCTGTTAGGGTGCAACTATTTGGTGATGCAACGAATGATCCGATGAATCGCCTCATCAAATAATTCCTCGGAAATATTTAATGCAGGCGTAATCGAAAGCACTGATCCAGTATTACCAGACGGGAGCACAATAACCCCTTTGGGGCGAATGTCATCCATTATTTTTGCGGCAAACCCAGGTTTCGAAAATTCGATACCAATAAACAAACCATCACCTCGCACGTCTGTCACCAAAGGGTGGCCGCCGAGTGCGTTGGATAGTTGATTTTTTACCTTGTTTCCCAGTGTCTTCGCCCGTTGTGGCAGGCCGTCACTTTGTATTTTCTGGAGAGTCCTCCGACCGACTGCGGCCGAAAACGGATGGCCGAAAAATGTTCCCGTATGCAGGGCCTCACCCGGACTCTCAGGCCAGGCCGACATGACGTCTTGTTTCGCGAAGCAGGCTGAAATCGGAAACCCGCCGCCGATGGCTTTTCCAAAACAAGAAATATCCGCATCCACGGTTGACGCCGTAGAGATCGTGCCAATTCGACCAAAGCCCGTAAAGATTTCATCCAAAATTAAAAGACCCTGGTGCTCGTGCGCCACACTTGCTAAAGACTCGAGCCACCCGACCGGTGGAGTGTTGATGCCGGCGCGACCTTGAATAGGTTCTGCAATGATGGCGGCGAGCCCAAAAGGTTTTAATTTTTGGATGGCCAAGTTCACGGCATCCATCCCTGCGCCAAATGGCAGCCTGATGACATTTGTTTCCGGCAGCCACGAGGCAAACGGCGCTCTAAAGTCTTCCCTGGCCGTTAAAGCCAAAACACCCAGATCTAATCCGTGATATGCCCCGTCGAAAACTATCACCCCTGAACGTTTGGTTTTTAGCATCGCTGTTTTCAAGGCAATCTCTACGGCCTGTCCACCACTTAAGGCTAAGGCTCCCAAGGCATATGCCGGTGGGAGCATTGTTTTCAGTGTTTCCAAAAACAATATTTTTTCTTCCGACGGATAAACATCCCCCATGGCGTGATCGACCATCGGACGCCCCGACTGGAAATCATTTGTGACTGCCTGCAACGCTTCACTCGCGTGGCCTAGCGGCAAGGCTCCAAAGCCTGCGCATAAATCTATGTACTCGCGGCCCTCAACGTCCCAAGCCAAAGATCCTTTAGCTTTTTGAAAAACCAGCGGATTTTCTTTTGGCCAGTAGGTACTATCCCGGCATTCTACGAGTTTTAACCGCTTGAGCAGGTCAACGTTTGTGGCCATGTTCAAACCCCCTTTGCTCGGGGATGCCAAATGTATTTATGTTGCTGGAGGTTCAGGCGAGCGTTCAACTTCTCGGCGACCATCCATTCTGCGAGATCTTTCGGCTGGAGTAGCCCAAAAGCAGGACTGAGCAACACGTTAAAGCGACTTGTTAACTGATGGTCAGAAATTATTTTTAAGGCCCAATCAAAATCTGCGCGATCTGCGACCACCATCTTAATCTCATCGGTTGGCTTTAAACGGTCTAAATTCGCCCACAAATTGCGTTCTTGCATCAGACTACCAGGGCATTTAATATCCATAATAATGTGAGTCTTGGGAGGCAACACACCCACGTCCTCTGAGCCCCCTGTCTCAATCAAAACGCGGTGCCCCATCGCAAGTAAGCGTTCAGCTAAAAGCGCGCAATTTTGTTGTGCAAGGGGCTCGCCCCCAGTAAGCTCTACCAGTGGAAGTCCTAGTTCAGTTATTCGGCTCAAAATGGCGTCTAAATCCATTTCAGTTCCACCGGAAAATCCGTAGGCTGTGTCACACCATCGACATCGCAGCGGGCACCCCGTGAGGCGCACAAACGTACAAGGGATTCCAGCATAGCTAGACTCACCTTGAACTGAGGCGTAGATCTCTGTAATAATTAATGATGCGACCAAGGCATGATTCCTAAATTATATTGCTCTAGTTGTTCTAGATGTTTCAGATGTTCCAAACGTTTCAAAGTCGCTTTATAGAATAGGAGTATCCATTTGTCCACAGCACATGCAAAAACAACTCTCACCGAGATCTTTAAGTATGGGTACGAGGCACTGCAAAATCGGCGTAAAGACCTGTTTTTAATATCCTTATGCTTCCTTGTAGTCCCCAACCTTGCGGCCGCGATTGCTTGGGGAAGCGCGGCGGCTGTCACTGTTCCCACCCTTGCAAGCCTCCAATCCCTCAGCCCACGGTTGCAGTTTGAAGCTATTTTACAAATTGTGTCCAATAGAGTTCTGGGCGTTACCTTTTTCGCAACCATCATGGGAATCCTTGGCGTCTTGGCACTTGCCAGGTCGTCGGTCGATTACTTTGAAAGTTTCCCCGGGACCTTTAAACAAGTATCAAAGCGTTCGTTACGCGTACTTTTGACCAAAGGTCTGGGCTGTTTTTTTCTCTTAGCCATGGTCCTTCCCGCACTCTTGTTAATGCCGCTGCTGCGGGCTGTCGCCATGTCCATGCTGGTGATGCTACCCGTAACACTCGTGACGGGGACGCAAGGGGGCTTTCGCACGGGTTGGGATACGTTGCTTCTGCGCTACGCCAACCAAACAAAATTTGGACGCTGGCCCACCTTCATAAACGTACTTTCGGTAGCCGGAATTTTTTTAACATTGTTTTTTGGTGTATCTCTAATAATCGAATACCTTGCGGTAGCCGACACTGTATTAGAAATTCCCGCTGGGTTTTTGGCCAGTAATCTTCAGGTAGGTGCCTTTACTTTAAATGGTGGGCTAGCGCTGTCGAGCCTTCTCCAAATTCTTTGGGAAAGTTTTGCGCTTGCTGCAATTGTGCCGTTCACCGCCGCAATTTATCATTTATCGACTGTTCCCGCCGGACATGTTGCGTTTGAAACGACCGTCTAAGTGTTCGCAAGGCGAGCTGCTTTTTGGAAGTGTAGTAGCAACACACATTGTACGCTTTTCGCAATTATTCTTGGTTGACGATGTTTGTGGATCAATTTCAACGCTAGTCCTAGAAAATCATCACCTCCGAAATGTAATCACTCGCAGCACCGGGTATCAGGAGCAAGAAGGCGTTGATTCTTTTATACTTGCTCTGGAGGTTGACGATTTAATTTTAATCTGTAGTGCTGGCCTGCACGGATGGGTTTTGGCAGAAAAAATCACTATTTATTGCAAAAAGTACGGAGTTTTGGCAGTTAACCAACTTATTTCCGAGGCCAATAACAATGGCGGCGGCAATAATATCTCGGTAGTCATCTGCCAAATTAAAGTTTAATCAAATTCAGCCGAAGTCTTCTTTAAGAAATTACTTATTTCTCAAAAGAGGGTTCGCCGTGCGTTATTATACGATCGTCATTGCACCAGATGGAAAATCGGGCTCGGAACGTTACGACGTTTCTTACCGAATGGTGTTTGTATTGAAAGTTTTGACGCTTGGGCTTCTTATCGGATGCGGTTATGGACTCGCTGATTATCTTCAAATGCGCACCCTGCGCGCGACCTACTTGCAAGCGATTCAAGAACAACGAATGATGAAGGGCGAGGCGAGAATTTTGATGACTGGTCTTGACGAAGTGAAGTCTTCGTTACGCAAAGTAAGGGAATACTCCGGAAAACTTGCGGCCATCGCAAATCTACAAACCAGCTCACTGGTTAAGCGTGCTGGTGTAGGGACCAGCTCAGCTAGTGCGCCTTCGGCACTCAACCCCACCTCCGGAGCATCTATTCCCACCTTTAAAACATCTATTCCAGAAAACGTTTCGTTGGACCGACTTATTTTCAAACCATTGTTTGCTCGACTGGACTCGATTACCTTTAGCAGTCAAAGCGGTGTGTTTGAAATTCAACAAGTGATCAGCCGCCTTTCTCAGCAGACGACTCTTCTTGCCTCGATTCCGTCGCTCGCCCCGTTAGACGGGTGGATTACTAGTGCGTTCGGAAAACGCACGAGTCCCTTCACAGGTGAACCAGCCATCCACAAGGGGCTTGACGTGGCCGCACCCATCGGAACACCTATTTTCTCTCCCGCAGATGGAGTTGTGCTTTTTTCAGGGCAACGAACCGGCTTCGGCAATTATATTTTGATTGCGCACGGGGTAGGAATTATAACCGGTTACGGACATAACGCACAAAACTTAGTCAGCGCCGGCCAAGTCCTCCATCGCGGCGACCAGGTTGCGACGGTGGGACAAACGGGGCGGGCCACTGGACCTCACCTTCATTACGAAGTCCTCCTCAACGGCAGGACCGTTGACCCTGCCAAATTCATTCTGAATATTGATCAGTTAGGCGTAGCAGCCCACTAAATTTCTTGTATAATCCAGTACAATGGAACCCCTGTGCCTCATAATGAAACATGCTGGCTGCCAGCCTGTACAAGGATATTTTTGATGCTTAAATTTCTTAAAAAGTTGATCGGTTCGAAAAACGAGCGTGAAGTTCGCCGCATCGGATCTTATGTCGCTAATGCTAATAAACTCGAAGACTCGATGAAGCTTTTAAAGGATGAGGAATTCCCCCAAAAAACGGCCTCCCTAAAAGAAAGGTTTGCCGCGGGACAAACCCTAGAAAGTTTAATTCCGGAAGCTTTTGCTCTCGTGAGAGAGGCCGCCTTGAGGGTTCGTGGCGAGCGCCACTACGACGTCCAGTTGGTGGGGGCGGTCGTGCTTCACGAAGGTAAAATTGCTGAAATGAAGACGGGAGAAGGAAAAACTTTAACGGGGACCGCTGCGGTTTATTTGAATGCCCTTTCTGGTAAGGGTGTGCACGTCATTACGGTCAACGATTACTTGGCGCAGCGCGATGCTGAACAGATGGGGCATGTTTATGCGTTTTTAGGAATGACAACTGGTGTGATTGTGCATGGCCTGACGGATGCGGAGCGGCGCCAAAATTACGCCGCCGACATTACTTACGGCACCAACAACGAGTTTGGTTTTGACTATCTACGTGACAACATGAAAACGGACCTCGCAAGGTTTGTGCAACGAGGCCACAACTTTGCCATCGTCGACGAGGTCGACTCAATTTTAATTGATGAAGCGAGGACGCCACTTATAATTAGTGGACAAGCCGAAAGTGATCTGCGTTTATTTGTGACCGTAAATACGGCCATCCCCGGCCTGCATAAAGACGTCGATTACATGGTCGATGAAAAAAGCCGGGTCGTCACTTTGACAGAAGACGGCATGAGTAAACTTGAAAAAAGACTGCGCGTTGAAAATCTTTATGATCCTGCGAACATTGATTTTCTGCATCACGCCCAACAGGCTCTCAAGGCACACATTATTTTTAAGAAGGACGTGGACTACGTCGTTCGTGATGGCAAGGTTATTATCGTCGATGAATTTACTGGCCGCTTAATGATCGGAAGGCGCTACAGTGATGGGCTTCACGGCGCCCTCGAGGCAAAAGAACACGTTGAAGTTCAAAGCGAAACTCAAACCATGGCTACCGTCACCTTTCAAAACTTCTTCCGTCTTTATGCTAAATTGGCAGGGATGACCGGCACAGCCGATACAGAAGCCGTCGAGTTCAAGAAAATTTACGGACTAGACGTAATCTGTATACCTACGAATAAAGTGATGATCAGAACAGATCATCACGATGAAATTTACCGGACTGCTCGCGAGAAATTTAATGTCATTGCTGACGAAGTTGAAAAAGCTCAAAAACGTGGGCAGCCTGTGCTCGTTGGGACCGTATCTGTAGAGAAGAGTGAGCTTTTGTCCGCACTACTAAAAAAACGCGGCGTTGAGCACGAAATTTTGAACGCCAAAAACCATGCTCGCGAAGCCATCATCATCAAAGAAGCTGGACTTTCTGGCCGCGTAACCATCTCCACTAACATGGCGGGTCGAGGTACGGATATTATTCTTGGCCCAGGATCTAGAGAAGGTGGCGGACTGTACGTCATCGGAACGGAGCGCCACGAGTCGCGTCGTATCGACAACCAGTTGCGTGGCCGCTCTGGTCGTCAGGGTGATTCAGGTGAATCTAAATTCTTTTTGAGTCTAGAAGATGACTTGATGCGCATTTTCGCAAGTGACCGCTTGAGTTCGATCATGCAACGTCTTGGAATGGAGGAGGGAGAGGCGATCGTCTCGCCGATGGTCTCTAGTGCGATTGAACGAGCGCAACGGCGAGTTGAGGAACAAAACTTTTCAAGCCGAAAACATTTGCTTGAATATGACGACGTGATGAATCAACAACGCCAAGTCATTTATGGGCTGAGAAACGAAGCCCTCCACAACACCTCGGGCCAACCTCTTGACTTTATTCCCGATGGAATAGGTAAGCTGGCAGCCGAGCTCGTTGGCCGTAACGCATCCTTGGAAAAAGGCGGCGGGTTTGGCCTCGGAGCGATTGCCGAACAGGCGAAAGCAGAGCTTGGCACGGTGTTGAATCTTGATGATATCAAAGGCGACGCTGTTTCTGAGGACGTTCTCACCGACAAAATAACCGAGCAGGTACTTGCACACTACGACCAGAAATTTAAGCACCTTGGCAAAGAAAACGTTGGTCAACTTGAAAGCTACGTGTTTCTTCAAATCATTGACCGAGCTTGGAAAAATAACTTGCAAGGAATGGACAACCTTCGCGACTCCGTCAGCCTACGCAGCTACGGTCAGCGTGACCCCCTTCAAGAATATAAGAAGGAGGCGTTTCGATTGTTCGAGGCGATGATGGGCCGCATCTATAGTGAGACAACCCAAGCCCTACTGAACATGGAACCCCCTCAGGTTTCTACTCAGATCCCCGAGGCCGACGAGCCGGATGAAGGTTCCCTCAGCTTTAAACATCCTGCCGCGCCTCAACGAGTGCTGCCGGAACAGGCCTCACAGAACTCTCCGAGCACGCCCGTTAGCAAAACTCGCGCAAGTGAAGACGGGATGATCTATCACGGATCTCGGGTTGATCAAGAGGCGCCACAGCAAAAAGCACCCACAACCCAAACCCCTATTCGGGCCGCTGCAAAGGTCGGGAGAAATGATCTTTGCCCGTGTGGCTCCTCAAAGAAATTTAAAAAGTGCCACGGGCAGCTTGAAACGAATGCCTGAAATGATATGCTAATATCTATTGCTCGCAGAATGCTTGCAGAATGCGCGGGAGAAGATTGGAGCTTAAATGGGCCGAATTATCGAATTCCAGCCGTCGGATGAGCAGACTGTTGTAGCTCGGGTATTACTCGAGCTGCATCAGGCCATTGACGCTAACTTCCCCGACGCAAATCAAACGAATCGGCAATTTGCACGAACCGTATTAACCAATCAAAACGAATCTACGCGCATAGACGGCATCCCGAACGCCGGCTCCGGGCGATCAAATAAGCAGACAAAAGAGCCTGTTGCCGCCCAACCGCCGCAGTCTCTTATCTCTATGACCCCAAAATCGGGTGTCAGAAAAGCTCATACAATGTTTGGCACTGATGACATTAAGACTATCATGGGGCAGAGCACAGCTAGCCTCGGGGTCACACAAATCTTGTGGGGCTCACTGGTGGCTGGCGCACTCGTTTTTCTATATTTATATTTTTATATTTAATGGATTCCGATTAAGTTTTAAGCTGGCAGCATAATAAAGCGGTATTACACTTCTAGGCTTCCGCCATCTGGCCATCAATAGCCGTCAACTGTGCTGCATAAACCGGCCGAAGTGCCTCTTCGGCCATGGACATAATGGCGGTTACTTGCTCTTTGGTAAACGAGCCTTTTTCCGCTGTTCCTTGAATCTCAAGAAAACGCCCGGAATGGGTAACCACGACATTCATGTCGAGCTCTGCTGAGCTATCTTCGATGTAATTCAAATCACAAAGAAGTTGTCCCTTAGCAATTCCGATCGACACCGCCGCGACACCGTCGGTAATTGGATTACGCTTTAATTTTCCGGACCTGAGGAGCCGATCACACGCCATTTTAAGGGCGACGAAAGCGCCCGTGATAGAGGCTGTTCTTGTGCCGCCATCGGCCTGTAGGACGTCGCAATCAATGGTAAACGTCACGTCAGGGCAGGCATTTAAATCAATCACACCGCGTAGGCTTCGCCCAATTAGCCGCTGAATTTCTTGAGTACGTCCACCCACGTTCTGCCGCTCCCTCTTGGAGCGGGTCAATGTCGCACCAGGAAGCATCGAGTACTCTGCGGTCAACCAGCCTTGAGGAGGACTAGATCCTCGCAAAAAAGATGGGACGCCGTCTTCGGCAAACACCGTACACAAGACTCTCGTGTCACCAAATTCTACGAGGACACTTGAGGTTGCATTTTTAGTGAAGTCCGGAGTGATGCGAATTGGGCGCATCTGTTGTGACAATCTACCATCTTTACGCATATTTTATTTTTCCCCTTTTGAATAACTGCAATACAAACTGCAGTGCAAACTGCGACTGCGAATTCCTGCCCCTCAACGACGCTTGGAGAACAGACCTGGACCCTGCTCATCGGTCGGCTGGTGGGTGATACTAGTACCAATGTTTTCAGGATATACCCCACTAAAACATGCCATACAATAAGATTTTCCCTCGGATTCTTTTAGGGCCTTGCGGAGGCCCTCGGTTGAAATGAAGCCAAGGCTATCGGCTTCAAGGTGCTCTCTGATTTGGGCTACCGTTTTTTGGGCAGCCATCAATTCTTGGCGATTGGGCGTATCCACACCATAAAAGCAGCTGTGGGTGATCGGAGGCGCTCCCACTCTGAAGTGAATCTCCGAGGCACCCTGACTTTTAATCATTTTTAAGATGCGCAGGGCGGTCGTACCGCGTACCAAAGAGTCGTCGACGACGATCACCCGCTTGCCGTAAAGCACGCTTTTAATTGGATTAAGTTTTAGTTTAACCCCGGTATCGCGCTGCTTTTGGTCGGGCTGTAGAAAGGTTCTGCCTATATAGTGATTTCTCACTAGTCCCACCTCAAGCGGAATTCCAGATTTTTTTGCAAAGCCTTCTGCCATAGCCGTCCCACTATCAGGTATCGCTATGACCACGTCACCCTCGGCTGGGCATTCTTCCGCAAGAACCTCGCCAATTCTGCGCCGACGAACATAGATTGATTCGCCGAAAAGTAAGCTATCTGGCCTAGCAAAATAGATGGGCTCAAAGCTGCAAAAACTAAGTGGCTTTTTCGGCTGAGGATACCACGTAGAACACCCCGACTTAGATATTTCAATGACCTCACCCGGCTCAACGTCGCGAACAAATTCTGCGCCAATCAAATCTAAGGCGCATGTTTCACTAACCACCACGTGACCGCCATCGAGTGTGCCTAAGACCAAAGGCCTGAGGCCTCTTGGGTCTCGGGCTGCGTACAAAGCATCTTTGGTGATTATGGCTAGGGAATAGGCCCCCGTCACCTGCCTCAGTGCGTCACCAATTCTTTCCTTAATGGTGGACGACTCACTTCTAGCAATTAAGTGCACGAGAACTTCCGTATCCGACGTGCTATGAAATACTGAACCCGTCGCCTCAAGTTTTTTGCGAATTTCACGGGCATTGGTTAAATTTCCATTGTGTGAAATGGCCACAGCTCCAAGGGCCGTCTTAAATTGAAACGGTTGAATGTTTTCTAGCAATGCTCCACCAGTCGTGGAATAGCGAACATGTCCCACGCCAAAGAGGCCTTTCAACCTCTGTAGCACGGTCTCGGTTACCCCTTCTGCGACCAGCCCGAAGGCTTTGTGTACGTGGAGCTCCAATTTTTCAGGCGTGTCGTGAGGCCGGTCAAACGTGACCATTCCTGCCGCCTCTTGCCCTCGGTGCTGCATGGCAAACAACGCAAGGTAAAGCATACGGCTTGCATTTTCGACGCCAAAAACACCGGCCACGCCACACTCTTCTTTTAACTTCCCGTCTAATTCTATCACTACCCTAACCCCCCGATCGGCTGAGCCGACTGATACTCTACGTTCAGGCTTGCTGTCGACGTAGTTCCAAAATAAGACTCCACCTTATCCTTGTTATCAAAAGTAATTTGGGCCACAAGATCAAGTGACATGCCAAATTCGGTTACTTTTACGGCCGCCTTCTTTAAGGCGTCGGGAGCCAAAATGAGTAGGTAGCGAGCCCCGCCTTCACCAAAAAATTGGGTGGCGTGGGTCATGTGAATTTTAATGCTGGGTTTGTGAGCTAAATGATCAGCAAGCATTTTTACCACGCCGAGGCCAGCACCACCCTCGCCAACACTTCTGACGACACGCAAACAGCCCATGGCCCGAAGGGCTTCTAGAGCATTAAAAGCTGCTTTTTCTGACTCCCAATCGACTTCAGCCAACTCACCTTGCGTGCACTCAATCCCGTCCAATTTTGCGGCGAGACTTGCCGTGAAGCTCACCGTGTTAGGCTCTTTGTCGGAACGAGCAGGCTTATGGCCTCCCAGCTGTTGGGCAACGCTGTGGGGCGCCAGTACAAAAATATCGGCCGATTCTCTACCTGGCCCATACACGGCCGGCGTCACCTGGCGAATGTCTTCAACCCTGCCGACTACGCCAATCATCGGCGTTGGATGAATGCTCACGCCATCGGTTGAATTATAGAGACTCACATTTCCACTGACCACCGGTACGTCCAACTGGCGGCAAGCGTTTGAAATGCCGTCTACGCTGTCGCTAAATTCTCGCATGACGCTTGGATCTTCCGCACTGCCGAAATTCAAACAATCGGTGACAGCAAGTGGCCGTCCACCGGCCGCAGATATTTCTCTGACACATTTTAACACGGCTTCCGCAGCGCCGATTGAGGGAGTGTTTTTGACCCTACGTTCATTGCAGCCGGCGGCGATGGCGACACCTAAATAGGGGAAAGCTTTCGTTTCGTCCGAGCGAATCCACATGACGGCCGCCCCTCCGTGCTCAGGCCCAAGCACAGACTTTGTGCCGATGTGACGGTCAAACTGTTCGTATATTTTTTGCTTGGAGCCCGTTTCTCTAAGGGCCCTAGCCAGCATCGTGGCCGCAAAATCAAAGTCGGAGTCGAGGCGTTGTTTGAGAGAATTTAAATTAGGTGACGCCGCGGTTTTTTCTACGGGAGCGGCTACTGGCCTTTTGTAAACGGGAGCATCATCGGTCAAAGGCGAGACCGGCAAATCTATTTCAAGGACGCCGTTTCTGGTCACTTGCATTCGTCCCGTATTGGTGACGACCCCGATGATGTCGTGGGCTAGTTGCCATTTTTCTAAAACTTGTTTTAGTTCTAGCCATTTTTTAGGTTCAATGACCATAAGCATCCGCTCTTGGCTTTCTGACAACATTATTTCATAGGCGGTCATTTCTTTGGCCCGAACGGGGACTCGGTCTAAGTCAAAATAGACGCCATTTTCCGCTCGTCCCGCCATCTCAAATGACGAAGACGTCAGGCCAGCTGCACCCATATCTTGGATGCCAATCACCAAATTTTTTTCTAGAACCTCTAACGTCGCCTCTAGCAAAAGTTTTTCTGCGAACGGGTCTCCGACTTGAATGGTGGTTTTCGATGCCCCAGGCGTTGCGCCGGCTGCACCTGCTGCGAAAGAATCGGAGGCCATAGTGGCTCCGTGAATACCGTCTCGTCCCGTGGCGCTACCCACGTAGACCACGAGATTTCCGATGCCGGTGGCGAAGCCTTTAAATATTTTATCGTCGCGAATGAGGCCTAGTGTCATCGCGTTGACGAGGCAATTTCCATTGTAACTTTTATCATAAGAAATGCTGCCACCCACCGTTGGCACGCCCACACAATTACCGTAGTCGCCGATGCCTTTTACGGCTCGAGGCACTAAAAAAGGTGTTCGTGGGTGAGTTTTTTCTCCAAATCTAAGACAATTTAAATTTGCGAAGGGACGAGCCCCCATACAAAAAACGTCGCGAAGAATGCCGCCTACCCCCGTAGACGCACCCTGATAAGGCTCTATGTAGCTCGGGTGATTGTGGCTCTCCATTTTAAAGGCAATGCACATCTGGCCCTCTAGTCTGACCACGCCAGCGTTTTCACCTGGGCCTACGACGACGTTTTTTCCGGTGGTAGGAAATCTTTTGAGATGAATCCTAGAACTCTTATAGCTGCAGTGCTCGGACCACATGGCTGAGAAGACGCCTAATTCTGTGAGCGAAGGTGCGCGGCCTTTGATGCCCAGTATTTTTTGGAATTCTGGGCCAGATATTTTGTGCTGTTTTAGTAAGGCCTCAAACTCTGGGCCCGCGCTTGAAGAAATGGCCGAGGCCGCAGGGAAGTTCGCCCCTTTTTGGGCGTCGGCGAGGGTTATTTCGGAATACATTTAGGTTACTCCACATTATTTTTTGTAAGATTGGTAAGCACTAAATTCGGTCAATAAAATTCCGCAAAACCACAAGTCCATCTTTGCTGCCGCCCATAGCCACGTCGGTTGCCCGCTCTGGGTGGGGCATCATTCCCAGTACTTTTTTATTTCTAGAGTAGAGGCCCGCAATGTTGGCCGCCGCCCCGTTCGGATTGGAGGCCTCGTTCACGTCCCCTTTTAAGTCACAATATTGATAGGCAATCAGGCCCTCTTCGTTGAGTACCTCCAACGCTTTTTTGTCGACATAAAAACGGCCTTCGCCGTGGGCCATAGGCATCGTCAAAATATTCCCGGCCGGATCTTTGAGATGCACCGTTTTGCAAATGAAAGTTTGCGAGAGATTGTGAAGCAGCATGCCTGGCAATATTTTGCTTTCGACAAGTATCTGAAACCCGTTGCAAATTCCAAGTACTGCCCCACCCTTTTCAGCAAATTTTTTTACTTCTTGCATGACGGGGGCATGGGCGGCGAGGGCTCCAGACCTTAAGTAATCGCCAAAACTGAATCCTCCAGGAATAATGACGGCGTCCAGTTTAGGAAGTTTTGTTTCTTGATGCCAAACTAGCACGGCCTCTATTTGGAAATGTCTACGTAGCGCGTCCACGCAGTCTGCGTCACAGTTTGATCCCGGAAATTGGAGCACTCCAACACGCAAAGATGACGCCACTACTTTTAATGGGCTCATGGAAATAACTGCTTAACTTGGAAAACTTGCGCCACAGGGTTTGCCAGGTAGCGCGCGGCGACGTCTTGAATGGTGGCGTCCGGATTTTTACAGCCGGCCTCTAACGTGACCAAATACCGTTTGGCAACAGTGACAGCCGTTACGCCTGTGACTCCTTGCAATTTTAAAACTTCTTGAATGGCCCGCCCTTCGGGGTCAAGGACTTCACTTTTTAATTGGACGAGTACTTCATATTCCACCGGGTCACTCTCCGTTTCATGGGTATACTTGCCTTTTAGACGGCCTTGCCTGAAGGTCGACTGGCCTTCAGTCTCCGCCGTGGCCGGCCTTAGGCGCTTCTTCGAGGAAGCTTGCACGAAGGTACTCGCGGTTCATTCTAGCGATGTGCTCGACCGAAATTTCTTTTGGGCAAGCCGCTTCACATTCATACTGATTGCTACAGTTGCCAAAACCCTCTTTTTTCATTTGATCGACCATCGCCAGCACGCGGCTTTCCCTCTCCGGTTGACCTTGGGGAAGGAGGGCTAACTGACTCACCTTGGCGGCTACAAACAGCATCGGTGAGGCATTCTTACAGGCCGCCACGCAAGCTCCGCACCCAATGCACACGGCCGCATCAAAGGCCTTGTCGGCATCTTGCTTAGCTATGGGGAGGCAGTTGGCGTCTTGAGGAGATCCCACGTTGACGCTGACGAAACCTCCCGCCTGTTGAATCCGGTCGAAGGCCTCGCGGTCCACGACAAGATCTCGGATGACAGGGAATGCTTTTGCACGCCACGGCTCAATAAAAATATGCTGGCCATTCTTGAAACTGCGCATGTGCAATTGGCAGGTGGTGGTGCCGTATTCCGGACCATGGGGCTCGCCGTTGATCACCAGTGAGCAAGCTCCGCAGATACCCTCTCGGCAGTCGTGGTCGAAGGCTATGGGCTCTTGGCCCTTACTTAGAAGGGTCTCGTTGACAGTATCCAGCATCTCTAGGAAAGAGGAATGCTCGCTGATGTCTTTGCCTTCGATAACTTCCATGGCTCCTTTTGCTTTCGCATTTTTTTGGCGCCAAACGTGTAATGTAACATCCATTATTTGTAACTCCTTGTTGCGAGTTTGACGTCGGTGAACTCTAGGGGCTCTTTGTTTAATTCTGCTTTTTTACCATCACCTTTATGCTCCCACACTCCCACGTAACAAAACTGCTCGTCGTTTCTTTTGGCCTCGCCGTCTTCCGTCTGGTGCTCTGACCGAAAATGGCCGCCACAACTCTCTTCACGGTGGAGGGCGTCTTGGCACATGAGTTCTCCGAACTCTAAAAAATCGGCGACTCGTCCTGCCCGTTCAAGGGACTGATTGAGATTTTCGTTTTCGCCCAGTACCTTAACGTTTTGCCAAAATTCTTCTCGTAGTTTTGGAATTTTAACAATCGCAGCCTCAAGGCCAGCCTTGTCACGAGCCATCCCACACTTGTCCCACATGACCTGTCCAAGTTCTTTATGAAAACTGTCCACGGAGCGGCCGCCTTTAATCGACAAGAATTTTTGGGTTCGTTCCTTCACTGCATTGGCGGCTTCGGTGAAGGGTGCATCGGTGGTTTTCACTTTGTTTAATTTCTCGCTTGCGATGTAGTTGGCTAAGGTGAAGGGCACCACAAAATAGCCGTCGGCAAGGCCTTGCATTAATGCGGACGCTCCCAGGCGGTTGGCTCCGTGATCAGAAAAATTCGCCTCTCCGAGCACAAACAACCCTGGGATGTTACTCATAAGATTGTAGTCCACCCACAGGCCACCCATTGTGTAGTGGACGGCAGGGTAAATTCTCATTGGAGCTTTGTAGGGGTTTTCTGCGGTGATCTTTTGATACATGTGAAAAAGATTGCCGTACTTTTTCTTAATGCCGTCTTCGCCCACGCGCTTTATGGCGTCGGCGAAATCAAGATAAACACCCAGTCCACCAGGCCCAACTCCGAGCCCTGCGTCGCAAGCCTCTTTGGCCGAGCGTGAGGCAATGTCACGAGGTGCCAGGTTGCCGTAGCTTGGGTACTTGCGCTCTAAATAATAATCTCGTTCGGCTTCCGGAATTTCAAACGCTGATCTTGTGTCGCCTTTTTTTGACGGCACCCAAACTCGGCCGTCGTTGCGAAGGGACTCTGACATAAGAGTCAATTTAGACTGGTAATCACCACTCACCGGGATGCATGTTGGATGGATTTGGGTGTAACAAGGGTTTGCAAATCCCGCACCTTTTTTGTGAGCCCGCCAGCTTGCCGTCACATTGCAACCTTTGGCGTTGGTCGACAAATAAAAAACATTGCCGTAACCGCCAGTCGCCATAATGACCGCGTCACCGGAATGTGTCGTGATCTCCCCAGTAACAAGGTCACGAATGATCACGCCCCGCGCTTTGCCGTCGACAAGGACTATTTCCAGCATTTCTTTTCTTGAATACATCTTTACCGTGCCACGACTGATTTCACGATTTAACGCCGAATAGGCGCCCAAAAGAAGCTGCTGGCCGGTTTGACCACGAGCATAGAATGTCCTGCTAACCTGCGCCCCGCCAAAAGACCGATTATCTAACAGCCCACCGTAGTCTCGGGCAAAGGGCACCCCTTGGGCGACGCACTGGTCGATAATGTTTCGGCTCACTTCCGCTAGACGGTGCACGTTGGCCTCACGGGCACGGAAGTCTCCGCCCTTGATGGTATCGTAAAACAAGCGGTGTACGGAGTCACCGTCACCTTGATAGTTTTTTGCGGCGTTGATGCCCCCTTGAGCTGCAATCGAGTGGGCACGACGCGGACTGTCTTGAAAGCAGAAGCAGCTGACGTTGTAGCCAAGGCCGCCCAAAGTGGCGGCTGCAGAGGCTCCTGCAAGTCCACTGCCAATGACGATGATGTCGTGTTTGCGGCGATTGGCTGGGTTTATTAATTTCATGTGAAATTTGTGATCTTCCCATTTATCGGCAAGATCACCTGACGGGACTTTTGAATCTAGAATCATCGAGCAACTCCTTTTTTGAGTAGTTTTGATCTTGTTTTATTCAGGCCGCTAAAACCATTTCGAAACGTCGCTTGAGCTTGGTTTATTTGATGCAGCCTAAAAGCACACTTACAGGGATGCTTGAAAACCCGACAAAAACAATGCCCGCGACAATTGGACCGAGTTTATCAGTCACCACATTTAAATTGCCATGATACAACCCAAAACTTTGAAACGCACTCGACACGCCGTGCCGCAGGTGTGTCGCCAAGGCTGCCATCGCCAAGATGTAGAAACCCGACACGACCGGATTAGAAAAGCCTAGGACGACCACCGCGTAGGCGTCTCCCGGCGTTAACGCTTCTATCTCTGGGCTGGTGACCCTAAAGGTGAAGTGCGCTAAATGGTAAACGATAAACGCGAACATCAATAAACCAGTGTGCACCATGTGACGTGAGGCGAGGGAGGCTTGAATGGTGGCCTCGTGAGCGTAGGGCACGGGGCGTGCGGCCTTGTTTTCTATCGTTAACTTTATGGCTAGATAAAGGTGAAGGACGAAGGCTGTTAGCAACCCTCCCCGCGCAAGCCACAATAAAAGGCCCAGTGACTGAAGGCCGTGAGCGTAGGCGTTAAATTTTTCTTGGCCGGCATATAAAAGCAGGTTGCCTGAAAGATGCGCCAAAACAAACCCAGTCAACATCAGACCCGTTAAGGCCATGAGCATCTTAGCTCCTACTGGTGACCCAAATACTCTGTCACAAAGTTTCATGACGACTCCTATCGAAAATCAAATATTCGCAAATTCTATTCATTATTCTATCTCACTAAATGGCTGCTGTGAATCAGGTGGTGGAAGTTTTTACAATCTCCCTCGTGTTTGTTTTGGACACAACCAAGATTACGCTGTACGCAAGCTGTCTGCGTTATAAATTGTTTTTGGGTCGATTATAGCGGGTTGATTTGATTACTTTTTGATCAGAATAGGCTTACTTTTTTTTAGTTTCAAACCAGTGGGCGATGCTTGCATCCTCGATGGCATACGTTCCTCGTCCAGATTTCCAGATAAGGTTTTTTTGTCGCAGTCCCTCTAAAGCCGCCTGAATATTCTGGGAGTTAATATTCGCGGAACCTAGCACTTTTCGATAGGCGCTCATAGCATCTTCATTAAAAGGGGAAAATATTTGATTTTGCTGAACTATGACCTGCAAGACTGCCTTTTGAATTGCTGGCAGGCCAGCGTACTCACTGGCAATTTCCGCCCAAATTTGGTCACGGATTTTTGGCGCCCCGTGCTTTAACATATTGCCAAAGTCACGGGCGGAGCCGAAATCTAGGGCGATATCTTTTACCAGGGATTTCAACATTTCTGGCCGGTACCCAACAAGTTCAAAAGCGGTGAACATATCGTCTTCGGTAAATCGATTTTTGCTGGCGAGTTGTTTATTTACCCATCCGGTGTAGGCGTCCGTGAATGGTCTTCCTAACATTGGAAATGGCGTGATTTGCGAGCCAAAAAATGGTTGCTCCTTTTTTAGGACAAGGTGTGCAAGTTTGTCGCGATGGGAGCCTGTAAAAATGAGCGCTAATTTCGAGCCAGAACCTTGGTTTAGTTTATCTCTTGCGGCCTTTATTGCAAACATGGCGTTGATTTCCGCCTCGGTATTTAATGCATTTCTGTATATAAATTATAGAAGCAATAATAATTTGATATAATTGTCATTTATATTGAGTTTACGCTGTACGGAAGCAGTCAAAGCAGCTAAACTGCTCCCTCAGCCGCTATCCGCTTTTTTGCGGCGTTTCCTTTGGTCCCCATAGTTAAACGGATATAACAGCCCCTTCCTAAGGGGCTGTTAGCGTTGTAAATGGCTAGTATTATTGGGTTTATTTGTTGCGTGCGGGATAGCGCTAGAGTCAGAAATTCTGATTTAATTTACCCAATGTTAAAGTTATCAATCGCTCCATCCGAAGAATCAACATTCTCGGGAGGATCGTACCATGGCATTCGCAAGTCGCAGACGAAATAGCAAAAAAGTAACGGTATATTATTGGAACTCTAAGGCCAATAAACAAGTTAGTATTCCAAGGTCGAAGACTAAACATCTAGACGGGCTAACTGACGCAGAGGTGGACGCGTGGGTCGAGGAATGGGAGAAAGGCAATGGCCTAACAATTGACAGAATCATGCGAAAAGTACATTTGGTGGGAGATGACCTTCAGGCGCTATGGGATGCATACAAGGCGGCTTACAAGGCACGAAGACCGAACGTCGGACCAAAGGTTCAGTCGAAGATGGACTACGCATTCGATGCGTATTTTGTTCCGTATTTTATCGGCAAGCATAGCCTCAAAGACGTCTGGGGTTGGACCTCCGTAGCTGCAGATTTCCCGGCTTATATGGCCGCCATAAAGGTAACGATCAACGGCGTTCAACAGGACCTGAATACTGATTCTCAAAAAAAGGTACTGTGGTTGCTGATGAGGTTCTCACAGTATCTCGAGTCTCGTGGAAAAATTGCAAAAATTTGGGTTTTTGAAATGCCGTCCAGGGGCTACGAAGATGAGACTCCGCTTCGTTATTATTTGCAGCCTGAGGAAGCTCTCGCCGCGGCGAAGGCTCTCTTGAACTATATACCCGCCCCCTCCGGCGGTAAAAAGCCAGGCAGAGCGTTTAAGGACGATCAAGAGCCTGACAAAAGGCTCTGGGCTCTGGCCTTGCTTGTCGGCTATTTTGCAGGTCTGTCGCCCTCTGAGACTTTTGGCCTTCAAAATGAAGATTTTGTAACCGGGCCTGAGGTGGAAACGTTATGCTCGACATACAAGGGGCTGAAAAAAGCAGGACTAGGTACGAAGATGGCGATTGCTGTTCAACGCGCTTTGACAGGGGAAAACAAAGAACAAAAATATGGGAAGACAAAAAACAAATATCGCAAGGACTACGCTTGCGTTTGGTCTGCGGATGCAGCGAAGTTGTTGGCCACCATTTTAAAGGACCTTCCCGCGGGACCTATTTATTCATTCTCCAGAAGATACCTTGATAGCTTGTACAGTAAACATGTCTCCCCTCTCGTTTTTGACGTCACGCAGCATGATTTGAGAAGAGCGAGCTGCGCGTTCTTAGGGGACGAGTCCGGAATCAATCTCGAACTGAAGTTACTAAAGAAAGTCATGAGACACTCCGTCATAACAACCACACTGCGCTACACAAGAAGACCCACCAAGGAGCTTCAAAAACCTGTGAATGTGCGAGACTTAGACGACATCGGTTGACGAATGGAATAAAACAGGTATGATCACAAGCCTATTGGTTTCATAGTTTAACGGATAAAACAAGCCGTTCCTAACGGCTAGATCTGGGTTCGATTCCCGGTGAGACCGCCATAATTTCTGATAGTTCACGTTGAAGCAGTGAAAAATCGAAGAGCAATAACCGCCCGAAATGATGATATTAATCATTGTTTCGGGCGATTGCGTTAGTGTGAAAAAAATCAAGTACGAGTGGATTTAATCCAGTGGGACTGGATTTTTTACTCGGTAATGATGTGGCGTGGAAGCCATGTGTAATGGAACGCAAAGTTTGGCGACCTGCCCAATGTTGACAGGACCGAGCCATCGCCATTTCTAGTGTGGAGGTGGCCGCATGTTTGTCTGGGAATTTTAGGCGTTATTTTATGGCCGGTTGCGACTGTAGTAGCAGCGTAGATTCTTTTGATCAATGTGTATTGATGACTTGGCCTTGTGTAACGGTGATTGCGCGGCAGAATGAGGCGCTGACTGGGATATGTTTGTTTAGTTTTCGAGTACTCTTGCTGGCATCGTTTTAGAAAACGTTCCTGGAGATGTTTAAGCCACTCGCGTGTATTCGGTAGTGCCAATACTTGCTCACGATTGTAGTAAAGGTTTTCGTAGCTGCGAGGGCTTTGATGAATGACTATTTTGAATCGTTGCTCACCGGAAAGTTTGCTTGTCGCTCGCAGCAGATCTTCTGTCTTAAAGCCAAAAACCAAAATTAACACAAGATAGAAGGCATCCTCTGGGGTGACGAGTCGCAGCAGATATAAATATACAGCCGCTTGATTTCCGTTTGGTCACAATATTAATTTTTGCAGCTATTTTGTTGGTTTGAATGTTTTCACAAGGGTTCACGTCGATTTTTTTAAGATAGCAAAGCCTGGAAAAAAAACGTCGCAAGACTTGAAGGTGGCTGCGTTGCTGGGACGGTTTGTAGCCCTGAAGAGCGAGATATTCGATGAACGCGATGATTTTTGATTCATGCACTGTCAAGAGGTCAAGCCTGGGATAGACTTGGTTACCCCACTCAAAATAGTGATGCATATAGCAAGTTCCCACGAGAACCATTCCTGCGCCAAGGACGTAACATTGCCAACATCGCGCTACACCGTCTTATGTTCGTTTAAATAACCAGTCCATCCCACTCGTTTTGATTAAAATGTACGCATTAACACACGGCAATTGATGGGATAATTTGGGTATAGCGAGAGGTCGCTATTAAGTTTGGGACGGTGTCTTCCGTTATGTGTTCGCAGGATTGCTTCCACACGTTGCAACATTAGAAATCGATTCCGACTCTCACCTTAATCGGCCTGAAACATTTAGAAGGAGAAATTAGATTATGAATTTTTTTCGCGTCACAAGCATTCTTGCCGTTATGGTGATTTCTGGGTGTGGTAAAATGCTTCATAAATCCAGTAACGGAGTCAAGTCTACTTCGCCGGCAGCTCCACCGTGGACTGCCATGGGGACTGGTATGGATGGCGATGATGACAAGACCACCGAGGTCAAGGCCCTCACCACTGACTCTGCTGGTAATGTCTATGCCGGAGGAAGCTTCACCATCGCAGGCGGAGTCGCGGCAAACTATATCGCCAAATGGAACGCGGCCACTTCAACATGGCAAGCCATGGGAACTGGCATGAGTGGCTCTGTCACGGCCCTCACCACAGATTCATCTGGCAATGTCTATGCGGGAGGAATCTTCAGCGCCGCAGGTGGAGTCTCGGCAAACTATATCGCGAAATGGAACGCAGCCACTTCTACGTGGACTGCCATGGGAACTGGCATGAATGGCTCTGTCACGGCCCTCACCACTGACTCTGCCGGCAATGTCTATGCGGGAGGATACTTCACGTGTGCGGGAGGAAGCGAGTCCTCAGGCGACATTCCGGGCAATACTTGCGCCGGAACCGGCGGCGTGACTGCTTTAAATGGGATCGCCAAATGGAGCGCGGCCACTTCAACATGGCAAGCCATGGGAAGTGGCTTGAATAGCTATGTCGAGGCCCTCACCACTGACTCTGCCGGCAATGTCTATGCCGGAGGAGCCTTCAGGTGTGCGGGAGGAAGCAAGTCCTCAGGCTACATTCCGGCCAATACTTGCGCCGGAACCGGCGGCGTGACTGTTTTAAATGGGATCGCCAAATGGAACGCAGCCACTTCAACGTGGACTGCCGTGGGGACCGGAATCGGAGGGAATGACAGCGTCGATGCCCTCACCACAGATTCATCTGGTAATGTCTATGCGGGAGGAGTCATCCACACCGCTGGCGGAGTCTCGGCAGACAGTGTCGCTAAATGGAACGCAGCCACTTCAACGTGGACTGCTATGGGAACTGGTAGTAAGGGCATGAACGGTGCGGGTGTCACGGCTCTCACCACAGATGCTTTAGGCATTGTCTATGCCGGAGGAAGCTTCACCATCTCAGGTGGAGCCGTGGCAGACAGTGTCGCTAAATGGAACGCAGCCACTTCAACGTGGACTGCCATGGGAACTAGTAAGGGCATGAACGGTGGGAGTGTCAAGGCTCTCACCACAGATGCTTTAGGCATTGTCTATGCCGGAGGAAGCTTCACCATCGCAGGTGGAGTCGCGGCAGGTGGCGTGGCGGCACACTATATCGCGAAATGGACTGGACACTAATTCACTCGTTGGTGGGGATTTTGTAACCAGTATTGGAGACACAGACGCATCAGATCTGAAATTTAAGATCTCCTGCGGACCCGGCCGCGGCGATTGGATACGGATACATGTCTCTGCGCGGAGGGGGCCCATCAAGTCCAGTTTTGGGAGTGTCAGCAGCAGTATTGTGTATGTCCAAATAAAAATCTACCGCAACAACGACACCTATTGTTATCGGACGCAGCGACCGTAGGCCCTAAAAAAAAAAAGCGAGATCGTCTCCCCCCCTCTGAATTGATCAGCAATATCGTCTCGTAACACCTATGTTCCTCTGATCAAAATCAAATGATCACAGATCAAAGGAGCAGCAATGAAAACTGGAGGAATCTTTATGTCCAAGAATGAAGCGGTAGCTCTGAGGGTCTTAGAAGATTTTAGGACTGGAGTGGTCAGCCGCCGTGAGGCTGCTGACCTTTTGGGGTGTACCGAGAGATCTGTCATTAGAAGAGCAAGGAAGATACGGCGCAAAGGAGTTGAAGGCATCAAACACGGAAACTATCAAAAACCTGCCCACAACCAAATTGATGAGAGCAAAAGCGAGGCCATGCTTAAACTTGCTAAGGGAACTTACTTCTGTTTCAACATTGTACATTGCCTTGAAAGGCTTCGAGATCGCCACGAACTAACCACAAGCTATAGCCCGTTTCATCGGTGGTTCCGGCAAACAGGAATTGGTAAGCACAAGCGTTAGCGTACTCGTAAAGCACATGTATATCGCGAGAGGAATGCTTGTGAGGGGCGCTTACTGCAAATGGATGGCTCACACCATCAGTGGAATGGAAAAAACGAATAGTGCCTCATTGCAATGATCGAAGCCTAGACATTACTAGTTCCTTCGGCTACTATAAGTTCTCCTTAGCTGTGCAGCCGTTTTCAGTTCACTTGCTCTTAACTTGAATGGAAGTCCATGAAAATATCACACGTAGTAATTTGGGTGGTTGCATTCATTTCGTCTTGTGGCGCACGAAAAAATACGCCCATCGGCGATGTACCTGCTGGGCCTACATACCAAGGCCAATCTGGCTTGACTTGGATGGACCTTACATCAACAGGACAGCTCACCTATGCCGCGAGCATGCAATACAAAGTGTGTGAACTTGGTACGTGGCAAGGTCAAAATTGGCGAAATCCAGGGTTATTCGATGTCAGACTGGATGCACAGGACCTCAAATTTATTGCCGGTATTGGATCATTTCTGGCCTATGGACAAAATATTGATTATAGTTCTAATGTTTATGAATGTAGTAACCTCCTGCAATGTTCGCTCGTTAATGATAAAATTTCTGGACTAGAATGTGTCACAGGGGGTGCGACAATTCCGGCGAAAATTAAGGTAGAAGTTGGCAACAACACTTTTATTGCTATTAGCCCATTTACACACACTTCTGTTGAAGCTGCCGACGTTTGCAGAGGCTCAAGATTACCGCCTTCCTCCGTCCTAGTGGAGGCGATGAAACAAGGATTATATGAAAAAGGTAAAGATTTGTGGGGATTAAGTCCTGGGGCTTATCGTACATCCGTGAAGACAATCGCCGTCGATATATATGGGACGGTTACAAACGTTTTAGCGACGGATGCGCTTCGTGTCATTTGCGAAACAGATTGAACTTGATTTGTAAAATTAGAAGGACGGTGATAATGTACGATTTTCATGTTTTTGGTTCTTCTTTTAAGATGAACAAAATTAATTTGATGAATTTATTTTCAATACAAAATGTCACACGAGTTACTTTTGAAAGGCTGGTCTCTGTAGCAATTCTCATGGCAATCGCAGCCTTTATATCTCCTGCGTATGTGTTTGCATTAGACGTAGAATTTGTTGGGGGCACACGTTTTGGCACATGGAATTCTGCCGGGTGGGAGAATAGATCAATTAATTCGAATTCATTGCAACTAGCGGCACATCGCGAGTCATTTTTATCGACACCATTTTCTTTGGGCATTCGATTACTATATGGCAGCACAGCCCCTACAGATGCTTATCACGCCATGACAGATCTAGCATCTATGGGCTTAAGTCCTGAGGTGGAGTATAAACACCCGTTGAGCGACATCGTGCCATTTGCTCGAATAGGGTACACCTTCTCACGATACCAAGGAAAACTTGGCTTCTTAAACGCCACCCCTACGCGTTTTTCCTTTACAGGCGCCGGGTATTGTATTTCTGCGGGCGTTAAAGTTCAATATAATAACTTTGACATTATAGCCGCAACAGAGCACACCAAAGAAACTTCTTCATTGCCGGCAAGAAACATTGTTGGCATACAGCTTCCGGCTGCCGCAGTGACCATTTCTACCAACGCAATTATATTCGGCCTATCAAAAACGTTGGCATCTACACCCGCCGAAGTCGGCAAGACGCCACGCGAACAGAAGGTTGATGGTGAGTAATTACGGTAGTAGCAATACACATTGTACGATTTTGGCCAAAAACCTTGGTGGACGATCTTATTCGAGAAATTTTATAGCTCGGCACGCCGGAGTTTGTGGATCCGACCGCGCGTAAGCGCCGATAAATATATTTTTAAGTTTTAGGTGCCGCTTGCTGGCCTCGCATCGCTGCCAATTTTTCATGCGGACGCCAATCTGGAGGGTGCGAATCTGGAGGAGGCCAAAATGAGCGGGGCTCACCTGGGCCGAATCAATCTGAAAGCCACCAACCTGGCGGGAGCGGACCTGCGCGGCTCATGCCTCTATGCGGCTCAGTTAAGCGCGGCCAATTTAACCGGAGCCGATCTTACGGGTGCCGATTTGACCTGCGCGGATTGCACGGGAGCGAACTTCACCTCCGCCGACCTCTGTTATGCCAATATCAGCGAAAAAATGATGTGAAAAGCTAGAGGACGCCGCCCGCGCCCCATTGGTAGATCAGTCCTCCAACCTGTTGATTGTGGACCAAAAAGTACAAAATAAAAATAAATAACGATCTAGTTAAAGATAAGGCTCAAGTTTCGACCTGAATTTACCGTAAGGCTACAAAGGAGCGAATAAGAATGAGGTACCTACTATTGACGACTTTATTTTTATCGGCGTGCGGCAGGGAGTCCTCACCCACCGTGCCACCCGGTGAGATCACCACCGAAATGGCAGGCTATATCGACGTCTTCACCGAACTAGCGAGGGAACACGGCGTGACGGTGTCACAACAGCTCTATTCGGCCGAAATCCTTGATTCGAAGGACTGGCAGGAGTTTTTGAAGGAAAAGTCACAACCCGAAACAGTTCGCGGGCTGTGCATCGTCATAATAAACCCACCAAAAAAGAGATCCTTTCCAGGATACAAAAAGGAACCAATCGAAATCTTCAGATACGTAACAGTGAAGAGGCTGCATCACAGACCAGCTCAAAAAGCTTTGATTTTTCATGAGCTTGGTCATTGTCTTTTAAACATGGCACACTCTCAATCTGGCATCATGTCGCAGGTTAGTCAGCCGGTCAACGACGAGGCGGCTCTTTCAGAAATAATGGACGAATTCTTTCAATCATACAAAACCAAAGAATGAATCATGTGAGAAAAACGCCCGATCTTCTCAGACATTTGGACGTCCACATCGAACGGTCAGATGGCGAGCGCACTCCATCTGACTTTAAGACTCGGTAGCGGCAACACACATGGTGCGATTTTCGCAAAAAAAACTTGGTTGACGATGTTGTCAAATGACAAAGCTCGGCAAATGTTACCTAAGATAATATGTTACTGTATTATGAACGGCAATTTTTTAATTTTCGCTCGTTGGGCCTCCACAGTTTCAGGTCATCGAATTCGGAGGATTTATTGAACGGCATCAGCTATCCACTATGCCTGAAAATTACGCACGTCTCTGCGATTTTTAATATCACAACAAAACCCCATCCGTTAGCGCGCCATATAGATAGTTCGATGCAAAACATCGCGCCATTCCTGCGTCGGTGTCACTTTTATTTTGCTTTCTCCAGCATTCGGGTGCGCGCCGTTTTCGAAACCTGAATTGCCTCGGTCTTTTGCGAGAGGCAATGTCGCTTTCTCAGAAAATAAAGGGGTTTTTTTATTATGCAGAATTACATCAAAGGTTCGGTTGTTCGCAGCGAAGAAATTATCAATCAGAATGGCACCTATGCCTATTCCAAATTGTTGATTCT
Organism: Oligoflexales bacterium; assembly: GCA_947476525.1. Classification (GTDB taxonomy): domain Bacteria; phylum Bdellovibrionota_B; class Oligoflexia; order Oligoflexales; family RGVZ01; genus CAMDKS01. The sequence continues at coordinate 26,577 of CANJQY010000016.1, forward strand.
CGCAGTCTCAAGCTTCACCACAAAAAGCGGGATGACAGTCCCACTTCAAGAAAAGGTTTGGGCATTTTCTAAGGATAAAAGCCTCACTGCCGACGAGATCATTAAAATTATGAAAGCTAGAACCTCTAAATCCAAAGATGGCAGGTCCTTCACTTGGGTCGAATCAGACCATGCACAACACATGAACGCTTAACAAAACTGCCCCTCGAAAGAGGGGCTTTTCATGACGATCTCTATATAGGAGTACAAGCTATGAACGACTACCTCGTGCACATTAACAATTTTCACTGGCTTGGGATTTTATTCATTTGTCTAAAAATAATGTCAACGATCTTCTTACTTTTAATGACATTCATCTCAGGAATATTTGCCCTAAAACTATCGGTACATACAGCTCTCGAATTCTTTACCAATATCTCACTTGTTTTTGCCACTTATTTGGCTCGTGAATCCCTTCACAAAAAATTGGCACAAGAATCCATCCAACGAAATTTTGACAATAATACGATCGCAAAAGTTCACAAACAAACAACACGCTCCAAACTAGAGCGTGACCTTCGAGAAAGCTACCATGACACCAAAACACAATAGCATTCTAAAATTCATATGTTCACTCACAAACGGAGATAACGTGTTCCGTATCATCATCGGATCGACAGACAACACCGTCAAACTAAATTTGGGTTCAGATTCAACTAACGCTCTACGTTTACGTAATAACGCTTGTTATTCCGTCTGGTCCGAAAAACCCATCGGACAGCCCGACAATCGAATTATCGCACTTATTCAACTTTAAACCTAAGTGAGGCCGAGGTATATATGTGCACAAAATACTTTCTTCCAATTTTTCTGCCATTTTTTGCATGTGGAGCCTCAAAACCTGCTTCCGAATTAACACTACACGTAGAGTTACTAGATCTCAGTCCGAGGCAAAAAAATGGCTCTAGTGTCCTCCTTTACCAACTACCGACTCTCACGGAAGACGAACGACAGTTTTTTAAATACGACCCGGTCCTTGTCACGAATGTATTTTACGCAATAGTCCCACCTTCATTACTAGAAAACACTCTACCATCGCAATTCACCATCACTCTGGTTGACGACTCTAATCGTCAGCTCGTCCTCGAGCTCCTGTTTACCAAAGAATAACATGGATCTCATTACCTATTTGCAATATGCAATTTCCGATGCCGCGGATGACAGTACCTGTGAGGATGATCCTGTTACGTCAAACGTCATGTAACAAGATAAAGATTTAGGGGATCCGTTTGCAAAGTATAGTACTTGCGGCCGTACCATGGCTCAGGAAAAGCGCAGACTGATTTCGTGACGCGAGTTCGCTTTACACCGGTTTTCGTGCGGACCACGCGTGAAGTTTCAGCTCGGAACGACAGGTTGAGTAAGACCGCCACACGATCGCATTCATTCAGCCATTCGAGGGTGAAATGTGGATTTTTGCTCGACGGTTGGACCAAATCTTGATACCTCGGGTTGACGTCTTCGTATCCCTCTGCAATATAGACGTGCATTGCCTCGTGCAAAACAGTGTGATAAATCCACCTCAGCGAAAACTCCGATTGGCGTTTTCAATGAAATGGTTAGCGTCACTTCGAATCAAGTCGCAGCCCGAGGCCGGCCACCCCGGGTGGCGGCGGAATTGGGATCTCATGGTCACGGCTTGGCTTTCATGGTCACACGGTGACAGGCCGAATTTCTGGCGTCGCTTGAGTTGCCCCTGGCTGAGGCCCCGGACAGATACCATTGAACGTAATTGTTGGAACCCTCCACGGTCTTGGCCAACCATATCGTACTATAGCCGCGTGCGCTCCAACTTTGGGCAAATATTGAGTCGTCCAGACCGTCGACGTATGGGGCGCGGAAAATGCTATTGTAGTCGGCCCCCGTGAGAGTCTTATTATTGATGATGTCGGTGTCGCCTCGGCCAATTCCGGCCCCATTCAAACCGACCGCGTAGGGACTGGTCGTGGCCGATTGTGTGGATGTGGAGGCCGCCACAATAAAGCCGATGTCGACCGCACCCACGAACGCCACACCCGCCGCGTTGCGAAATCTGGTCGGACTGTGGGTGGAGGCCGGCACCCCCACCGATGAGACGTCATAAGCCGGGCCGCCATAAACCATATCGGGCACCTGGTAACCCCAACAGTAGGGCACGCCGCCTCGAGAGAGGGCGCAGGCGGTTCTTTTGTCAGCCACGACCTTGACGATTCGAGATAGTTTGCCGGAGGCGCAGTCAAGACCGGTGGCCTGGCCGCACGCTACGTCCACGGGAATCGTGGACGAGACGACCGTGCCGTCACCTAGTTGACCGTCAGTGTTTGTCCCCACACATTTGACGGTGTCGGAGGTCGAGACGTAGCATGTAAACATCTCACCCTCAGCCACCGAGGCCCCGACGGCGATGGTTCCTCTCCAGTCCAGTGTATCCGTGACGCCGTGGGGTTTATTTTCGGCCACACAGGTGTCACATCCATCCACGGCCGAGCCCGCCCTTCGGCTCATGACACCGGACCGAGGCTGCCACTTCCAGCAGGCTGGGCTTCGGTCGATATCGGCCAACACACAGGCGCTCGAGGCTGTCGCCACGTCACTCGCCACCGAAATCTTAGAGAAAACGTTATCCCAATCGTAGCTCATGTACCGCAAACCAAAACCAGACGTCACCTCGGAGGCCCACGTGATACGCTCGTTCAAGGCCGGGATCATCAATTCGGCCAGATCCGCCGAGGTGGATCCTGAGATATATTTAGAGGGCGCCGTGAAAGTCCCGCCGACGGCCGAGGTGTCTCCGGCCAATGTTAAGAACAGAGGGTTCGTGTCTCCGTTGGTCAAACTTGTTGAGTTGATGCCATATTTAATCTTACAAACACCCGCGTCGGTCAAAATCGTCTTCGTGAAGGTGAAGGTCTCCTGACCACGCACGGTCACGGTCGCCGTCGCCAGCGCGGCCCCCGGATAATAATGATCCGTGGCCGTGTAGGTGACCACAATTTGCTTTATCGCGTAGGCATTCGGTTCA
>CANJQY010000017.1 GCA_947476525.1 Oligoflexales bacterium
GGAACGTCTTTTTTCGTGATCGGATCAACCTGGGTGGTCGTTTTTGGGTTCACTTGTCGCAGAATTCTCCAGCCATTGGCGGGTTGGATAGTCAGGTTTTTTTGGTAGACGGTGAAGCCGCGTTCTGTGGTTAGCAGAAGGGTTAAAGCCATGGTGTTGGTTGCCGGATCAAATCCAGAGCCTGCAACTGTCCAATGGATAACATCCGACGGGTTAATGTCAGTGTCGGCCTCACCATTGGCCTGCTTAGATGGAGACTCTGCCGATTCAAGAGAATTAAGGATACCTTGCGAAGAAGGCTTATTTTGCGCGGTTTCTTCTGCGGGTAAGGGGCAGGAGAATATCATGAGTGCACACCCGAGGCTAAAGGCTCTGATGCTCAATAGTGACACCGTCGGGTGGAATGTGCGGGCAAGATGGGTTAGGGCAGTGGGAAAAATCATGTCTGAGACTTCCTAATGTGCGCTTGTGCGGCGGGTGATTGCATCTGAATAGGCTTTCATATTAAGAGTTTAGGCAAAATCCAGCATAATGAACAGGGTTTAAATGGAGATTTGGGGTAGATCTGCTAAATCGCAAGAAAATGGTTGACTAATGGGGGTAAAACTCGGTAAATACACCGTCTGAATTTAATTATTTGGCCTTATTGTTAATCGTTTGCTTAGAATGAATTGAGATGAGTATGCATACCGCTCAGAAGTGTGAAGTAAAGTCCCGCCTTAAAAAAGGCGACGAAGTTAAAGTTATCGCAGGCAAGGATAAGGGTAAAACTGGAAAAATCTTGTCTGTAGTTCGCAAATACGACCGCGTTGTTGTTGACGGCGTTAACATTGCAAAACGTCACACCAAGCCATCGCCGCAAACCCAAGATGGTGGAATTGTTGAAAAGACGGTGGGCATTCATATCAGCAACGTTATGCTGATGGATCCTAAATCTAATAAGCCAACTCGTATTGGTTACAAGATTGAGGACGGAAAAAAAATTCGGTTCGCTAAAAAATCTGGCGCAATTTTAGCCTAGTTTTGGTGCTCCTGAGTTTTGTGTCGTCTATATATTGTGTCGTCTATATTTGTGTCATAGAGGCTGCTAGGTAATATCCTAGTGGCCTTTTTCGATGGCCTTTTTTTGCTAGGTCCATTTTTAACAAAAGTCGGTATAATAATTCTTGTAGCATTAGGTTTCTTGAATTTTCTGAAAGGGATGTTGGATGAACGATCCTAGCGACCACAATTATTTGATTCCATGGTTTGTTGGTTTGGTTGTTGGCCTGTTGGCATTGGATCTGGCGGTGTTGAATCGTGGTCACCGAACTCCAACCATAAAGCAAGCTGGATTTTTGACCTTATTTTGGGTGGCCTTAGCGTTAGTTTTTAACGGCTGGGTGGCGTGGTATTTGGGAGGCAAGGCGGCTCTGACGTTTCTGACGGCTTACGTGATCGAGATGTCGCTGTCGATTGATAATCTTTTCGTGTTTATCTTGATATTTTTAACCTTCAAAATTGACGAGCAGTACCAGCACCGCGTGTTGTTTTGGGGAATACTTGGGGCACTTGTGATGCGCGCTATTTGTATTTTTGCGGGGGTTGCAGCTTTGCAGAGATTTGCGTGGCTTGAATTTGTTTTTGCGGGGATTTTAGTCGTCGCCGGCATTAAAACAATCATGAAAAAGGATGAGGATGACGACGATGACCCTACGCAAGGATTTATCGCGGCGAACATTGGACGAATCATTCCACTGAAATCTGAGCTTGTTGGCGACCGTTTTTTTGTGTTTGAAAATGGAAAGTGGCTAGCGACACCTCTGTTTTTGGTACTGGTGTTGGTGGAGTTTAGCGACGTTATTTTTGCAGTGGATTCGATTCCCGCGGTGCTTTCGGTGACGACCGACACTTTTTTGGTTTATAGTTCAAACATTTTTGCGATCTTGGGCCTTCGAAGCATGTACTTCGTGCTGTCGAAGATGGTTCACACGTTTAGATTTTTGGATACAGGCGTGGGCCTTATTTTGTTATTTGTAGGAATAAAATTGGGAATCGGGCACTGGGTTGTCATCCCGATTGAGTGGGCCCTTGGGACCATTATTGGTGTGTTAACTGGGTCAGTGATTTTGAGTTTGATCTTCCCGGTTCAAAACGGTCCGGGTGGTGCCAACACCTAATTCGATTCTGATGAATAAGGTAAGATTCTAATCTAATTCTACCAGGCCGCCGTCATTTCAAGGCCATAGGCCCAATTCGTGCGGGAATCAGAGGTCAAGTGTTGCCAGCGAACGATCGGCTCGAACATATATTTGCCAGCGAGTGCAGAGACTCCGAAGCCTGCTTGAAGGTAACTCCATAAAAACAGTTCACTGCTGTTGAGCCTGGAATCTTGGACGGTAATAGGAGAGGTTGTTTTAGCTGTGATCTTACGCCAATCATAGCCGAGACCTGCGGTCAACGACATCGCCACAATTGAATTATAAATAATCCCTTCTTCGATGGATGCCTTCCAATCAGTTTCTTGCAGGCGGACGGCTTGTGGCATTTGTGGTTGATCATTGCTGTAGCCGAGGCGAACGCCGTGCCGCAACCACAGGCGTTCGATAGGAAGTGGCGAGTACATAAAGCCACTAATTTCTGGTTCAAAACGATAAAAATAAATGTTTCCGTAGTCTAAACGTCGCGACCAGCTACAGTTAAGCCCTGCCGCATAGGACCAAATTTTTTGTTCGACGACATTCGCCCGAGGTTTTGGTGTAGCCCAAAGGTTGGAGGGGTCATTGGGCGGCAATGGAGAGGGGGCTGTTGGAGTTTTCTCGTCAGCGTTCTGAGCAAACGTCACAGGTATGAGGCTTACTAGTGAGGCTAAGATGATTAGGGTGCGGAAAAGGTGCATGACTTCAGTCCTTGTGTTTGCTGAACGGTGAGCGATCACAATTAATCGCATGAGCCAGTTCTTGCTAGCTGTGGAAAACCGTGGATACCGAAATTATTTTTAAATGCGGTGCACAGTTCGCCCTTTAGCTTCGTCGGGGCACGTAAGACAAAAGCTCGCAGGAAACCTCCCGCAATTTTTCCATTTCGTTCGTAGGACTGAGCGGTGGTCAGCACTGGCGTCGCCGGTTTTTCAATCGGCAGAATCGCTACGTCCATGGCAGTCATATCATCTTGGCATAGTTTTAGGGTATCAATGACCGCCGCCGCCATTTCTTTTTTGGTGACAGAGCTCTGCATTGCAGTCCACGTTTGGACTAGTGAACGCGCAAACAAGGAGCCTACACAATAGAACTGCCCGCCGCAGGCCGTCGGATCATCTCCGCTTAAATCTTCAAACGTAAAGGTCGTTTTCCCGAAGTCACGCTCGTCAGCAATTTTCTTTATGTTGATCGAGGCGCGCAAAATATCGGTGCTATCGGTAAAGGTCCAACTGACGAAATCCGCGAAGCCTTCGTTGAAGCCTTTCAAAGTCCACTCATCAGCCCAGCGATTTTTGGCATCATATTTACTAGCAAAAAAACTATAATCGAAAATGAAATGTCCAAACTCATGGGTGAGTACTTGAAAGTTTCCAGCCAAAGGCACCGCCTCTACAGGCGAGCGTTGAAAGAGTAGAAATTTTTTGTCAATAGGGCTAAATGCCGCGTTCAACTTCATGCCAAGGGTAACATCGGTTCCATTTCCGGTAATTTTTACTTGCGGTTCAAACAACATAATGTGTTTTCCGCCTGGAATAAGGGCCTGGAGTGTGGCGGGCGCAATTCCTGTTTTTTCTTCTAGGGTCGAATATATTTCATCGATTTGGTAGTAGGCTGACAGCATGGCTAGCGTGCTGTAGTCCATCGGTATAGCGACTCCAGATTTCACGTTGTAGCGTAGCCCAGGGGAAGATCCTCCCGAAAAACTATCAGCCTGTACGATTGAGCCATTAATCTGTCGGATGCCCAGGGTTCCACCGCGTTTGATAGTCAGGTAGGTGCCATCAAGTTCATTAAAGTTGGTAAGAGTTCTGAATTGTTTTTCTGTGACTGCAAATTCTGTCGAGCCAGCGGTATTAGTCCGCGAAAATGCAACCACTAGGGCTTTGAATGGGCCAGTCATCGAGAATGTTTTGGTGCCACAAGCCGTCGTAAAAAGGTTTGCTGCGACTAATAATCTGAGCGGGATGGATTTCGTCATTTTCATATCACCACCTTTTAGCTGCGCTAGCCCAAGGGCTAATATTCTTGGTTAAGCCATATACGTATGATCCACCGATGCTGTAGACACAACTTTCGGTCCGGAGGTCGAGAGACGAGCGAATTATGCCCCATAGCAGGGCGCCGCTTCGCGCATCAAGATTACCACTGATATTTGAAGCCACAGTGTCGGCTTCAAAGGACGTGACGGCAGGAATCATGACGTAGGTTGAAAGGCCTATGCTGTTGCTTAGCAAAAACTGATAGCCGCCACCGACAGTGACCGTCGAGCCTTGAATGTTAGTGTAATTGATGGACGATTTAGAGCCGGCCTCCAGTCCAAGATGCAAAACCATTCCTTGGACCGACAGTATGTGTCGAGGAGCCAATTTCCAGGCATTATTTGAAGTGAACAATTGCCAAGACACCGCCAAGTTACTGGAGCCGATATATCCTGCGTAAGCAGTGGCTGCGCTTTGGAGGGTTTCAGTACCATAAAGCAAGGTTCTAGCTTTAAACGAAAAACCTCTGGCACCGAGTAGCCATGGAACCACTGTCACGATAGCATTTGTTCCGACCGTCAAGGTGTCTGTGACGCCGTAGTCCACTTCAACGCTTGGAACGGGGATGATCGGCAAAATTATGGGTGGCCATTCAACGACGAGTGACCCTTGGTCGGCAAAGTTTGTGCCAAAGAATCCAGGGAAGCCTTGAGTCGGGCTTGAGAATTGGCGTGGGGAGGCGTCTGTTTGTTCGCCCCGCTGGGCATAGGCCCCCGTCTCCACACCAAGCAAAATCATTAGCACGGCTGTCCAAAAATAAGTTCCAATTAAACTCATTCACCCTCCCTTAAAAAACTTCACAGAACCACTCAAAGAAATTAACAGTAGTTCAAGATCATGTAGCTCTACCTCAGTAAAGTCAAGGGGGACTAACATTTCTTCGGTGTGCCCAACAGCTGGCGGCTTTTTTAAGTGATTGTAGTGGCGCAAAATATCATTGAGTTGTGCAAACCTGCCGTCGTGCCCATAAGGCCCTGTGTCACGGAGGTTACGCAGAGTTGGAGTTTTAAATGCGCCAACGGCCTCCGCACTTTCGGTCTCTAAATACTCAATCTCTAAACACCCTTCGCTCGGCGTGGCTTGGTTCAAATATTTACCTCGGCAATTAAATTCACTGTCACGAGCCATTAACATCCCTTGGGCTCGTCCCAAATTTACCTGGTCTTCGAAAACTGGCATGAGGCCAATATTGTGAAACTGCTGATCTGTAAAATGCGACCCTTGATGGCACAAGGTACATTTTCCTCGGCCGGTAAATAGCTCTAGACCACGAAGCTCAGCGGCACCAAACCCCGCAACAAAGGAATCAGCGAGGGGTTTATTTTTGTTTGCAGGTTCACTGACTCGGTCCACAAACAAATCGAACGGAGAGTCCGTAGACTCGATCGAGCGTTCAAACTCGGCCAAAGCCCTGCCAAAATTGGCAAAGATCCTATTTATTTCTGACTTTTGTGATTCTGGCAATTGATCAAACGAGGTGGGGGGTACATCTGGCCCCGCACTTACAAGGCGAAGAATTTCCACCGGCTGCGTCGACTGACTTTGTGCGGTCCTCAAAATCTTTTTTTGAAACGTTGGGCTGCCAAGGGTGGCAAGTGCATAGGCTGCCACCTCGTTTGAAATCAGCGAACGAGTGGGTGCCGGTGTTCCGACGGCAGGGTTCGTCGGCAGGTTGGCTGGCAACTTTCCGAACATCTTTCCAAATAGGGCATCATATTCTTTTTTGTAGTTTGACTGGATGCGCCTTGCGACCTGGACCCGTGTGAATCCGTGTTCTTTAGGATTTTCCACGGGCCCCAAAGCCTGTGCCTCTAATGAATCGGCGCGGCCGTCCCAAAAAAACCATTGTCCAAAATAGCTGTTCACCAGGGTGGGGGTGTTCATGCCTGTGGTGGCGAGGCCCACGGCCGTCGCGCGTCCATCAGTAAATGATTTCTCAGGTTGGTGGCAGGTTGCGCACGACACTTGCCCGTTTGAACTAAAATTTTGGTCGAAAAAAAAGCGTTTTCCCAGGGCCATCAATTCCAATGATGTCACATCGGCGGGTGCCGCGCGTTTTGGGGAGAGAAGTCGCATTTTCCCGATTGCTATTTTGAGCGCATCTGTCGTGAGCGGCTGGGCACGATCAGTTTTGCCTGTGGTTATTTTTGGGAAAGGTAATACAGACGCAGTCTGGGTTGGGAGAAACTCGGAGGCGGCCGGCCCGAAAAAATAAATAGCACCCGCAAAAGCGGCCACGATTACAATTCTAGTTACGAGTTTCAGTGATTTCACTGGACCATCTTATCGTCGTCATTTAGGGGGTGAGTGGCGTGGTCCATCCAAAGCCACAGGGCACGCCCCCACGGAATAAATAGAAAAGATAATATGCCGGCGAAGGCTGCGGGTATTCCTGCCACAACAAAATCTCCAGCATCACTGTACTTCCACACCATGAAGGCCCCGGCAGCCATGGCTGTGACGGCGGCGAATCCATAATTCAACATTTGTGCGGCCCCGGCAAAATAGCCGATCTCTCTTGTGTATTTATAGTTACACGGGACGCAGCCTTCGGCAAATTCGATAAAGCATCCAGGTTTCTGCAGTCGACTACGCCCACAGTACGGGCATCTCAGCAGAAGGATAGGCAAAACCTTCAGGCGTGGGCGCTGCCTGGATTTTGGTCGCGAGCTTGTTGAGGAATCTGTCTCAGGAACTGGCGTGGATTTTAAAGGAGCATTCAAATTTGGGGTAATCATTGCGACACCTCGTTGACAAGCAGGCAAAAAAGGACAATAGCATTAATGTTTGAAAGTAGCCGACATTTTTTTTCAGGGTGTAGGTATTGGTTTGGTTTCTGTCATTTTAAGCGGCCTGTGATTTTATAGAAAGGTGGGGGCGGAGTGAATTTTAACGACCATATTTTAGAAAAAAATAGGCCCACAGCCGGCTGGTTTTTCTCGGGTCTGCAAAAAAAGATTGCATTAGTCGTTTATGTTCTAGCCGGTACGTTTACTTTTTCAAGTCTTCTTGCTGGCCAAGAAATGAACATGAGCACGGCTATAAGTGGGCAAAGTCTCGACGTGCGCTTGGTTTCAAGCGACAGAAAATGTGAGCAGAGCCGACCAATTGAAGTTGGTCGACTATTTTGTATTAAGTTGTCGGTAACCGGGGCGAATGGGTTGCGGCTCAACGAATTCTCCCTTTTGAAATTTGACGCCTTGATGCCAGAACATCGTCACGGAATGGTCACCCGCCCACGTATTAAAACTTTAGCACCGGGTCAATACCTGATTGAAGGTGTAAAGTTGCATATGACGGGTGACTGGAAATTTATCATGGATCTAAAATATCAGAAAACGACATCACAAGTTGCGATCTCGTTAAAACTTTGAGACAATTCTTGACGTTAGACCAAACTCACGTTTATATTCATAAGTAACGAATTATAGATTTTTGGTCATGAGTTCCTTGTTTTAAATTCGACAAGAATTGACTTTTATCAACGTACACACAGCGGGTGCCATCAATGCAGTTACCTCCTTTTGACGAACTCAAGTACAAATTCTTTGACGTTAATTGGGATGCCCCCATGAACACGATCTCTGGCCTGACTAATTGGGGGAAGGATGCGAATCACGTCTACTGGATCACCACGGTCCTTTGTTTTTTGGTATTTTTTGCCGTAGCTATTCCATTGATCTACACCCTGATTCGGTTCAAAGATAAGCCTGGGGATGAATCCCCACCCGCACAGTTTCACGGAAGTACGACCTTGGAGATCATGTGGACGGTTATTCCTGTGGTTCTATTGATTTTTATTGCGGTTCCTACTTGGCGAGTTTTATTTAAATATGCACATGCTGAGCCTAACGCTCTAGAAATTGAGGTCATCGGGCACCAGTGGTGGTGGGAATTTCGCTACCCACAAAACGGTAAAGTTATATCGGCCGGCGAGCTGCATGTCCCGGAAAATACCCCACTTCATTTCAAGCTTTGGTCAAATGACGTGATCCATAGTTTTTGGGTCCCTAAGTTTGGCGGTAAAGTAGATGTTATGCCGACTTCATTCCATAAAGAGACTGGTGCACCTTCCGCATTCAACACTCTCAACATCTCTAGTCCGGCACTAGTTGATCCCAATAAAAAAGGTGGAGAACGCTATCAAGGTCAGTGCGTGGAGCTTTGCGGCGCATCGCACGCGTTGATGAGGTTCAACGCGGTGGTTCATAGCAAAGCGGAGTTTGAGGCGTGGACACAAACTGTAAATACTCCTCCTAAAGTCGAGACTAGGTTAGCCGCAGAAGGCGAAGAGGTGTTCGCAAGGTGCCAAGCGTGTCACACGATTGCAGGCACTCCAAGCGAGCAGATTCCTGGCGATAAAATCGGCCCGAACCTCTCAAACTTCGGTAGCCGGAAATATATGGCCGGCGGAATACGACTGAATACACCTGAAAATCTTGCGATTTGGTTGCGAGACCCCGCATCGTTGAAACCTGGCGCTCTGATGCCAAATCTAGGATTAACGGAGAAGGAAATTGCGGCGGTATCGTCGTACCTGCGACTTTCTACAGTGAAGACATACTAAGTTCTGTATTTTTGTGCGTTGTATAACGGCATTAAACTTGTTCACATGAGACTATGATTAAGGACCTACGACCGATGGCAAAATATCTTCCCAAAACTGGAATTATCAGCTGGCTAACAACCGTCGACCATAAGCGCATTGGCATCTTGTATGCACTTGCAGCTTTGTTTTTTTTAGTAGTAGGCGGGGTCGATGCCATATTGATGCGTACTCAGCTTATAGTTCCGAACAATACATTTATCACCGGTGAAATTTTTAACGGACTGGTGACGATGCACGGAACGACGATGATTTTCCTTGTGGTGATGCCACTCTCAGCCGCCTTTTTTAACTTTCTAGTGCCACTGATGATTGGAGCGCCGGACGTTGCATTTCCTCGTTTAAATGCGTTGAGCTACTGGGTTTTCTTATTCGGCGCTTTGTTGCTTAATACCAGTTACCTAGTCCAGCAGATTCCTGCGATGGGTTGGTTTGCTTATGCGAATTTAACTGAAAAGCAGTTTAACCCCACTCACTCGGTAGATTTTTGGGTGCTTGGCATTCAGGTTGTTGGACTTGCTTCGCTGATTGCTGCCATCAACTTTTTTGTCACTATTTTGAACATGCGTTGCAAGGGCATGACCCTTCTTAAAATGCCACTTTTTATTTGGGCGACTTTGGTGACCCAGGTGCTTTTGATTCTTGCGCTGCCAGTGATCACCATTGCCCTTGTCATGATCTCATTTGACAGAAACTATGGTACCGGATTTTTTAATCCAGGTTTAGGCGGTCAGGTTATTATGTGGCAGCATTTATTCTGGATTTTCGGCCACCCAGAGGTGTACATTTTAATTTTGCCAGCGATGGGCATCGTCTCAGAAATTCTAGCGACCTCGGCCCGTAAGCCTCTTTTCGGGTACTCGGTCATGGTTTACAGCACGTGTGCCATTGGATTTCTAGGGTTTGCCGTGTGGGCCCACCATATGTTTACGACTGGTCTTGGGGCGTGGGCGCAGGCGTTGTTTAGTGCGGCGACGATGTTGATTGCTGTGCCTACAGGTGTAAAAATCTTCAACTGGATTTCAACACTTTGGGGCGGGAAAATCCGCTTTAATACCGCATCCATGTTTGCGATTTCGTTTGTTGCTATGTTCACGTTAGGTGGACTTTCTGGCATTATGCACAGCTCCCCAGTGATCGATACGCAGCACCAGGATACTTATTTTGTGGTGGCCCACTTCCATTATGTGCTTTACGGCGGTGCGGTGATGGGACTCTTCGGCGGTATTTTTTACTGGTTTCCAAAAGTCACTGGTCGGATGTTAAATGAGATGCTTGGTAAGACTCAATTTTGGTTGTACATGGTGGGATTTAACTTAACATTCTTCCCCATGCACTTTCTTGGACTAGAAGGCATGCCGCGCCGTATTTTTACCTATGCTCCCGACATGAATTGGAACTTCTGGAACTTCTGTGCGACCATTGGAGCCTACATCACAGCCGTGGGTGGACTTCTATTCTTCTTTAATTTTTGCATCTCGCTAAAGTGGGGCAAGAAGGCGCCTGCTGATCCGTGGGATGGCCGCACACTAGAGTGGTCGATCTCGTCGCCTCCACCTGAGTATAACTTCGCTCATCCGCCCGAAGTCACCCAATTAGATGATTTTTGGTACCAGAAGTACACCCACGACGGCAAGCGTTTGCCATTGGCTCCAGAGCGTCCCTTTGATCCGAAATCAATTCATTTACCAGACCAAAGTTTCTGGCCGATTCTTCTTGCCGCAGGCATTACGACGATCGCCTCTGGGTTTGTCGTGTCGGATCACGGTGTTTTTATTTCCTTGTGTGGTCTAGCCATCACCGTAGGCTCGGCTTTTGGCTGGGCTTACGAGGCTCCTTGAATACTATGCCGTAGTTTTTTAGTGATTTGAATTGAACGTTTGGAACGCTACCTAGGGAAAAGGGGAGATAAAAATTATGAGTGAACAGGCTCACGGTCACCACCAGTCGACAAACATCGAGAACCGCAAGTTTGCGATGTGGGTGCTTATTGGTTCGGAGTGTTTCTTGTTTGGGACGCTAATCGCCAACTACTTGATCAACAAAGGTCGTTCCTTGTCGGGACCTTCGCCTCAGGAAGTCTATAAGATTAACGTCACCACGCTGTCGACCTTCGACCTTTTGATGTCGTCGGTGGCGATGGTACTAGCGCTCCACTACTGCAAAGAGAAAAGTCTGCGCAAATTTCAGTTTTGGACGGCGATGGTTGTGGTTGGCGGCCTTATTTTCTTAGGCTTTCAGTACCACGAATTTTCCACGTTCGTTAATGTCGACGGCCTTGGGCTTTCCACCAATATTTTTGCATCGAGTTTCTATTTGCTCACGGGATGCCACGGTGCTCACGTAACGGTAGGGGTGCTTTGGATGTCTTCTATTTTGGTGACATCCCTGATCAAAGGGGAAAAATGGTTTAATAGTGAAGTGATTGAAGTTGCGGGCCTCTATTGGCACTTTGTTGACGTGGTGTGGATTATTATCTTCACGTTCGTTTATTTGTTTGTTTATATTTGAAAGGAATTAACCAATTATGTCATCAAGTCACCACGCTCCAGCACACGCCGGCCATCACGAAGAACACGCACACGCAGGGCCCAAGCTTTATTGGATATTTGCGGCCATTCTTTGTCTAATTACGTTTGGCGAGTGGGCTATTTTTAACTACAAGGCCCAACTTGGGGTGTCTGATGGCCTGATGGTCACGGCACTCGTGATCGCCTCCATTGTGAAATTCGTCATGGTGTGCGGCTGGTACATGCATCTTCGTTTTGATAATAAATTATTGACCGGGATTTTTGTATTCTCAGCGTTTTTGTCGATGGGTGTATTTGCAATCATGAGATTTTCCCTGCCGATGGGTAATTAGTCCATTCTATCGTGGTTGAATCACTGTGAATTCTTTTGACCTATTTTCTTCCACGGCTGAGGCACACAATCTTTATGATCCGTTGCCGGCTGACACGTTTGAGCTCAAGTGGGTTTGGGATCCGGCTTTATTGTTGTTTGTGCTGCTTGGGATTTTATATGTACGAGGCCTCCGTGCTTTTCGCGGCCCACTGCCAGTAAAACCTTGGCAGATTGGTCTTTATTTCCTGGGAATCACGATCATTGTCGCAGCCTTGTTGCCGCCGATCGATCCGCTAGCCGATCAGCTTTTTTTCGTGCACATGATTCAACACTTGATGATCACCAATATCGGCGTGCCGCTTATGATGTTTGGGGTCCCATTTTTCATTTGCGTCCGAGGCATATCTCCCGGAGTGCGGCGCAATGTTTATTTTCCCTTGGTGCGAAGTCGCCCGCTGCGCTGGCTGTTTAACCTTGTAAGTCGCCCCCTCGTAAGCCTATTTTTGTTCCAAGCGGCCTATTGGTTTTGGCACGTTCCATATTTCTACAACCTAGCTCTTCTCAACGACGCTTGGCATCTAGTCGAGCATGCCACGTTTTCTATCGCCAGTATTCTTCTCTGGCGAAACATCATTGACCCCTATCCGATGAAGTCCCCTCTAAAACTTCCCGTCAGGATGCTCTACATGATGGGCCTGATGGCGGCCAACGTGATCTTGTCCGCATTCCTGTCGTTTAGTGACGACGTCTGGTATGCCTACGTAGGCCGTCCTATCCCCGCCTGGTGGAGCGAGTGGTCGCACCTCGACGATCAGCGACTTGGAGGCCTGCTCATGTGGGTGCCCGGAGAATTTATCGATTTTTTCGTCGTAACGGTGATCTTTGCTGTTTGGTCCAGTGGCGTTAAGAAAAAGGAGGAAGCGGCCCGCCTTCGGGCGGCCCAGGAGAGTGCTGCGGAGCCTGAAAAACCGGCGGAAATGGCTGGAACTTAAGCGGTTTTAAGAACCAGTGATGTTTGGTCACGGTTCCAAAAAAATGTCTCAGGACCAGCAAATACTATTGACACCCCCCGTAGCCTTCCGTATAACAATTGTCTTGCTGACGCTGAAAAGCGTACGCGGCATCCTAAGCGGGGTGGTAGTTAAGTTGGTTATAACGCCGCCCTGTCACGGCGGAGGCCACGGGTTCAAGTCCCGTCCATCCCGCCATTTTGCGAAAATAAGAAAGCCCTGGCTCTATACGGAGTCGGGGTTTTTTGTTTCAAGGCATCGAGAGTTTAAATGGATGAGTAGTCTGTGAACAATATCATGGAATCTACAAATCCAAAAAAACTGCGGGCCGAACTCAAAGACTATCTCGATCTTGCTGCGTCGGAACCAATCAGAATTCAGCGACGAACCGGTGAAAATTTTATTTTAATGAGCGAGGACACTTACGCGTATTTGCAAAATGAAATTGTTTCGCTGCAGCGTCGCCTCTTAGGTATGTCACAAGCCGCGGAAGGAAAAGGTACTGAATATAAAATCGGCGAGCGCACTCGCTTAAATCGATTTAAGAAAAAAAATCTCGCATAACGGATACAAAGATTGTCTTCACTGAGCCGTATGAAAATGCACTTTTCTGCATTGAAGACTTTCTATATTCGTCCTCTGAGGACAAGCAGATTGTGGATTTATTTTGGACTGACCATGACCAGGTTCTGAAATTTATCAGTGAGAATCCGACGACACCTGCCGTGCATCCAGCGACCGGAGATCAAACTTGGCCGTTTGCCGATGGACGTTATAGGTTATTTTTCAAAGTCATCAGAGATACAAAAGATTCTACCATCTATCTCACGCATATCATCGATAACAGACAAGCCAATCTTTCGGTCTATCCTGGTAACAAGATGCCGACGTTTGATGAATCTTAACGCAGATGCGTAACAAGACATTCGGGAAATTGGTCGGCCATCATTGGCCGCACTATGCCACCATCTAATATCTACAGCTGTTAAAGCTCGCTCTCCAGTATGCCGATAACCAGTGGGAACGCCCCCACTGAGGATCAACATTATGGAAATATCGTCTGTTGCTCGCAGGTCTTACGACCACCGGCTAAAGAATTCAGTTTCATGTAGCCGTAACTCGAATCTTTTTCCAGAACTGGCCATTCCCAAGCGGGGAGGGGGGAAATAGATGCGGCCACCATTGGCCGACCAATTTGCCGAATGTCTTGGTTCGTATCTGGGCTAGCCTGTCCGCCGAACGGGCTTTTATCTTTGATAAAAACGGGGCGAGTTTTAGGTGGCAAAATATGCAAGCACAAAAGTTTTCCAAGGTTGGTTGAGATTTGGTGAACCTCAACGCCTAGTGGTGGTTCTTGAGTGTCGTGCGCTAGGATTGTAATCCTGGCTATGATCTCTTCCGAGTTGAGATTGCGGTCTGATTTTTGAAATCTGGTATTCACGCCGAATACTAACGCTCCCCCACCTGTACAGTGTGCCAAGGCGTTGATGTGCTCTTTTAGTCGAGAATTGTTTTCAGACAGATCTTCTTTGAAATCTATATCGTTCTGCTCGCACTGAGTTTCTAGGGCCTCTGCAATGCG
Source organism: Oligoflexales bacterium (assembly GCA_947476525.1). Classification (GTDB taxonomy): domain Bacteria; phylum Bdellovibrionota_B; class Oligoflexia; order Oligoflexales; family RGVZ01; genus CAMDKS01. The sequence continues at coordinate 14,262 of CANJQY010000017.1, forward strand.
ATTTTTCCAGTGTTAGGATAAGGGTTTCAAAAAAATATAACCTGCTGATTTATAAGTGATTAATGCTAGGCCCTGATTGAACCTCTAATAACCTCTAATAACATATCTCTATAGCGTCGGAAAAGCAATTCTCAAAGTAACGTTGGCGCGTTACATGGGTTTAGAAATGATCTCTGGCGGTGTGTTACAGACTTCTTACGCTTCCTATTTCCGGACGACATGACCTTTAGCAGCAGCACTCGAATGAGGACTCAACGTCGGAGTTTTGGTTATTTCTTTAGGCATATTCAATTAATCCAATAGCTTACAACATGGCGATTTTCTAGTGCATAATAGCAGAGTACCGACGCTCTAGCACTACTTCACGATGCACTTCAGTTTAATCAAAATTATCCGATACCTAGGCAAGCAATAACGTTTTCGACCTAGGCTTTCTATTATGAAATTCATCCGTGACTACATTGAATTCAGATCGCGCACAAAACCAGTCCGTGACGATTTTGATCTCGACCTTATCCCCGATTTGGGGCTAGGGCTTTTCTTGCCTCACCGGCTTAATGAGCTCAGACAATATTGTCTCAATCATCCCCGATATCACATCATGTCAGTAATGCCATTAGCCATTGAAGTTAACAAATCTCTACCAGCGGCCCGTTTCTATCAATTGGCCGTAGGAGATTCAGATCCCGACATTTGGTATTGCGACTCCGGCAGCCAAGAGCTATCCAAGATTTCAGAAATCCGAAAATTCGACCGCAGCTAAAGTTTTGCCCAAATCTCGCAAATCAAAAGCTGATTTGATATTTGCTCTCTGCCTTGCTTTGTTCTGTAGTAGCGACACACATTATACGCTTTTCGCGATTATTCTTGGTTGACTTATTATTGATGACCGTGCATGGCTGGCTCAAGAGAGTCATGCAGCACGATGGTGCAGGACGCGCTGCGGGCCTCCTGCGAACACCTTCACCCGCAATATTTGTGGCCGCGATCACAGCATAGGAACCATCCTCTCTGAACCGTCATCTCTGAGCCATCCTCTCGCCATCGCTAGCGAGGTTATGGGTTAGTTTGTTCATTCGGGATCACTGGCTTCGCGGTACGCTAGAGCCAGATAGGCGAAAATGTGCTGCCCGATACTTCCAACCTGGCGTTGAATGCCTTATAATCTCTAAGTGAGATCAAACATATCTACACAATCTCAAAGCTTTTGACTTGAACTAACGAGTTCCTGAGGAAAAATACGAAGGAGACCACATGATCAAGTCCCTTATCACGCTTTCTCTCTACCTACTAAGTGTCGTCGCCCAAGCCGAAGAACTCAAGCCCAAGTTCGCCTGGCCGACTTCCGGGAAAGTTCGGGTAAGAGAAAAAACGATTAAAAAAGGTAACCGCGCGGTAACTTCTTATGACCTTGTACTCAAGTCGGAAGGCGACAAATTCCGCATCGTCTATACTAATTTCAAATTCCTGTTAGTCAATGGGATTCCTCCGACAGATCCCCGCCTTGCTCAACTTAAGGTAATCGAAAAGAGCATGGTCAATTCTCTGCCAGAACTTCTTATCAGCAATGATGGCCACTACCTTGATCTCGCAAACTTTGACGCAATCGTCAATGGCGTTGCTGCCGTCGCCAAGGACAAATTAGCGGCGTAACTTGTCATCGCGTCATGGACAGCGGTCGTGATTCGCGCAGCAGTGGCAACTGCGTTCAGTGCGAATTTGCCGGAGATTTTTACAAAGCTTGCCGGACTCGACCCGAATCCGGCCGAAATCGACCCGAATCTGGCCGAAATCGACCCAAATCTGGCCAGTAGACGAGTTGTCACAGCAAATACTTTTTATATAAGACCTGGAACCACGGCCTAAATTTTTCTCGTTTACGCACCCGATCTCTTCGTAATCACTTGCGCTAATTGATTTCGGCGGCCGTATTCCTTGAGGCATTAGGGTCGTCATTTTCGATTCACGCTAATCTGGCACGATACTTGCTTTAGTAGAGTTACCCACGATGTGAATCTCTCACAAGCGAGTATATCTAAACCGTTTCTGACAACCGAAGGAGTTGACATGAAAAGCATTACCCAATGGATCTTTATCTGGGCATGTATGGCCGTAAGTATGGCCGCCTGCAATGCAAATAGCAAAGCATCGCTCAAACAAGTTGACGCGCTACAGCCAAGAACAGTTCGTGCTCCAGAATGTGGCGTGGAGTCCTACAACACTAGAGCCGAAGCACTTTGCGGAGTCTTGGCTTACAATACCATTGAAAATCCTGTTTGTGGCGTGGCTGAGTACAACTCAGGTCGCGGTGACGTCTGCGGAGTTGAAGCATGGAACTCGCGGCATGATTGCGGAGTCTGTGGTCGCCCACATCCGACTGCCGGTTGCCGGCAATGTGCAAATTCGGCCTTTGGGGTGGCCTCATATAATTCGTGTGTCAATGAACAATTCGGTGCGCGACGTTATAACGCATGTAGTAGGCCCGAATTCGGCGTCCAACAATATAACAGCTGTACTAGACCAGAGTTTGGCGTAGCTCAGTATAGAGAATGCTCCCTTAGTAAAACCACCGGTGAGCTTACCGAGTATTTGTCGGCAACACCTGAACAAATTCGTCTTTACTCAACTCAGATGACTAGGTGGAAGGGCATCTATTACTCAGAAACTGGTAATGAATTGGGTCTTGGCTGTACAATTAAGCGGTACACTTCAGATCCACTGTACCAAGAGATCGTGATCGAAATCCGCCAAAAATTTACTGCGATCTTTCACCATGAGCCTAGTCCAACTAAAGACTATTGCAGCCAAACAGCTGCCGCCACCGGAGAAGTTATGCCCTGCGACAATGCTGATCAATCGCCAAAGTGTGTCGCTTCCAAATCGTATTTCGAAATGCATTCCGACCTCTTAGCCACGAAATCAAATCTTGCCCTACTAAGATCTGAAATCGTAGCAGCAAGCGATGCTTCGTTACAGGCCAGCATTGACAAACTTTCAGACATTACTAACGCCGCCCTAGCGCTTGATTCCACCCCTTGAAACCGGAGCCTTTCATGCCAAAGCATATAACGCGAAAAATCATTGCTCCCCTAGCCATCATAGGATCATCGTGGATGGCTTCAATGGCTGCAGCAGATGAGATACAACTTTGTTACGACCCCAACTACGTAATCTCCTTTCCCCCTACTATTAAGAAAGTGGAGGTAGCGACGAATGCCGTCATTGCGTTCGACAACGACACGTTTAAAAATCCATCGGAAGTCGAACTGCTAGTCGCCCGATTTGACGCCCTAACGGCTAAGCACTTAATCGAAATGAAGGCTTCCATCTCAAAAATTGCGGCCTTGGGCGCAAATGTGCCAAACGACAACTTTGCATATCGCGAGGCCATACGGCATATCGATGAGTTTCCGTTCGAGCCGCACACTTCAGGATCGGAGCTTATTGTCGAGGAAGATAAATTTATTTTTTCGGTCAATGAACTGTTAAAACGTTTGAATAATGGTCATACATTGCAGAACAACTTGTTCGATAAGTGCAAATTTGTATGGTTCAGTAAAAGCCTCCAGGTCTCCGATTCCAGTGAGGCGAGGGATGAGGCGAGAAAAAAGATGAAATCGGAATCCGTTGACTCCGTGAATGAGGAGAGGTGTGGCGATGGTGTTGCCGAGGAAAACAATCTGAAGAAACTGGAGGCTGAGAAACATGCATATGAGACGGCACATCCCGGTCTTGCTTCGGGTGACTGGAAGGTACTTCGCGATAATCTAGAAAGAGCTACTAATTATGAGAAGCATGCAAAATACGACCGCGCCTTGTGTCACGATGTCATAAAGGCAGGCAAAATCCTCCGTAAATGGGGGGATGGCCTTCAAGGCATGGCAGCTTTCACGCAGCGCATGCAGACAAGAAGAAGTAACGCCGCCGCAATCGCAATCTTTCAAACAAGGGCATCCCTAGAAAATGCGTACGCTAGAAAAATTGTTACTACAATTGCGGAGTTGAATACTCAAATTGGCGGGGCAATTGCTTCTGACCAATTGCATAGTGAAATATTCGCCTGGAAATCAAATGCCATTCTAGCCAACGGTGCTGGCCGAGGATTGTCCACCAAGTATTTACTATATGACGAGCCCCTTGGTTTTGCGAGGGTCGATCTAGCGAAGGCGGGGAAATTCAGAACCAAACTTGCAGAGCTCGCACCAATTATTGCCGATGACATTAGGGCGTCGCTCGCTGCGGAGATAGACACGACAGAACAGATATTAAAGAATTTTGTCACCGATTTGAGTGGAAAAGGGCTTCGTGGCCAGTTCGAACGGCAAAAAAATCTCACTGCAGCCAGAAAAAGTAGACTTGTCAATCCAACCAAAGATTGTTTGGGCTCGATTTCTCAATTTGAGGCCATAGCACAAACGAAGGTCAGTGATGAAACAATGCGCGCTGCGGGACGATCATATGTTAGGGAGGTAGACTCATGTACACTATAAACCAATTGACTCGCCGTAGCTTTCGAAAGCTTTGGATCCTGCCAATTTTGTCGCTGTCAGTGCTATTGGTGGTGGAAAGCTGTGTTCCGAGAAAGAAAAATAATTCTCGAGTAAAAAATCAACTCTCAACGCAATGCGATTACAATTCATCCCTGGCGGCACCTTGTGATTCACACACCCTTTCAGATGGCAGCGTAGACAGCACGATTACTTATGGAAATAATCCGCCCCCAGCGCGCGACCAGCCCGACCCGCAAAATCCACATCCTAACACGCCTACCGGTTCCGTCCCGGTTGACGATTCTTGGAATGCTTCGCCGTCGGTGGCGTCTGAACTTACTCTTGAACAAAAATTGCAAAGTCGCATCCCTCTTGAGGAGGCATTTGCAAATTCTCAAGCTCGGACCTCTAGTTTCAAAGCTTCGGGGCCGTCCACCACGCCGGATTTCGATACAAAGATACGTCAGCACAATGACATCATCACGCAAAATATTAGAAACCCTGAGGATCGTCCTCGCCAACGTCTTGAGATGGAATTTCGAACGGCACCTAACACCACTGTCGGTGACAAAGTTCGAAATGCAGCAGACTATTCTTCTGTTGCGCGAGCCGCTCTTCCTGTGGGATCGGATCCCTCGCGGCCTATGCGCGAAGCTGCGGTTGACCTAGCTGATATGTCCATCGTCGCAGGAGACCAGGAATATGCCGATGGTGGAATCGAGCTCGGTGATCATTATTTGCAGACAGCGTTAGTGTTTGTAGATCTGTCACTATCGTTTGCGCCTGGCATTGCTTTTGCGAAAGATTTTACGTCCCTTATGGTGGGTACCAATGTCATTACCGGCCAGAGACTAACGGCGATTGATAAAGCTATAATACTGGGCGGACTAATGGCTCCGGCCATGTTGAGTGGAAGCGGCAGAGTCTTGTCGAGATTCGCCTATGTTGCCGCTCGCAATACTCAGGCGGAATCTATCATCGCTAGAAAGGTGACAGAGGTCATTGCCGCTGCCGACCAAGAGGCCTCTGCCATACTCACCCATATTCCCGAGGGAGCAGCACCAGGAACGCTGGCAGGCGAAGTTATTGACGGGTTGAACGCAGGTCATGTGCCGATCGGAGCCGTCGCCAACAAAACTGCCGCCGGATTGGTTGCAGAAAACCTCGGAAGATTTGCCAAGCCTCACGCAAAGCCCATTTCGACTGAAGCGCTAGAGATGGGAATTAAGAGTGTCGATAATCCGGAGAAGGTACTATCCTCGTTCTCTAAGGCGGCCGAAGAATCTGGTATCGTGGTGGAGAGAATTCACTCAGGGACAAATGGCAAAGTGGCGCTCATTGGACGGAGTATGGGTAAAAAATTAGAACCAGGTACGGAGGTCGGAGTATATGATATGGAAAGGCATTTGAACAGTAATGGAGTTGTAGCTAAGGTTTTTGAACCCTCAGAAGCGGCGGGGGATCAGTTCAAGGAGGCCGTTAGGATTTACCGAGAAAATCCACGCAATGCTGGAAAGCGTTTGCCCGACGACCTTGTTAGGCAAACGCAGAGTTACAGAGAAAACCAGGCATGGGCACAAGAATTAATAAGTGAGGGGTATACTGTGATTGACTTAGGTAATGTTAATAATTCAGCAGAACTTGGGGCCTTCTATACAATTGAAATCGAAACAATATTTCCTTAATGCTTTCAATAATGACGAATGGAGAAAATGGAAATGGAAGCCGCAGAGCATAAGTTTATAACGATGATACGCTCGTCAAAAGCAAAAATGAACGGCTATAGCCTAAACTTTGTAAAGGAATACGATTCACAAACCAATAGTGAACAACCGGCCGATATTCACAGATTGGAGTTTGAAGTCCCGACTTCAAGGATTAAGGTTGTGTTCAGCTTCAAGATCGAAAATAACCATTTGTTAACTGTTTTTATAAAGAATGAAAATGATTCGTTCACCGAGTATGATTACGTTCAGAAATATAAAATGAAAGATATAGAGGACAAAATCTATGCTGCCCACTCGAATGGGGACTGGGCACTAGGCCTCGAATACATACTCGAGCTTTTTAACGGGCCATTAAATGAGGTTATCACAGGCAAGCGGTGGGAACATATTCCCTTTGACTGGACTGATTATTGATGACCGGGCAAAGCGAGTGGAGTTGTACTAAGGTTTTTGAACCCTCACCTGCAGCCAAGGGATCAGTTCGATCGGGTGGTTGACGCATATCAGAATATTCCTGGCAATGCCGGAAAGCCTTCGCCTAACAACCTTGTGTAGTGCCAACACACATTATACGCTTTTCGCAATTCTTCTTGGTCGACGATGTTGCCGGATGAATTTTAAAGTTCGGCACTCCGAATAAGACACTCTTATTTAATTGAGCCCGTTTTTTTGATAAAACGACGGGCTCCCAGAGCGAGTTTTAGGTTGCTCTGGGATTGGGGTTTAGTGAACGGCTCGCTTAGCCTTCTCTATTAAGTTCCGCAATCTTCCGAGCTCGCCCTCTAACCTCCTGAATAAGTTCTGGCGGGGAAATAATCTTAGCATCTGATGCGAAGGGCAGTACCCACGCTGTGACCTCTCTGAGGTCCGACACGTCCATTGAAAACCGTTCCATTTCCGGTGTTGGCTCGGAATACTCTTCGCTGCCTGTCCACCGTCGATCTCTCAGGTATGTGCGTACCCAGCTTTTTTTGGAATATTCGAGGGTGACGGTATAATGGCAAGCGTCATCGCCGCGAATAAAGCCGAAGGAACCATCAAAATGATTTTCTGGCGCAAAATCATTAGGGAATATAAAGCGTTTTCCCCGCAGGCTTTTGGCTGAGAGGAAGTGTTCGATGGCGATAGTATAGACTTTCGGGGAATTGCTATCGCGATATCTACAAAGTAAATAGAGGCCCGTATTAAACATCACTAAGGACAGCGGCATGAGAGTATCATTTTGAATGTCATCTCCTCTTTGGCGCGTGACTGATAGGTACTGTTCCTTAAGTAACGCATCATAGACTTCTTCCAACACTTCTGCTCGACCTTCAGTGTCGTAGCGTTTAGAGCCTTTGTTAAAGCAGTAGAATTTCTTCTCGGTGCGGTCAAAATGTTTTCGGGCCGGACGAGACAGTTCTGCGTACCACCCCGCGTAAAGTGGTTTGAACTCGTCTGCGAAAATGGTGCCCTTGAGTGTCTGGAGCATTTGCATAAAAGCCGGCATCACCGCCATTCGTTCAGCGCGTGATGTTTGAATGGATGTGTCTACAAGTTTAATAGATCTGCCGTCACCGCGCTCTGCTGGAAGACCGTCCTCATCGACGATTTCAAAAAGTGGCCGCCGGGTTTTTCTTTCCCACGCGTCATTTATTAACGCTCGCATTCTGCGAAATGTGCGTTCATTACCCCATTCCTCTTCGTCACTAAATCTCGAGTACTCGATGGGGCGTGTGGACCCAAGGAGATCAACAATAAAATTGATAATTCGGATCTGGGGGCCGACACCCACTTTTTTCGTTCCCATTTAACACCTCGCAAGTCTTGAAAATCCTCGTAGAAAAGGATTCTAGCATTATCCGGACATATTTTGTCCGGATAGTTTCCGATACTGCGTCTATATCCGCACCTCAGAGCGCGTAAATGGACGTTAATAGGCTGTTTTAATTGGAATATTTAATCTTTAGGGAGGGTTTTATGGTTCTGAACTTTGAATTGGCTTTAGTAGTTTTGGTGTTTTTCGCCGTCGTGGCTGGGATCTACCTCTTTTGGGCTTATGTAAATCGGGGGGGTGATCGGTACCGCGAGCGCTTCGAGGAGGTTAAAGGCGGCTTGGAGCGAGTTGAGAGAGCGCTCCGGGACGATATCGGCAAGGGGCGAACAGAGTCCAATGCGCAGGCTCACCTATTGCGTTCCGAGGTGAACGGTTCAATTAAAAACTTCGGGGAGTTTCTATCGAGAACATTCACCGATATTTCGACCTCGCAAAAAGGACAGCTGGATATTTTTTCCCAGCAAATGGCTAACCTAACGGATCTCACGCAAAAGACCATTTCAGAGATGAAACATACGGTCGATCAACGTCTGGAATTACTTCAGTCGGATAACAATAAAAAGCTTGATGAGATGCGTCACACGGTCGACGAAAAGCTTCAGAGCACTCTTGAAAAACGCTTGGCGGATTCCTTCCAGCAGGTGTCGGAACGGCTGGAGCTGGTGCATCGAGGGCTCGGGGAGATGCGCACGCTGACGAATGGGGTGGGGGACCTTAAAAAGATATTCACTAACGTGAAGACTCGAGGCACGTGGGGAGAAGTCCAGCTCAAGAATATCTTAGAGCAAACGTTGACGGCCGATCAATTTGAAGCCAATGTACACTTAAAAAAAGGTAGCTCGGAAAGTGTTGAGTTCGCAATTAAACTGCCGGGGCAGGGTGGCGACGATTCCGAAATGGTCTACCTCCCCATTGACTCCAAATTTCCTATGGAAGACTACCAAAGGCTATTTGCGGCCCAAGAAGACTGTGACGTCGAGGCAGTCGCAACCTCTAGCGCAGCCCTTGAAGCTGCAATCCTTCGCCAGGCGAAAACAATACGGGACAAATATATCACTGCCACCACGACGACTCCCTTTGGAATCATGTTTTTGCCGACCGAAGGTCTCTATCTAGAAGTACTAAATCGGCCAGGACTTGCTGAAAAAGTTCAAACGGAATGTAGCGTCTTGATCGCAGGGCCGACAAATCTTACTGCGATGTTGACGTCACTTCGTATGGGGTTTCGTACGCTGGCCATACAAAAACGGTCGGGAGAGATTTGGAAACACCTGACGACAATCAAGAAAGATTTTTCTGGATTTTCAACTTTACTTGAAGGGGTGCAGAAAAAACTTTTAGCGGCAAGTAATGACGTAGAACGCGCGACCACTAAATCAAAGAAAATTGAAATAAAGCTCAATAAGTTCGAGGACGAATCTCCATCAGAAGTGATGGCAGTGGTCGAGGAACCAGTGTTGCGACTTGAGGAGTGATTGGTTACTTTAGGAAAAAACAAAATTTTCAAAGGGAAAAATATGCTAAGCATGGTATTAGGATATCATAGTGACACAATCTAATCGATGACTGTCGGCAGGTAAAAATTAATGACGCTTGAGGCACACATGAAACAATTACTTGATCGTTACCGCGGCATCGCATCGGAACTCGTTTCTATAGGTGCGAGCAGCAGCGAAGCGCAAGCGTTAGCTGCCGCCTTGTCTGTCAGAGATTCTGATTCTGGTGCGGAAGATGGCTTTTCACAACTCCAAAATATCAAATCGCGTGGTGAGACATATATTTACCGCGGGACGACGATCGGTGTGGAAAAGTTGGTGGTTAATAGGACTGCAAAGGGTGGTGAGCAGTTGACCATTGCGTTATCTTGTCGCCGCGGTAATGAATTTGCTAAAGCACGTTTTAAAGGTGATCAGGCGTTTCGCATTGTTGCGATTCTAGCATTGAAGTTTGTGCAGTTTGCCAAGGACGCACGCGAAGGTTTTAATATTGATGAAATTATGGCTCAAGAAGAAATCATTGTAGCGAGGCTAGCTTCGAGGGGGCATAAAATTACGGCCCCAGGTTCTGCGACGGTAGAGCTCACCCGAAGTATCCGCAGGAAAGCGATGGAGGACCTGGGACTCGGTGACTTTTTGAATACGCGTGGTAGGGACTACCGCATCGAGTTAGGGCCGGGTGCCTTTGCGTTTGATGCGGAATCACTTGAATTGTTCGATGCGTTGACCGACGGCTGCGGAAGCGAGTTCTTTAAGCGCTATCATCTGCCCATGCGAGAGCATCGTTAACTTTTCTGAAAAATCTTAAACGGCATAATCGACGCTATATTTCTCCCAGAAAACACACATCATGACATAATTTGGCAATAAAAACAGGGGTTAATATCCTTTGTTTTTCCTTGGGGACCTCCACCATAATTCAGTCTTTTTTCCGATAAGCTATATGTTAGCAAGGTGCTAGCCAAATAATTTTAGGAGAAGAATGATATGAAAGTTTACTACTCAGAATTAATGGTCGCGGATATTGGACGCCACACATCACCTAGTAGCATCAAGCCGGGGTATGTGGCCGAAGCTCTTCGGGCAAGCGGGTTGCCAATAAGGTTTGTAGAGCCCGATCCGGTATCGGCGGAGGAAATAGCTCTTGCACACTCGCCAACCTTTGTGAGCCAAATTCTCAGCGGAGAGATTTGTAACGGCTTTGGCAATCAGTCGGCAGATGTCATACGAAGTCTCCCGTTCACTTCAGGATCGATGCTGTGTGCGGCTCAGGCCGCTCTTCAAGACGGTGTGGCGTGTTCCCTGACTTCTGGCTTTCATCATGCTGGATATTCCCATGCGGCTGGATTTTGTACCTTCAATGGCTTGATGGTTACTGCTCGGTACCTACTTACTAAAGGATACGTGAAACACGTCGCGATCATTGACTGTGATCAGCATTACGGAGACGGCACGGAAAACATCATAAAGCATTTTGGTCACACAGATATCACGCACATCTCCTTTGGCAAATGGTATCACACAGCGAAGGATGCAGGTGCCTACTTGAATCGCCTTCGAAAAATGGAAAGTGAGTTTACCGACAACCGTCCCGACATCATCTTGTACCAAGCGGGCGCTGATGTGCACGTAAACGACCCTCTCGGAGGCGTCCTCACGACTGAGCAAATGCGCGAGCGCGACGAGATTGTGTTTAGCATGGCAAAACGCCTCGGTATCCCGATTGCCTGGAATTTGGCGGGTGGATACCAACGCGACCCAGACAACGGAATTTCGACGGTCGTCGCGCTGCACATGAATACTGCTGAAATCGCTTGCTCAATATTTGTAGATGGAAATGGGCTTTAAGGAGGCCGATATATGGAAACGTTTGAGTGCAAAGAATGTGGTTTCAAATCTTGGACAAGTATTGTCGTACACATTGAAATGGAACATGCGAGTCTCGCCGAGAACGCCCCAGCCTCATACGAGGGCAATGTTTTAGCTCTGTACCTGTCGAAGCACAATGCGAGGGGTTCTGACCTCTGTCGCATGTCGGAAGACGATGTGATTAGAATTGCAAACGTCGAGATGCCGAGAGGTCCTGGCGGCCTGGGTGTACCGAAAATTAATCCTGCGCATCACTTCGGCGCCAACGTTCGTGAGATAGTTGCCGACATCCTTGAAAATCGGCGCGTACTGCTCACTGGACATACGGGCTCAGGGAAAACCTCCATGATTCAGCAAATCGCAGCACGCTCAAATTATCCTGTAGTGCGGGTAAACCTGAACGGCCAGATGCCTGTCTCAGACTTCGTTGGCATGTGGACGGTGCGCGGCGGTGAAATGGTGTGGTGCGACGGGATACTTCCAGCCGCAATGCGCTCTGGGGCGTGGTTAATTTTGGATGAGATTGATTTTGCGGAGCCAAGTATTTTGTCGGTACTGAACGGAGTTTTGGAGCGTGATGGATTTCTCACGATCCAAGAAAAGGGTGGTGAAAAAGTCATTCCACACGAAAATTTCAGGATTTTTGCGACGGCCAACTCAGTTGGATGTATGGCGAGTTTTCGACACCTGTATCAGGGCACAGATGTTATGAACGAGGCGTTCATTGATCGTTGGCGAGTTTATTTCGTAGATTATCTGCCTGCTGTCGAAGAAACAAAAATTCTGATGGCGGCCACAGGGCTGTCCAAAGCCTTGTGTGAAAAGGTGGTGAAAGTGGCGGGCGCCATCCGTGAATCGTTTTCAAAAGAGGAAGTTCAGTGCACGTTCTCGCTGCGTCGTATGATCGATTGGTGTGAAATTATGAGGCGGCAAGGCGAAAATGGAGTGACGAATCCGGTCATTTCTGCCGAGGCGGCGATACTCAATAAGATCAGCCCAGAGGACTCAGAGGTGGTAAAAGGCATTATTTACAGGGTGGTCAACTCATGAGGCCATCGCATAAAACGGCTGACACAAAGCCAAAAGTTGTTAACCGTGTAATAGGCGTGGCCAGAGCGGCTGTTGAGGCCCCAGTGGTTGCTTTGAAGGTTCCAAAGCCAAAAGCTCCGAGGCGGTTAAAACGCCGAAAGCAATCGGCGATGATTCGGCGGCCATTATTGGCAACTAAAACCAAAACCATTCACGACTTGTGGAGGGCGCTGACGTGGGAGGGAACGACAATGCTCTCGTTTGAAGACTGGTACGAAGATCTCATCAGTATAGCAACGACTGAAACGGAGGACGACGATGAAGAAATCAAAGATTAGTGCAAACATAAACGAACATTACGGAATTTATATTTTCAAGTGCCAAGAAAAAATGGGGAGGGAATATGAAATTTCAATTTGAATCAGCTCTTGAGAAGATCGGGAGAATCATAGCGCGACAGTACAATATCGACGTCGTTTTTGAGGGTGACGTGGCGTGTACTGATGGCAAAAAAATAGTGTTGCCAATGTTTGATGGCTTGACTGAGGAGCTGTGCGCAGACTTGAACGGTTTTTTGGACCACGAAGTGGCTCATTGTAAGTTTACGAAATTTGACGAAATGCAAAAGTGCCTTTCAAAATTTCACGGCGAAATGCTCAACGCTGTTGAGGACGTTCGCATTGAGCGAGCTATGATTGCTGAATTTCCTGGGACGCGCCATCATCTCGAACCTCTCAATGCAAAATTGATGCTCCAAATCAACGAGACGTGGGATAAAATGCCACTACCGGTTCGCCTGATTATAAATATTCAAGAAATTATGATCCGTGGCGACTATCGTCGAGACGCGGATACGGCCCCATATATGGAAAAAATCGCAGACCCCGCGGCCGGTCTCAACCATTGTGGAAGCACCACTGAACTCCGGTGGTCGACTGAAAAAATTGTAAAGGCCATTACCGACGTACGCCTTGCGGAAAAATCCGGGGGTGAATCCGACGGCGACGCGGCCGGTCAGGCAATAGATCAGCTCCTTGCAGAACCGCTAGACGGCGATGGAGCGGGTGGCAGCTTGTTCCAAGAGTTTGTCATAGACGTTCACCGCTTGGTTGATCGGCAAATTAAGGACGCGATCCAAAACGACCAACGAGACCGTATACGGGCCGACGAAAATCCGGAGTGGGTGCGAGCCGGCGAAATAACGCAATCAATCCCGTTTTCTACGAAATATGACCAGGTGACAGATCACTCCGGCAAGGGCGACCGGGCGAAATATGCAGCTGCAAAACGTAGTGTACAATCCCTCGTCTCGCCGATCAGGCAGCAACTAGAGCGGATATTGAAAGTCAAAGAGGCGGCACGTTGGGTGACTGAGCGTGATCGCGGGACAATCAACGCCCGTGCGCTAAATCAGCTCCTTGTTAACAAAAATAGTACTAAAATTTTTAAAGAATTTGTAAAAACTGAAACAAACAACGTCGCCATTGAAATCCTAGTCGACATGAGTGGCTCGATGGGGGGCGAAAAAATAGACGTCGCGCGGGCGACCTGCATTGCGATGGCCGAGTCACTGACTGCGCTCAACATTCCCTTTGAGGTCACAGGATTTTACAGCGTACCAGATGAACGCGTGGCTCGCGCGACAAGGGGCCGAGACTTGTCGCGCTACAATAGGACGGATGAACGGCTTGACTTGCATATATTCAAATCCTTCGACACCCGGGTATTGACAGGGCTCAGTGAGATCCACGTCGGCGGATTCAATCCTGACGGCGAGTGTGTGGCGTGGGCAGCAAAACGATTGGCAGTGCGCAAAGAAAAGCGAAAAATCCTGATCGTATTGAGCGATGGGCAGCCGTCGACAGGCGATTCCATACCTGCGCGCCTGTGCAGTGATCTTAAACAACGTGTAAAATTGATTGAGCGGTCAGGTATAGAAACGGTCGGCATTGGAATTTTATCTGACGCAGTACAGCATTATTATACCGATCATATTGTGTTAAATGATCTGAAGGACTTGCCGACTATGGCCATGCGAAAATTGGCGAAAATTGTAGGCGGGTAAATGTTCAGGTAGGCAATCCTTGCCTAACAATTATTGAAGAGTCCCGCCGATAACGTAACAAAGCAATTCTAAGTCAATGTGAGGACCATAATGATGTCTACTCCGAAAAAAGTTCTGCTTTCTAAATCCCGATTTAAAATTGGCTGCCAATTACCTTTTTGACATTGCCTTTCAGACGTATGTGGTGCGCAAGGCGTTTCCAAAGTCAAAAACAAGTAGTTTCTTGCTACTAGATTGTGCTACTTTACCGGCACTCTGAGGTTGCAGGCTGACAATCCAAATGTTCGAACTTCCCAACAGGATCGTTGACACAATATACGAACATCCGGCGTTTCACCCGAACTCACATGCGCTGAAAATGATGCGGCACGAATTTTGAGAACGACTAAGCCCCGAGTCCAGATAGTTTAAACCAACCATTCACGAGTCCACAATGCTCCTAA
>CANJQY010000018.1 GCA_947476525.1 Oligoflexales bacterium
CGCGGCAAACCATCACCTTTTGCACGCAAGAGCCCTGGAATTTTGCCCAGCGCCCAACGTCTCTGCCGTCAAAATAGAGGCGCCAGCGCCTCCAAATTTCGATGCGGTCCTTAAAATTCTTCAAACAATGTAAAATTGTGATAGCGCCAATTTAGTTGGAATCACTCAACAGTTCTTGTTGGTTGTGAATATTCGCGTGCTGATTGCCAAAGTTCTGCGGCTAGGGGTGTCTACAGTGATTCGATTTTTGGCCGATAGGGAAGGCGTAAGTCTAAGATATAAATAGGGATTAAAATCCGAATGAGCGATCAGCGGTCAAAACGAAAACTAGCAGGCCTCTTTATTGACGCAAAAGACGTTGATATATCTCATGCAACGATTGACGGCAGCCTTGCCAAGGTCTGGGTCGATGATAGCCTCGGAGAACTTGCGGTTTCCTTAGAGCGAGTCCTATTCGACGGCATGATTGACGTCGCGGCAAGGTATTTGGAGCCACATGGTTTCTCCCTTAATTTAGAGAACCTATTGGCGATGGTTGACAGTATGCGCATTGGTGTTTTCGCAGCCGTATCAGCAAAGCCAGCCATTGATGGACGCGCCACGGCAAAAAAATTGATGCCAAACCTGTTTATGCATCTTCCCAGAAAGAAGACGGTTGGCCCGCTGCTACAAAAATTCTACGACGAAATTGGCCGATACGAGACCGAGCTTGCACGACTACAGGAAGTTGAGACTAAATCTAAAAAGGCGATGAGTGCGGCAATCAAAGACGATAGCGGTCGCAAAACGGTTGAGATTTTACAGGCAGAAAATACCAGTTTGCGCGAAGAGCTAGCAAACATGAGTCGCAAGCTAGCTCGTGCAGACGACGCTTTGCGGATGATTCCCAGTGGAGACAGCGACAACCAATTACCCGTAGGGCTTCGGTCCTGTGTTGTGCGAAGCGTTCGTCCAGCGGAAGGGGTGGTCATGCTCAAGTCGGGTGACTCGCAGTTTTCGGTGCCGTTAAAAATACTGAGTGGTCTTCCGGTCATTAATGCGCGTGCATTAAGCTTTTATGAAAGTGGCGTTTTAAAATCGGCCTGGGTTTTTGACCCGAAGCCCGAAGCATTTTCGACGATGCTGGCAGAGGTCATTGCAGTGGATGGCCGCCGCGTAAAAATGAGGTTTACGAATCGCCGCGAGCAAATTGTGACGTTGATGGTTGGTGAGTCGTTGTTAGCTATTGGTGGTACGGTGATTGCGAAATTTGCCAATGGGTATCTCATCGATTTGGTTTCATTGGGAGTTGATAGTAAGTCACTAGTCGCAGATTCAATTTTTGACCAGCAAACAAAAATGCAATTGGAGTCTATATTCAATGGGGAGGCCGCATGATTGAAGGTTTAAATGAGCGCAAATATGTCCAAACCAGTAAAAAGAAGACTGCTCCAATTAGTCTGCTGCTCGCGTTGGCGATTTTGGGTCTTGTTGTTGCAGTTAGCATTGGAACAGGTAGAGCTAGGCTATTTTTAGACGGACGAGGCGCTATGATTGTGCTCGGCGGGACCTTGGCAAGTCTCATTTTTCAATTTGATTTAATGGTGCTGGTAAAATCTATCGCCACGGTTTTACGGTCGTTCGGTGGCACACCGGATAGGCACATTCAAAAATCCATGCGAGAGCTCGATAAGGCTATTATTGGAGGTTTCACGCTTACTGAAATTAGGAAATCTGACGGACTTTCTGGCGAAATTATTTCGGACGTTATTTACATGTATCAAGAAGGACTAACCTACGATGAAATCGACGCCTTTGTGACGGGGCGTGTGCAAGACGAATTCTTCGAGCGGGAAATGGCCACTTCGATGCTTCAAAAAGCTTCGATTGTTGCTCCTTCATTTGGACTTTTCGGAACTGTGATCGGCCTAGTCCAAGTCATGCAGTCGATGTCGTCTCCAGGCCAAATCGGCCCGGCGATGTCGCTAGCCTTGATGACTACGGCCTATGGTTCTGGACTGGCTAGCATTGTTTTTTCACCTCTTGCCGGCAGACTAGAGCACCACAATAGTGTTTTTCTTGAATGCCACAAACAGCTACTGACAAAGATTGGAATTCTGATAAAGCGAGACGATAAAAGCATGGATACAGTTAGGGAGGGTGCCGCTGCGTGAGACTTAAAGCGCTACAAGATGTGCATGCGCGTGGCAAAGACTCGCCTGTGAATGCATTTTATTTGAGTCTTAGTGATCTCATGACATTGCTTTGCGTCTTTTTTGCTGTGCTTGTGGGTATGAGTCGCATTGATGTTGGTTCGTTTGAAAAGATGAAATCTTCGGTTACTGGCAGCTCGAAAGGGACTCTCGTGGAGCTGGCTAAAGATTTGGAAGCGGTTTCCGCCGGGCAAAAGGGTGTGTCAGTTCACCTAGGAGAAGATGGCGTCCACTTAGATTTTGAAACTGCAGCTTTGTTTAACACCGGTTCGGCCGCGTTGCGAGTTGGTAGCCTTGACCCGATGGCGGCATTGCTCAAAAGAGTTCTTGCAACGAAATATTCTATCGATGTGGAAGGACATACGGATGACGTTCCGCTTTACCGCAAAGAGAAAATGCGAGACGGTGAGGAGATAGAGACTAACTGGACGCTTAGTGGTCGGCGGGCGAGTAGTGTCGTAAATTGGCTGGTTGATTTTGGATACGGTGCATCTCGCTTGCGGATCATTGGCTATGGTTCTACGCGGGCAAAGGTGGATGTTGGTCCGTTATCTGGGGCGAAACTTGAGGATGCCAGGGCTGAAAATCGTCGAGTGTCGATGTTAATTCGGTAAGTGTGGAGTAAACTATGTGTGCAGAACGAATTCTGAAATCCGAGTCGATCGAAAACGGCCTATCTATTTCAGTTGGTAGGGGCTTCAAATTGTGTTTGACCCGCCAACACGACGACACAGGGTTTGAGACTTATATTATTGAAAATACAGCGCGCAAGGAATCTTTAAGAATTCCTAGGTTTATCTTCGAATTATTTCGCGCAGAACTGCGAAGGGTTTGTCAGGCAACAGGCTTCAGAGACGCAGCAGTAGATTTTAAAGGCAAAGTGAAATTTAGAATCGAGTCGACGCAACCTGGTGTCAAAATCATTGCACTGGATGGTCGTGAAGGTGCAGCGGGCATGCTGTTACTGACTCACGATGCGGCTAAGGGTTTAGATCACTTGCTGCATGATCCCCGTGTCAATCATGGGAGTGACGTACTAGGGCGAATTTTGGCGTATCACAGGCTGTTCAAATTCACTTTTGCCGAGGGCGGCGAGAGCTTGAATAGCGGACTTGCATTGAGGACGGATGTACTCAGCCAAGTAGAGACATACATACCACAAGTCGGGCAAAGGGCAGGAAAGATTGCGGCGGCGAATTCCGGCGAGCAGAAAAAAAATCGCGTTGGGAGGCATTTGCATCATAAAAAAGACGCTGCCGTGGATCCGAAGGCCTTCAAAAGCCGACTTGGCGAGCGTGATGCGGATAAAGCATGGGCGGTTGACTATCAAGTGCTGTTTGGTGCAGGTGATCAAAAGGCTGCAGATCGCCAACCGAAAGTAAACTCAGAAGATGCGGCAAAACGTGAACACAATTCTAAACATGTGTGGGCCCTTCCATTAATGGCAACAGAAGTGAAGTTGATGCGTGGCAAGACACTTCGCTGCGAGCTTTCGGCTCCCGACATTCAGCAAATGCGAGAAGGTTTTTTGGCGGGCAACGAGACCGAGTATTTTTTGGGATTCGAAATTATTGACGCAATTTTTAAATCGTCCAGTGGCAAACTCAAGACGTTTCGATTCCCGCTGTACTACACACCAGTAAAAATTGCGGAGTCAGGCCGTCAGCTCCTTTTAGATGGTGCCGATGGTGGCAGGCTTTACCTCAATCACCTAGCCCTTGCAACGATGGTGGAGTCGTTCTCTGAAGAGTCAAATCTCGAGGGGGCGGTCGACCAATTTTTTAAGACACTATTGGCGCAGTGTGTGGAATACCAGGGGAAAACAGGACGGATTTACTTATCAAGGCAGCTTCCCGTGGTGGAGGATGTGTTTCAACGAACCCGAGAAATCGTTTTAGGCAATCCTGGTGAAAATGGAAAGGGCGGTCTATTTTCAAACATGAACATAATCGGGGCGGAATGTGATACCGAAAGTGTCGCAGTGTACCGTTCGTCAAAGGAGGTTGGTCCATTACAGCGAGCCTTAGAGCTTGACTTGGAAATGATGCAGGATCTTGCTAATAGAAACCCTGAAAAATTCGCTAAAACTCTTCCAGGTAGATTTCTTAGCACCTCGCACCGCGAAGTTACGAAGAGCATCCGACCATTTTGCGACGTGTCTATGACACCATATTTTAGGCCTCAGAGCACTCGCAAGCTAATGGAAAAACTAAATGCGCACGATGTTGTCCTGCTGGAAGGGCCTCCCGGAACTGGAAAGACGTTTGCCATTATGAATCTACTGATTCACGCCGTTTGTACGGATCAGCGTGTGCTAATTGTGAGTGACAAAGAAGCCGCTCTTCATGCATTGAATGAGAAAATTGTGGAATATTTGGGTGGCGGAGAAAAAACCTATGGTGCGGACCCTGTGGCTGTTTGGCGACGTGCCGTTAAGTTAATGGATCGGTTGGCCGGCGGGCAAACAGACTTATCGCTGTGGTGTCGGACGATTGAAGAGTGTCTTGGAATAGCCAGTACCAGTGAAATCCACGGGGAAGCCTATGCTAAAGTTCCTGACATGAGAGCCGTCGAACAAGTGGACCGTGAGATAGAAAAAACAAAGGCAACAATTGGTCGTGTCATGAACGCAAGAATTGGCGCAAAAACGGATATCCGGCAGCGCGTTAGCCCGAAGCGTGGGCATGCGACGACGACATCGGATATTGATGCCTTTGTCGAGTTTTTGAAATTTATGGGTGGTCGGAGTGATTCTACCAAATCTTCAAAAAAGGCCCGAGGCTTGGTTCGAGAGTTTGTATTGACCCGAGAATTTTTAGGTAGCATGAAAAAGCAAGAAACTTACGACATTTTTGCGATTCCAGATGTTGTCGCTAACGATAACCTTCTCTACGTCGAGGCCGCTCTAAAAACGGTTGGAACGTTATTGAAGGTAAAACCGAAATCGATGGAGGAGCTATCCAAGGCTATAGGAGCTCCTTCAGATAGTCGAGTTAATCGCCACTTATTTGATGTCTGGCTGAAAATATTTCCGGTCGGCGAAGCTGGCCTAAAGCGTACGGTACGGATGATTTCGAGTTTGATTAAACATCCAGGAAAATCCTATCTTAAGACCCTACAAAAAATGCTTTCGTCCCAGCTAAAGATCCTAAACTCGCAAGGTGCATTTGAAAAAGGTGTTTGGCGCCAGCTGCAAATTATTCATGAGGCGTTGGGCCCAGAATTTTTGGGTGTCGTGCCGTTGTCACTTGAGGTTTGCAGATTCGCCACGACCTCGAGCTTTACGTTTGGGCATTCAGTTGACAGGATGCCAAGCGTTCAGGAGCTCTTGGAACAACTTCAAGAGTTGGATCAGAAACGGGGCGAATTGGTTCGTCGTATTTTTATTGGAAAATTGGCGGAGATTGTGACCAACGCGCAGTCCTCTAGAGATGGCCATTCAAGTGCTCAAACAGCCATTAGCGGCATGTTGCATGGCATCAAAGGACAGCCGTCATTGGATTCGGCTAGTGGGGCTTGGCGCGATCTTCAAGAAAAATTAATCGCAACGTTTCCGATTTGGATGTGCCGTAAACAGGCGGTGTCATTCATGTTTCCATGTGCCGAAAAAATATTTGATCTTGTCATTGTCGATGAAGCAACGCAGTGTCGTGTAGATGATGCACTGCCCTTGATGCTGCGTGCCAGAAAATTTATGGTTGTTGGCGACGACAAGCAGACGGTATTAGCCAAAGATAGTGTTATTGATGATTATTTGTTTGCCGAATTTAATTTGGACGAACACCTTCGGTCGACTCAGGCTAGGGGAATCAAGGGCGGCGGAAGTAACATTTTTGGATTGGTTAAGGGTATTAGGGAGGCAAGTGTTATGTTGGATGAGCATTATCGCTGCCCGCCAGATATCATTGAGTACTCGAATCGATACGTTTACAACAGTGAGCTTAAGGTGATGCAGTGGCGTCGAGCAGGAGAAGTTCCCGCGGTTACGATCGACTGGAGTGAGCGTAAAAGGCCGGATAGTGAGCGTCATGAAAGCGGAGCCTTTAAGGGCATAGAAACAGATATGGTCGACCGATTTTTGGAGTTTGTCGGCCAGAAGGTCAAAGAGATCGAGAAGGAGACTGGGCAGCGAATTAATATGGAAAAGGATGTGGCCTTGGTCTATTTTTTGCTCAAAAATGAGAGCTATATTAAGTCTAAAAAAACGGAATTTCTGGCGAAACTTGGACGTGGCGCCGATGTTTTAGACGGTGCCGGCGCTGCGTTACAGGGAAAAGAGCGTCCATACATTTTCTATCTTTGGGACATCAATCGAGGTAACTCGATGGCATTCCGGCAAGGAGACGACCCTGACAAACGAAAAGGTGAATTAAATGTATTAATGAGCCGTCCAAAACGTAAGGCATTTCACTATTTGCACAAGCATTTCGACAATTTGGATCATGAAAAGCAGAGTATTTCAGACTTTTTGTGGCGGGCGTGGAATCAGCAACAGGAGGGTGACGAAAAGAAGGAGCGTATCGAACGCAAGAGGCCGCCAGGTTTAGAATACTTTCCGTGGCGCCGCTCCTCCGGGCAGCTGATGGAAGCGGTGATAGAGCATGTTCTTGCAAAGACGTCAGAGACGCTGGGCCGAGCAAAATCACAGACTGGAGTGATTTTGGGTGACCCTCGGTACAAAGTAGATCTGATTATTGCAGCAAAAAATCAAAAGCAGGCAAGCATAGGAATCGTCGATCTATGCGGGTTTGATTGGCATAAAAATTGTGCTGAAGATGTTGTTGACTATTACTTTCAAATTTGTCGTGCGGAACCTAAGCTTCGGCCTGTATTCTTGTTCATGCACGAGCTTGCTGATCAAAGGTCCAGAGGCTTTTCACGAATGCACTATTGGTTGACACAAAATAAGAAATAGCTGTGGTGATCAACTCGGGCAAAAAAACATTGCACCTAGCGAGATTTATTAAGTATACTAAATCCAATATTTGAGATTGATATTTTTTGGTGAGTTTGAACTCGCGAGCGGGTTTCGATCCGCGTATATCATTAAGGTGGGCAATAATGTCGGATAAAGACAATCTGCAATCGAATCAGGATGGAAGCGGGCAGGCCCACTCTGGGGTCGTTCAACGCATTTTAAATCATCAGGCTCTGGATAAATACAAAGAGAAATCTTGGTGGAAGTCCGAAACGTTTTTGGTCGTCGGGGCGATTGCTGCAGGTTTATTTTCAGCGCTGCTTAGCCAAAGTAGCCGAAGCGCCTATAGTGAGCAACTGGCGGCAAAGTATTCGATTATTAAAATCGTCGTGGCCGGCAAGGAAATTCCAGCGGGAACAATTTTGTCTAGTTCAGTTCTCGCTCCGGCCGCATATCTAAAGGGAACCATTTCGTCAAACTTTGTTCCCGCCGAAAGCCTTGCCATGATCATAGGCCGAACCGTGGCGGTTGATCTAAAGCCTGGCGATCCCATCTTATTAACAGCGGTGCTTGGTGCGGATATGGCCGATCACATGGCGCAAAAGGTGCCTGCCGGAAAAAGACTATTTAATCTGACAATTTCGGATCATTCGGCTGGACTCGGCTTTGTTAGGCCTAATGATCATGTTGATATTTTGACTCACATGGATTTGCCGGGGCGAGGTCCCGTCACATTCACCGTTATGCAAGACGTGACGCTAGTTTCCGTGGGTGCGTCATCGATCATGGGTGGAGATGCTTCGGCCGGCACCGACGTGAGCTTTTTTGTTGAACCGGACGAATTTGAGGTGATGTCGTATTCTCAGCAGAAAGGGAAATTTTCACTCAGCCTTCGTAATCCCAACGATGCCAGCAAGCGCCATGCTGGACGAGGAGTTGATTTAAATGCATTTCTCGATAATCGCCGCTTCTCGGCGGCATCGGGTGGAGGTGCTTTAGAGGTGATTGAAGGCGGCAAGAAGAAAAAAGAGGCTCCTAAAAAATAGATCTCAATTTGACCGAGAGTTACGAGGTCATAGAATCTTACAACCTAGGAGTCGTTAGCTATGTCGGAAAAAGAAGGAACCACAACGGATCTTGTTTCGGAGTACGGTAACGCTGCTGTTGACGAAGAAAAATTATTGGTGGCAGTAGCGTGGGGCAATAACGAAGCGCGAAAATTATTGTCCCTTCCAGCAGGTCGATATTTGATCGGTGATAGTGCCTTTGCAACGATTCGAATTAATAGTTCTGGAGCGAATTTGTGCGGAGTGCTGCAGGCGAGTCCAGAGAAAATTACGATCAAATGCACAGGACCTCAGCCCGTCATGTTTGTGGAGGGCCGAAAGCTTAATATTGGCGACACTGTGATGCTCGCCGATGTCATGGAGATGGTTATTGGGGCTACGCGAGTGATTGTGGCCTCGGTGACAGGCAAAGCCACGGCCATGCAAGATCACATGGCAGAAAACAAGCCGGAAGGAAAAGCGAAAAGCATCACCACGCAAGACTTCGTGAACGCTTGTGGTGGTGACCCGGATCGGATCCGGGCTTTGATCTCACGAACTTTGCTTGAGGAGCTAGATCTTGATGGTATAGATTTGGCAAGAATTGATTCGGACGATACTCGGCGAAAAACTCGTCTTCAGCTCAAGAAAATTGTGGGGGAATTGATTTTTCCAAAAGAGTTTGCATTTACTCCGGCGGAGTTCGAGCAGCAAGTATTTGATGAAGTCATGGGGCTAGGTCCACTTGAGTCTATTTTAGGGGACGCCTCCGTGACCGAGATCATGGTGAATCGGCGTGATCAGATATTTGTGGAGCGTAAAGGTAGCCTCACATTGTCGCCGGTTAGATTTAGCTCGGATCAGGCCTTATTAAATGTAATCGAACGAATCGTCTCAACTGTGGGTCGACGCATTGATGTGGCGTCTCCGATTGTAGATGCTAGGTTGTTGGATGGGTCCCGAGTCAACGCAGTGATTCCTCCCTTGGCCTTGAAGGGGCCATGTTTAACAATCCGACGTTTTTCCAAAACCCCGATTAGCGTGCCACAGCTTGTGGCGTGGGGCGCTCTTTCTGAAGAAATGAAAGTGTTTCTCAAGATCTTGGTGGACGAGCGTAAAAACATTGTTATTTCTGGTGGTACGGGCTCCGGTAAGACGACTCTCCTTAATGCTCTGTCTAGTTTTATTCCTGATGGCGAAAGAATTATCACGGTCGAAGATGCGGCCGAGTTGCAGCTTCAACAGGCACATGTGATCAGTCTTGAGACGCGCCCCGCAAACCTAGAAGGAGCTGGTGCGATTACCATTCGCGATTTAGTGAAGAACACCCTAAGGATGCGGCCTGACCGAATCGTGGTTGGGGAATGCCGTGGGGGTGAGGCGCTTGATATGCTGCAAGCAATGAACACTGGTCACGACGGTTCAATGACGACGGCTCATGCTAACACGCCTGAGGATTTGCTGCGGCGCCTTGAGACGATGGTGATGATGTCGGGTATGGCCTTGACCTTGCGAGCGATTCGCGAACAAATTGTAAGTGCGGTGTCGATTGTTGTGCAGATTTCAAGGCGGCGCAATGGTCGCCGCTTGATTACAGAAATAGCCTGGGTCAAGGGCATTGAAAAGGAAAATGCGGAGTATATTTCTGAGCCCCTATTTAAACGCGACGCCAACGATGACCCAGTCATATGTTGGCCAGCATTGAAAAATCTTTGGCAACAGGAGGGTCTCCCCGGATCGGCGGAATCGAACCTTCAACTAGCAAGCATACCGGCGCCTCCCAAGGGTCGCAAAAGCAAAACCGTGGATTAGGAGTCTCAGATGGAAAGCTGGTACATGAAAATTATGGCGTCGGATGTATGGATCTTTGTGTCCCATCAATTGACGTGGCTTAGTTTGGCTGGTCTTATCATCGCGTTTAGGGTCACGGCCATGAGGTGGTTTCAATTGGTGCTAGAGCGAACGAGTGTGGGGGTCACAGACGATCGTCAAGACCGGATCCTGGGAGGCGGTGCCGCGGCTGGCGTCTTTTCGGTTTTTTTGCTGATGGATCTTAATCTTATTTTTTCCATGATTGTCTGTATGACGGTGTTTTTTTTCGCCCCATCCATAATTAGAAAACGTAGGTTTAAATTGTACCAATCGTCCTTTGACGCCACTTTAGTGGAAAGTCTTACTACTATAAGCTCTTCTCTGAAGGCGGGATTGACGCTTAAAGATTCTTTGGTCATCGCGGTTCAAAACTGCCCTCCGATTTTCGGGGCGGAGGTTAGTAGGGTCCTCAAAGACTACCGCTTTGGAATGAGTATTGACGAGGCATTAGACGGTGTTCGAAAGAGGGTTCGAACTCAAAATGCAAATATTGCATTCGGCGCATTAATTATTGGAACTCAATTGGGAGGGAAAATTCCTGAAGTTCTTAGCCGCATAGTCGCGACCATTCGCGAGTCTGATCGAGTCGAAGGTCGCCTTCGGGCACTGACTGCTCAAGGTCGGGCACAAGGCGTACTTTTATGTTCTATGCCGGTTCTCATAGGCGTGGGCATGTATTTTATGGATCGCCCAAAAATGGAGTACATGATGACATCTACAATCGGGAAAATATTATTGGGTCTAGTCGTGTTTCTGGAGGTTGTCGGAATCCTTGCCACGATCAAGGTGATGGAGCTTGAAGTTTAATGGGCAAAAGAAGAAAGGGTTTTTAAGTGATTCATTTTTCTAATTTGAGCTCTACCTTAGCAGCTTTGGTATCTAAATTTTTTGAATACTGGACTATCGCCACGGAATTTATGATAGATATGTCATGGATTCTTGACGGAGTAGCAACTGGATTTGTCATGTATGTCGTGGGAAACCTGATTTTGTATGGTTATCGCGAGCATCGTTATTTGTATCAATTTGACGACAAAAAGAAGGCAATCGCCACGTGGGTTAAATTTTTGCGGCCACTAGCACTGACTGTTCAATTTCCGCGATACCAACAATGGATCAAGCTCAAAAAAAGTCAGGCCGCATTCATGCCGGAATGGGATATTTATGATTTTATCGCTTATCAATTTCTGGCGGCCGGTGGGGTAACGGTGCTGATTTTTATCATGTTTGTCACTCTTTTAGGTGCCCCTATCACCTTTTCAATGGCTGGCGGTGCCGCCGCATTTGTATACCCTTTGATGTCCATTTCCGATGCCGGTGCGAAGCGGCAAAGATCGTGCTTCAAAGATTTGCCATTTTTTATTGATTACCTTTGCCTCGCGATGGGAGCGGGTCTGGATTTCACTCAAGCCTTAGGTGTTGTGCTGGAGGATGCTCCTAAGACCCCGCTGTCCCGCGAATTTGCATTTGCCATGAAAAATATGCGCCTCGGCATGACTCGCGCAGATGCGTTACGATTGATGGATGACCGCATGCAAAATCCGAGTCTCAAACTTTTCCTTCAGACCGTCATACAGGCCATGGAATTGGGCACTGACGTCAACCAAACCTTGCAAGCATTAAGCGATACTTTTCGGGCAAAACGCTTCGTTTTTGCAGAGGAGGCGGCAGGAAAAATTTCGGTAAAAATGATGTTACCAATGATGCTCTTCATTCTTCCGGCTGTCATGATAATGTTGATTGGGCCTATGGTACTCAATTCACCGTTAGGAGGGATGTAGTGAATTTTCTCGAAGTTTCAAAGTTGAATCGCCTAAAACGCCAAGCGTATATCAATTATCTGTTCAGCGGAATTGTTGCCAGCGGAATTGTCGCGTTAGCGTTTGGTTTGTCAGGTGGCGCGAGTGCAGCGGGCACAGAATCTCCGAGAACGAAGCCGTCTGGGCGGCAAATCGCGGTCGTATATGCTTTTGATGGTCATGCCGTGCAGCCCAGCATAAATTTCTACCGAGCAGTGTTCACAGCCGTATCCCAAAGTGCAACGTGGGACGTAATACCAATCGAGAAAATTCGCAAATCGTCACAAACGTCGGAGTCGAAGCTAGGTGGAATTCCTACTGTTGACCGCGAGGAGTTCAGGAAAGCGTTGCCCAAAAAGATTTTAAAGTCACCGACCGGTGCCATAAAGGCTGGAGCCTCCGTCCAAGATTTACAACGTTTGCTCGATAATTTAGCGGCACCTGCGGCTATTGTTGTCGACTGTTTGGCCTCATCAACGATAACTATCAAAGCTTGCGGGCTATATTACTATGACCGTGTTTCAGCTAGAGTTGTGGCTTCATCGGTGAAAAGTTTTGCCGCCGGTGTCAATGACGCCGCAGTTTGGGCTTCCCCCATGCTATTAACTTTAGATCAGGGACTTGCCGCATCGCGCCGTGAAAAAAATCAGGCCATCATCGAAGAGCTTGTTGCACGCAATGAAGGAGACGAAGAAGCTGTGAAACAAGGTTTAATCGGCATTTCCGGACGCGGTAGCAAGGCGGCACTAAAATCTGGTTGGAGTCAGTCACTTGTTGGATTTGGTTTGCAGCTTGGATTTATGGCGAAAGAAAAAGGTGTGCTTTTGGAGGGTAGCCAACTCAACTGGAAAGGCGCAGGCATGGTCACTGCGGCTAACAAAACGAGCTACGGCATAAACATGTTTTTTAGGGCAAAAGCATTGGAATCCTTAATCTGGATTGGAGAACTGGGAGCAGGGCGAGAAATTAACACCTTGACCGGCAATGGCGGAGGTGATTCGATGACTGTCACAGGGATGTACGTAACGGTGAGGCCTGCCGTTGGAGTTGAATTAGCTGAATATTTCACCCTAGATTTGGGTTTCCAATTCAATTGGTTTTTCGAGGCGTCAACTGCCCGTGGCGCCAACTCTTTTGCTGGGGAAAGTTACCGAAGTTCGCGCACGCCAGGAGTGGCATTGCGAGGACTGCTTTTATTATAAAGCGCACCAGTTAGACTTGCCATACATTTACATTTGGAATACAATTTTTCCACAGTGACCCATGTTCATAATGCGGCACCGAAAGGCCTATAGATCGTAACGGAAGTAACGAGACGAGTGAGCCAAAGATTTGCGAGTAAGGCAACTACGAGCTATTTTAAATAGGTGCGAACGAATTGTTAAACATAGAACAGCAAAAACCTAGAATTCTTTTAGCGTATATTTCAAGCGAGTTAGAAAATTTCTTTGTTCAAGACATTGCGCCAAGCGGATATGAAGTGCGCGCATTTCCGTTTAAGGATCTAGAATCCGTTCGTCAGTCAATTAAATGGGCCCATGCAATATTTGTGCAGTGGGATGGGCGGGGCCAATCGGGGCAGGAGCTGCTTATGCAGTTTCAAAAACTCAGCATAAAAATAAGCGCCAGTATTTACGCTGTTACGGTATCTTCAATCAGAATTGAAGGTCTTAATGATCGGCTGTCCCATCAATTGAATATTGCTCGGTGGTTTGACCTGCCCAAAGAGGCAGAAATACTAAAAACTGAGCTATCGCAATTGATGCCAGACGAATATCTGAATTATAGCAAAGAAGTTGAAAAATGCGAACTTTCGTTTGTGAACGAGGTTTCATTTGGCAATCTGAGTGCAAAGCACTTCGTCAATGAAATTAAATTGGCCTGGGATGCCAGATTCGCAGCCGTTGAGGCTGTTACAAAAATCAAAGACGAAGTTCGTCGCCGTCATATAACCATATTTCATTCAATAGAAACGCGGGTGGCAGAACTAAAGGCGATGTTGACCTCTATTAATTTCAAATGCTCGACCGGTTTTTCCGACCTCGTGAGCTGTACGCGCTGGCTTCGCACGAACGGAACCGACTGTTTAATCGTTTGGTGCGGTGAAAATTGTCACGACTCGGAAATCTTGCTGCGTATGTACACGGAAGCTAGGTCATTTCGTCGTATTCCGTTGTTGGTGCTGTATTCTTCAGAAGTAGCATTGTCGGACTTCAAAAAGCGAAATTCGGATTTATTCATCGACCAATTCATATTTTTTGATCGGCAACGAGAAAAATTCGAAGGTGCTATTCTTGCTTGCCTTTCACTAGTCGATGCCGAGACTTCTACTCGGAAGTTGTTAGATGATTTAAGGACAAGTTCACTCGACTTTCCGTCACCTTCATCCAATCCATTAACTCTTGCGGAGGTTGAAGCGGCCTGCAGCGCCATTGCCGCGGAACCAGGGAAAATGTATTGGGCTGAGGCTGAGAGTGCACTCGCCGCAGTGCGGTTAGCCAGCGGCGGTCGGCTGCACAGTGAATTGGAGCTAAAGTATGGGACGTTTGACTCTCTTATGAATGACACCGCCGTGCGATGCTCCCAATCCAAAGAGGAAGCTGACTCCGCCACTCAATACCTGGTAAACCAATTAATGTTGTTAAGTGACCTGAATTTTGAGCGCATCGTGCGTGCTTCAATTTTTCTAACGCGTACAGGCTGCGCGGATTCGTTGAAAAATTTTTTAAACCTGTGGTGGGGATCATCGGATCGATTTCCTACTTCGTATGAGTTCTATTGGGCTGCCAGCCGCTGGGCTCAGCAAACTGGGGCATTGGCGCTTGAACGCGCGTTTTTGGGGCTAGCGATAAAATTGGAGCCACTTCGAAATGAAATAGTTGAGTCCTACGCCAATCATTTGTTGGCAACCGGCCACACTAAGCAAGTCTATCAGTTGGGCGAGCTACTGTCTCGTAGCCGTTATTTTCCAATCAAGAAGTCGCAAATGATATTGGTTAATGTTCTGATTAAAATCAACGACAAGGTCGGGGCGTCCCTGATTCTCGCTCAAATGATCGCGCGATCACCGAACGACAAGCAGTTGATGAAGTTAAAGGCAAAAATAGGTGTGGCTTAAAGATTTTATTTGGGACTAGAAAAGTAATTTGTTCAAGATTGCGAGCGAGCGTATTTCAGTAATGGGTAAAAAAAAATTATTTGTTGTCGAGCCAGAAACTCTCGAACTACTTCAAACCATCGAGCAAAATGAAGATGACGCTCAACGCGTTGTAGCCATCAATGCCTTGGCAGAGAGTCGTAGCGGAAATGCCGCAAGAATTCTTCAAGAAACATTTGACCGGTCGGTTTGGCGTTCGACAAAATTGGTATTGATTAAGGCTTTGGGCAACACAGGCGTAGACCGAGCGGTTGAATTTTTGTGTAAAATTGCCTCAAATACTTTGGATCTTGGCATGGCCGCAGAGGCGATTTTGGCGTTAGGCTGCACGGACAGCCCGGTGGCGGGTGAATTTCTGGCGTCAGTCATTTTAAATCATCAGCATCCACTCACCCGAGATGCTCTGATAGCTCTCGCTAACCTTAATTGGTTTCCATGCGATGATCTGATTGCTTCAGTCGTTCTAAAGCCAAGTGCCACGACTCCTACGCCGGTTCTTCAAAATGCAATTATTGCTGCAGGACTCAGACGTCAAATTGAATTATTACCGAAAATTGAGGAATTCATTTTTTCGGCGAATCCCCAACAGGCTTCAGCCCTATTTAATACCGCCATGATAGCTGCAGGGCGCATTGGGAATGCGGCTACTATTTCCAAACTAGAGTTGTTGGACACTCGTTTTCGCGCATTCGCTCATCAAATCAAAATGTCCGCTGTCGAAACTATCCGACTTCGCATTGGTTATTCTTTGGAGGATGCGGTTTCCGATATCTGTAACAGTTCAGATATTTCCTTATCTAGGCCGGCTTTTCAAATGTTGAAGGCGTTTCCCGTAGAAGTTGCCAGAGAGGCGTTTGATCTTTTGGCACCCGATGCGTCCTTAGATCTTAAGTCACTTCTGAGGCTTGCGACAATGGGTGGGGCGAATTTAAAAGCAGACACAGATTTCTTGATTGATCATGCGGAAGGAATTAGCCAAACCATATTTTCGGCCCTTGGAAGAGCGCTCTATCAAGCCAACAAAAGCGCATTCTTAGCTGCCATTGTCGGAGACAAATCGTCGGTAACGCTGATTCGATTTTTGGGAAGTGTTTACACATCAAAAAGCGAAGGTCTTTTGTTCGACATCATCGAAAACAAGACTCTCAGTGAAAATCTTCGTTTCCTCGCCATCAATGCGTTAACAGCCCTGCCAATGATGCAAATAGAGGCGGAGGAATTGGTCAAGCGGATTGGGAAACGCCTTACTGCGGCGATTGAGCAAGAAACTAGCGAGCCATTGATGGCGCGCATGACTAGGGCACTAGGTCAAATTCGCTATAGCGGCGCAGACGCGTTAACGCTATACCGGCGGTTGATCAAGGACTCGTTGAGTTCACAGGCAGCCGTGTATGCCGCGCTGTCACTCGTAGATTCACCTGAGGCAGCTACAATTATTTGCAAGAGGCTCAGACAAATTGTTTCAGTGGCCGATAGTGAAAATGAAATTACGAGGGCCGTGGAAGCTTTGGCGAAATTTGCCAGAGTCGACGACGGCGAGGCTCTAGGAAATCTTCAGGAAAACGCCATCAAGTTACTGAAATTGCCGTTGCTGAAAATAATGGGGACGGTAACGATCCCAAAGCTTACGCATTTGATAACTGAGGCGTTAGCCAGCGGCGATTTTCAACACCGTCTGCTTGCTGTTGCAGCGTCGAAAGGGTGCATGAATAGTGCGACCGCAGAATGCCTTATTGGTTTGCTTGATCACAACGATGCTTGTCTACGCGGGCGTGCGCTCGACAGTTTGACGGCCGGCGGTGGGGCTGAAGACCACGACAAATTGCTTAGCTGGCTTGAACAAAACCCAGAAGACTTAACCTCCCACGCAAAAGTATTTCGTAGCTTGACTCCCAAAAATGGAGACAGCTACTCGACGTTATTAAAGCACCTTCAGAAAATGTTAGCGTCGAGAAAAGGGGCCATGAATCAGCCTGAAATAGCTCAAGCTGCCGTGAACCTTTGCGACAATTTGATTGCACAAGGGGCGTCAGAGGTCGCCGGCGGCGCTGTGAAGGCAAAGTCGAGCCTAACAGCAAAAGAGCAGCACTCCATCGATGAAATTTTAAAACGTGAATTGACGGGTTTCGCCTCGTATAGTGAAACAATTAAATCAGTGTTGAGAAGCAGCGAAGTAATTTGTCAGCATCCAGAATTATTTGATGCTCGCGTAGATAAGAGCACTGTGCTGTTGCAGTATGTGAAATCGATTGATTTGTTGTTGCAAGAGCGCCTTGGACCAGCTATTTTCCTGCAGCCCAACTCCGATTTGTTGCAAAAAATGCAGTCGCGAATTGTGCGTCTTGAGCTTGATGATGAGAGTTCTTTTGGCCAAAATTTGGTTTCTGAGCTGCAAATCAGTCTATTTTTTGCGAGAGAAACATTCCCAAGTCATAAGCTGAGCCTAATTTGCAGGTCTATCATGTCTGGCCAACTTGCTCGCGAACAGTACAAAATTATTGACGGGCTTAGGGCGTGGGCACTCCTGTTGTTGTTATTTGGTCGCAACTTTAAATTCCGTAATATTCAATTTGAGGCCATATTGCCGATGGCAAAAGTTCAAAATGATGGAATCGCTAGAATTGCACGCGACATGAACGAGCTTCAGGAAGCGCGCAATCGAGCTGCACACCGCGGAACCATGCTCGAAATGGGGGGCATGAAAGAAATGCGGTCTGTGTGCGCTTCGGTACTGAACAGCCTCGACGAGCATTTGGTAAAGCGGTGATGGAAGTGCCTGCAAATGTTCGAGGTCAATCCACGGCTCCCAAATCTTTGATCTCGTAGGAGAAGTCCTCAAGGCGTATTTCTTCGAGCTGTAGTTTATTTGAAAAAGCATTGTAGCAAAGATACGCCGCCAAGCCTTGCTGATTTGCGACCCAAGGAGCCAAGTATTTTCCAGGAGTAATCCACCCATCATTAAAAGCCTCTTCAAGGCGAATGACGTCTCCAATGGTCATTCTTCCTGAAAAGAGCCTTTGTGGGTAGTCGATTTTGCGCTCTTGAATGGCCTTGCGCAGGAACGTGTGGACCGATAAAAGGCCTTTCAAATATACGCAGTCTTTAGTGAAGACATTTGTACCTTTCAGATCACCACCGCGAAAAATTCTCGCGGTCGATTGAAAACTTTCCTTATCGGGTTGTCCCGAGTTCAGGAAAAATCGGAATGTTTCCATAAAATCGGCACCGTTTAACGCGTGATCAATAGCTTTGATCCGCAGCGCAATTCTTCGCAGTCGCCCCAAATCCATGGTGCCAGTGATGAGCTCGGCAAATGTGGCAAGACCCTCTTGGGTTGCGGTCGTTCGAGGAGAGCCTAGTCCCATACTCTTTAGCCAAGGTTGACGGCGTCCGTTCAACATTGTGGCAGAATGAACAAACACTTCATGCTGAACCAATTGCTCGGTCTCATTGGCTGTAAATTCTGAATGGCCACGAAGGCGCACCCGTTCGCTCCCTGCAGCTGCTTTGCTGGACATATCGTTTTCCACGATCACCGAGATGCTATAATCCTTAAAGAAAGCATCCGATCTCACCTTGATAATTTGGGCGGTTTCCTGACTTCCCGTAATGCCTGAGTCGTCGCTTAGATTTAAGATTGCGGAAAAGTCGTCCGTAATTTTGATGAAATCGTCTGCCAGTGTAAGATTGGAAAGCTTTCCAATTTGGTCATCTGGGCGTCCATATAGAGCCTCGCTGCATTCTCGGAACGCTGCTGTGCCCAAGCCTTCCAGCATTTGCGCAGCGATAAAGTAGCTGTGAGCTGTCTCGCCAATATACCATCCGACGGGGTGATCTCGACTGGCACTATTCATTATTTTCTTTAGTATTAATTTTTGTTCTGCATATTCAAAATTGGGATAGGCGATAGTAGGAATAATTGGATTGCCGCGCTTTAAGCTTGCGAGAAAATCGTTGCACACCAGTTCGCCCCAGCCGAGGACACTTAGAATCTTTATGCCTTTGCTAGCCGCTACAAGCTGCTGGTCAAACTCTACAAATTGCTCGGTGGCATCCATGTGCTATCATCCAATCGCTGTCATCTATCGTGTCTTTTTTCGTAAAAGAGCATGCTGACCAAGTGCAATGTTTTTCACCTCAGCCGTCACTTGATGGCCTATAACCACAGTCCTATTGTACTACATTAGTCAGGAAATACAGAGCCTTAGTTCTTGAAGTTTCGACTTGACTAATGGGCCAACATCAGGTATAAATTGCCCTATTAATAGGCGGACCATGGCAGTTGCTATAGATTGCTACGATAATCATTCGTCAGGAGGTTTTGAGTATGTCTAATCGTTTGAAATTATTGTTTATATCGTTCACCTTGATGGCCTCTGCCGCTCAGTCCGCGGTGTTCACCCGCTGGACAGGTAGCGAGGACACTGATGCGACTCTTGCACACGTGATCTCAGAATTATCGACTCGTATGGGTGTGACTTTAGATCCGGCCACCTTTGTTTCCATTGAC
Organism: Oligoflexales bacterium; assembly: GCA_947476525.1. GTDB lineage: Bacteria > Bdellovibrionota_B > Oligoflexia > Oligoflexales > RGVZ01 > CAMDKS01. The sequence continues at coordinate 19,495 of CANJQY010000018.1, forward strand.
GATCGTGATCTTGCGTACACGCATTTCGGCCAGTTTGTCCAGACGGCTGACGGTACGCCGATTGACGGCACTTCGATTCGAATTTGGTCTGACCGAACCACCGGTAAACTCGTTCAGATGGAGTCAAATGTTGAGACTCCAGCAGCCATTCATCGGTCGATAGCTTCCGCTCGTTCGGAGTTAATGACTCGAACTGGACGTTCCTCGATTAGATCTTCAAGTGATTTATTACCAGACAATGCGTTGAAGTCGATTGTTCTTCGCTCTGTACGTGGCCATGAGGACGGCCTCGTTAGTATCAAAGGTTCACAAGTCATGTGGGCAAATGGCCGCCTTGTCAGTGTTGCTACGCTCAAAGGAAAGCGCGGTACCCACGAAGTTCGCGTAGACTTGTTGACTCGCCGAGTGTCTAGCTCTGTTTATAGTCCGTTTCCAGAAGAAGACCGCGGCGTCCGCGCCGATCAAGTGGGTGATATCCAGCTTGAAGCTGATTTATTCCCAGTTTACGAAGAAGATGATGATGGTGTTATTCTGCCGCGTGAGCGCATGACTCTGCGTTACATTTTGCCAACGGCTCGAATATCATTGCAAGATCCGTTTTTGCCACTAAGCGATCAGCGTTACTTTGATTCGAAACTAGATGAAGTTCAAGGTCGGACCCCTGAAGGTCGGGCAGCTGGTTTTTGGAGCATGGTCAAGCTAGGTGAGCGTGAAACACTACTAGCTGAAGCTGTTCCTGAACTATCAAATACGTTTTCTGATGGCGGTAGTGTACGTCTTGTGGGCCGGTATTGCAGTGTCATGATCCATCCTGATGCATTGGCTGCTTTTCCAAACACAAATTTCACGCCGAAATTTTCTAATCATCCCTTTAATGACTGGAAAGAAATTACTCAAGATGGCGTTGATGACTATGAGCTAAACGTGCACGGAAGTTTTTACGGTAAGCCGATTACGAGTGCTGCGGAAGCGGCGTCTCGCCCAGCAACCCGTCATCCTACGCATGATCCTCAAACATATTTAAACGAAGGCTTTGACGACCTGCAGGTTTACTCCGGCGTGAATAAGTTTTTCGAAGCGTTCCAGACCCAGGGATTTTCGGATCCTGAGCTTTCAACTCGTCCATTTTTGGCATACCTTTACAATCCAGATATTAAGTATAAGGATAACGCATTCTATACTGACGACACGATCAACTTTACAACCTACAGCTCAAAAGGCGACAACGCGGCTCGTAACAACGGTACCATCTGGCATGAGCTTGGTCACGGATTGATGGACCGTCTGATGGGGTCTGTTAAGTTAGCTGATACCGGTGGTTTGTCTGAAGGTATGGCTGATTTTGTTGGCAACCTTGTTGTTGAGTCGGCTGTTGGACGTCAAGAGTTTCCTGGACGCCACAAGATGCGAATCTACAACAACACAGGCTTCGTCTTAACGAACGAAGTTCATGATGATGGTGAAGCCTACGGCGGCGCCATGCATGATATCCTTGAGACTGCTATTGCTCAATACGGTGCGGCGGCAACGCATAAAGTGGTCGACCTTACTCTGGAAACAATGCGCCTTACTCGTGGCCACCCACATTTGACGGCTGCCGATTTCTTTGATCACATGATTTTTGCAGACTCACTTGGTCGGCCGGGCGTTCGTGCAGCTGGTGAAATGACAGCCATGATCAATAAGTCGATCGCAAAACGAAACTTTGTTCGAGGCACGCAAAAGGCCGCAAGCTTTTCTTTAAAATACAACAACGTCGAAGTGGCCGCAAAAAAACCTGGTTCGCGCGATCATGAAATTAGCCTTAGCCTTGGTGCACAAGAGACAAAAACCATGGATCTATCGTTCTCCGTAGCGGATGGTGATGACTTTCAATTCCACTATCCTCTGCGTGCCAAACTGTTTAAAACAGGCCGCGGCGCCTTGCAAGGTGCAGTGCACTGGGTCGGCGAAGAGCTAGGTGCGGTCGACTTTGCTATTGCGGGACCGAATGAAGAGATTCACACGTCGGTTGATGTGCTGGGTACCTGTGACTCGTCAAATCGTCCAGACGGAGTTTGTAGCGATTATGTTTACTTGCTGATTTTTGACGACTCGATTAGCACTGAAATGCCAATTGCGAAAAAACGCTTTTATGTAAAAGTAAAAACTAGGGCATAGGGCTACGAATTAGATTGTCAAATTCACGATAATCTAGCCGTGCCTCACAAGTAGCGAGCTCTGGCGAGGGATACTTGATTATCAATAAAATCTTTGAAGGCAATGCCTGCGGCTCGAAGTTGTTGAGGCATGAAGCTGGCCAGGGTCATGCCGGGTAGCGTATTCGTTTCAAGAAAGTACATGCCGCTATTTGTCATAATCATATCGGTTCGTGAATACCCGAAACATCCTATGGCTGTGTGCGCTAATATAGAAACGGACTGGGCAGCCGCGGATTCGCGAGGGGAGAGCTCAGCAGGTGTAATCTCTTTGTTACCTACGCCGTGATATTTTGCCTGAAAATCAAAGGTCGCATTGCGCTCTAAGACGACTTCAGACGGTGGTAAAACCATTAGGCATCCGTTGTGCGTGATCACACCAACCGTCAATTCGCGGCCATTAATTCTTTCTTCGGCAATCCAGTGGTCTTTGGATTGTTTGTTGGATTGAAGCCATGCTTCGCATTCGGCAGAGCTCCCGACAAAGGCCAACCCCTTGCTCGATCCGTCACATGAAGGTTTGATGACGATATTTTTTACGGAAACTTGAAATTTACACAGAGCCTCGCCAATTCCTTGATCATTTGCGGTAAACAGCAGCTGTTTGGCCATAAGTAGCCCACATGGTCTGACTGCATCTTTTGATTTTGCTTTGTCCATGGCCAAGGCACTTGCGGCGCTGGAGGAGGCGGTAAATGGGATTTTTCGATCCTCTAATTTTTTTTGAAGGGTTCCGTTCTCGCCGTCGCCACCGTGTAGTGCTAAAAACACGACTCGCCCCCCCACGGCGCGAGTCGCGTGGTCGATCGTCTCGCCAATGAGGTCAGACTTTTCTGGATTGAAATCGGTGTCGAACACATTGTCATGGCTGGCGAGGATTGAAGCTTGAACGGATAAGACTTCACCGGAGGGTGACCAGTACCAAAGATCTGCAGCAGGTATTTGGGCAGATAAATGCTTGGCCGAAGCGACGGAAACACGTCTTTCACTGCTAGTGCCGCCAAAAAGTAGAATAATCTTGGAATGCTCAGACATGGGTTGCCTCGCTGACTGATTTAAACCATTTAGCCTTTCTCGAATGTGGAGAAAAACCTTATCAAATAAATAGATATTGATATTTTATATCGATTGGCAAAAATTTGCGATAGGTTCCTAGGCGGCGGTGATGCGAAAGTGAGCGGTATCTAGCTGTGCCTGAATTTCTTCTAATGATTGCGGGCTATGCAGTAGAAATCCCTGAATCAGCTCAATTCCCATTTTTTGGACGACTTCAGCTTCCTCCCATTTTTCGATTCCTTCAGCGAGCACCAAGGAGTTGATCATTTTGGCAGCCTGAACAATGCCTTCTACAAAAACCTTTTTAATTGGGTCTAAGTGAATGTTTTCCAACAGCATTCGGTCTATTTTTATCACATCGGGTCGAAGTTGAATAACCCTCTCGATGCTTGCTTGTCCTTTTCCAAAATCATCGGCAGCAAGTTTCGCGCCAAGCTCAAGGATCATTTGCCGAGTCTTATGCATTTGCTCAGGATTCGACACTCCCTCTGATTCACTAATTTCAAATACGATATCGCTGCGAAGCGATACAAGATTTTTCAGTCGATCTAGGTGAATTAGATTTCTAGGTAATATATTAAGCAGTAGCTTTCCGGGTAGAGAGACTCCTGCTTTGATTCCAAATGCTAGGCAAGCTTGATCGAGTTCAAGTGAGAGCTTACAGTGCTTCGCCAGACCAAAAAGTACATCGGGGCGAAGGACCTTGGAGTCTAAATGGACGAGGTGATTGTTTGCAATTTTATCCTGAATCAATGCAGCTTGAGGTCTGATCAACGATTCGAAGCCATACAGGCTTGAAATAATCGGCTCGATACTATTCGATGCAATTACGGCTTCGACGTTTGCCTTCGTAAGCGCAGGCAAGTGGAAGACAGCTTGAAAATGAGGCACTAAGATTTCATCACTTTTAATGATGGTTTGCATGAGTTCGAGCTCACGGTACTTGATCCTTTTCTGTTGAATTTTTGAGGATTCATCTGCGAGGTTAAAAAGTTGATCTAGAGTATCGAGTGTGTCGATACAGGGATTTAGCAGAACGGTCGCGTGGCCAACGGAAAAATCGGGAATCAAACTGAGGCAATTAGGGAGGGTTCGCTCGGACCGATTTTTGTTTAGTTCGATCCACAGGGCCTCTTGAATTTTAATGCTGATTCGGTCGGCGATTGTTTCAAGGGCGCCGGGCGCTGGCACTGAGCGGGCCACTCGACTTTGCTCCAAGAGTACATAGAAGATGCAAGCACTAGTTGATTTTTGCATGATCAAATCAGAATTGCGTAAACAATCTGCTTGGCCCCAAAGGGAGGAAATGATTTTTACAAAGCAGGAGTGCAAGGCCTGATAGGCTTCATTTCCGTATTCGATCGAGACTTTGCGAAAGGCACTGGCGTCGATTTTCAATATACTCATGGCTTTGTCTTCATTGAGTTTCTGAATTGCGGCAGGCGCCGTGTACAACTCGATTTTCCGACCTACAGAGAGGCCGGACAACTCTCCTAATGGTAAAGCGTTGGTCAAGATATTAAAAATGTGTTGTGCGTTGTTATTGTCAATCCACCCTAAAAAATCATTGTTGCGACTGGAAAATGCATATTCTGCACTTTTATTGCCGGCTAGGACGTAGACAGGGATTCTTGCCCCGAGGCTTCCAAGGGCGTCTAGCCACGCGTTTACCTTTAGGTTCGCGACGCTAGGTTCGACGATCGCAATATTGACATTCTCGCCATACAAAGAGCTAATGGCCAGATCCGAGTCGGGGTCAAATGCACAATTCGAAATGCTTGCATTGTTCAGCAGCAGCACTAATTCGGAGCGCAATTTTTGATTTCGAATCAAGACACAAATCATGTATCACACCTTGTGTTTATAAAACATTCAGTTCAGTAGGGTCCATCGGCTCCTTCGTTGAAAATCTTTAATTTGTAGTCAAAATTTCATTTGGTATTTTTGCAACCCCCGAAGTAATCCACAATGATTGTGGATAAATATCATGTTAAGAATCTTGCAGTCGTTACAACTCAAGCACTTGACCGAGATGCAGTAAAACTAGTCAAACGAAATAAAGGTATAGCGATTGTTGGTAGTTTTGCTAGTTTGTGATGAGCTATTCGCAGCAACATGGAGAATGTATGAATTCAGGTCGACCATTTTTCGAAAAGATTTTAGCCGCAGCTGTGGAAAATCCAGGTTCAGTCATTTTTCCTGAGGGCGATGATGCTCGTGTAGTTGAGGCAGCAAGATTGCTTTTGGAATGGAAGGCAGTAAAAAAAATAACACTGCTCACAGCAAGTCCTTCGATGGACTCTACATCTAGTGGGGGCAGGTTGCCGAATGACGCTAGACTAAATTTTTTGTCGACTTCAGATGCCGAATTAATTGAGACCACGAAAAAAGCGTATCAATTGTTTATGGCTAGGAAGGCAAAGCCCGTGGAGTCCTCCGATCTAGATCGCATCTCAACGAGCGCACTCTTTCAAGCAGGGTCCATGCTGCTTGATAATCGAGCGGATTGCGTGGTCGCAGGATGCGTTGCCACAACTGGCGAAGTGATTCGAGCCGCCCTAGGAACCGTCGGTCTCGCGCCAGGAATTAAAATAGTTAGCGGAAGCTTTATTCTAAATCGACGTGATGGAGATAAATCTGAGACTTATGTATTTGCCGATTGCGGAGTGGTCATTGAGCCGACCGTCGAACAATTATCCGACATAGCGGTCGGATCCTGCGAAACACTAGCTAAAATTACGGGAGAAGTCCCCGTCGTAGCCTTCCTAAGTTTTTCGACTAAAGGATCTGCGAGCCATCCTCGCGCCACCAAAATGCGCGAGGCCGCAGAACTATTCAAAAAGCGGATGCCGCACATTGATTCCGACGGTGAGATGCAATTTGATGCAGCCGTCGTCCCGGCGATTGGTAAACGGAAAGCTCCAAATAATCGCGTTTCAGGGAGAGCCAACTGTTTTATTTTTCCAGATTTAGACTCCGGAAATATTGCCTACAAAATAACAGAGCGTTTAGCAGGGTTTCGCGCCTATGGCCCAATTTTGCAAGGGTTGTCTCGTCCCTTCAGTGATTTGTCGAGGGGGGCTTGTGCAGAAGACATCGCGGTGTCCGCATTGATTAATATTTTGCGGTCTAGAATAAAGTGAGTGATCGCGAATAAATTGATTGATTATCTTGATGACCATGCAGTAACGTGATGTTAACAAAAGCAATGTTAATAAAGTACGTTCATGTAGAGATTTTTGTCAGCACGTCATGCAAACCTTACGGATATAATGGAGTGTGAGCCATGGGAAGCCCGATTTTTACGCAAATGCGTCGTCAAGTCAATCGTCGAGTCAATCGTCGAGTCAATCGTCAAGTCAGCCTGAAATCCAGCCTTATTGTGGGCGGTGTTCTGGCTAGTTGCTTGACTGCCTGCGGAGAGTTGCGAACGGCAAAAGTTGCCCTGAAACAAAATGACAATAAACTTGTCTATGTTCGTGTCCCGAATACCCTGCTCACAAAAGAGTGGGTGCAATCTACGGGCTTCAACCGAGATCATGCTAAAAACAATACATATGCGGTGGGTTGGCTACCGAGCACGGAATTGAATCAACTTACATTTGATGATCGCTCGGAGATCCATAGATTAGACGAGGCGGCAGTAACGGACGGTCGTTTAAACCCGTTTACTTTAGAAACATCCCCCACCAAATTCGATTCTCCAGCGGCGGCAGAAGAGTATCATAATTATCAAGCCATGACCGAGGAACTTCGCCGCCTGGCGGATAGTCACTCTGACATTGCCAAATTGACGAGTTTAGGAAAATCATCGCAGGGGCGAGACCTTTGGATGATGACAGTTAGTGATCAAGTGGAGCTTGATGAAGGCGAACCAGAACTCCTATACGTTGCGAACATGCACGGTGATGAAGTGGTTGGGCGTGAGCTCTCTATCTATCATATTCGAAGTCTCCTAGATAACTACAGTGTCGACGCTCGCACCAAACGAATCGTCAATAACAGCAAAATATTTATCGTTCCCTCGATGAACCCCGATGGTTTTGAAATGCACCAGCGATACTCGGCGGTAAATACGGATCTCAATCGGAATTTCCCAGATTTTACCAGCGACAATCGTGATAACTCTACGGGCCGAGCCATTGAAACTAAAGCGATCATGGATTTGCATGCAGCTCATCATTTTATTGCGGCCATTAATTTTCATGGAGGGGAAGTTTGCTTCAATCTCCCATGGGATACGAAAGCAAACGATGCACCTACTGAAAAATTTGCTGACGACGCCGTGTTGAATCCGATGGGGCGAGCTTGGGCTGATTCCAATCCGACAATGGCGGCAAATAGTTCATTTGATCGTGGTTTAACCTATGGCTATGAATGGTATGAAGTTAATGGCGGTATGCAGGATTGGGCTATCTGGTACCGTGCAAGCATGCATGCGACCGTAGAGTTGTCTTACGTAAAATGGCCCGATGCATCATACCTCTCTACCGCTTGGCTAGAAAATAAGGAGGCGATGTTTGCCTTCCACGAACGAGCTCTAACAGGAATTCACTTAGAGGTTGTTAACGATCAGGGCGCCTTGGTACCCAATTTTGAAGTTAGTATTGAATCCTCTTCGCGAACCCTCAGCTATAGTTTTGGACACGCACATCGAACGACCACTGATGGGCCGCAAAAAGCGACTATTCTTATTGGTGGCCGTGCGGTGAAGTCAATAACTGTGACTGCGAGGATGTTTGATGGAAAGTATGATCGGGTTAGTATTTCTCGTTAATTCAGTGCATAAATGAGACTGGTAATAAAATAATCTGATAATAAATGAGACTTGCTACGCCATTTTGGCCCATTAAAGGCTTGAAATGGCGTCGTTGCGTACGGCCCATTTTTTGCATCTCATTATTATAGAAGTGAAAGTAAATTGGAAAATATTAGACTAATTTGAATTGGGAGGCCGCCATGAAGAAGTATTTTGTTTCAATCACTGTCGTGTCATCAATCATAACGGGTGTAATTTTTGCAAGCGTTGCGAGCACAGCGAATGCTGGTGTCGTTACCTTTCATCCTGAATCTGCAATTTATGCTGGAAGCGGCTGTCCACAGGGGGCAACGCATATCTTGGTCGATGAGGTGGGTGACCTGCTTATTGAGCACGAACAGCTTGTTTTGGATCTTCGCCGCGGGACTTCCGTGCTGGCGGGGCGCAAGGCGTGTTCCATTCGCGTACCTGTCTCTCTACCACAAGGTTTCTATGTAAAGTCTATTCAGCAGCAAATACAATATTCAGTATTGAAGTCGGCGGGAGCTGAAGCTAAAATTTCCACTCGAACCGCATTGAGTGGCGATTCTATAAATCCCTTTACTGTCGTGTTGCCAGCTGATGAGGAAATCTACGGGGACAACATGATTGATGCGCGTCGCGACAACTTGGGAAGCCGCAGCCGCCGTGAGCACTACTGCTCGGGAACTCGCTCGGAAGACTTGATGCTGCAAATTAATACCGTCATTAGCGGCCAAAAGGACAGCATCGAACAAGACCTTGTCGTGGCTTCATTCGGTGGTTACATCGGCGAAGGTATTGAGTTGGAAATCGCCGCATGCCAATAAAGTTGGTCACGGTGCAAGGATTCGGTTAGACAAGGTTCGAGCTTTCACAGATTTCGTAGCTCCAAGAGGTTTCACGGAACCACTCGATTTCAGTAGCCAGAAGCTTGTTGTCAGAAATAAAGAGCAGTCCTTCTCGTAGAGCTCTCTCAATTTTCTGATTAGGAATAAACCGAAATCCTTGATCGGCTATGCGCTTTAAATCAACGCCGTCGGTAGACCTTAGAGTGCAGCCCACATATTCGTAGAGCCACGCATGTAGGTCTCGCGTCCCATCGATCTTGCCGCCGGTACTGGCAAGAACGTGGTGCGGCGAGGACGACATGCTAGTTTTGTGAAGATTAGAGGCGGCCTGTGCCTCTAACTCAGTTGTGCCTAGTTTTAGAAACGGACGAAGATCGCCTGTATAATTATAGCGAAGCCCGATTGGGGTGCCATCGTCGACAAAACCGTGGGCCCCAGCTCCAATTCCGACAAACGGGTGCCCGCGCCAGTAAAGCCAATTGTGTTGACACTCGCCCCCAGATTTGGCCCAGTTGCTTATTTCTTCGTGAAAGTAGCCATTTTTACGCAGCACGTCGCAGGCCATTTGATAACGCATGGCGAGGTTGTCGCCCGAGGTGGCTTGTAAAACTCCGCGCCGCTCTGCTCGTGCAAAAGGTGTATTGCCTTCATAGGTAAGTGCATACAGGCTCAAGTGATTCTGGCCTGCGGCCGCCATGATTTCTAG
>CANJQY010000019.1 GCA_947476525.1 Oligoflexales bacterium
GGCAAGCTCATGATTTGATATGAAAGCGAGATTTTATGATGAAGATGAAAGAGCGTAAAATATTGTGGTTGACCGTCATGGAGCTGTTGGAAATGATCACGGCAGCGGTGGCGATGGTATTTACGGATGCAACCGGAAAATCCCTTGTACTTGGTGGCGCCATCGCGTTGGCGGGAGCGTCCTTATTTACTTGGTCCGGTGGTTTTTCGCGGATGGAGCGTGAGGGGTTGTTGACCCTCGGCGGGCCTTATAAATTTGTTCGGCATCCGTGGATTTTGGCCAGGTTTCTAATGGTTTTCGGCGTTATTTTAATGGCACGGTTGCCTGTTCTTTTTTTGTTGGCGATGGTTGGCCTAGGCCCAATGTATCGACGGATGACGCGCAAGGAGGATCAGTGGTTGGTTGCTCAAATTGGACCGGTGGCCGCAGAGTATAGGGCGTTTGTTTCTGGATTTGTTCCACAGTTTCTTCCCGCAAAATTGCCGGTATCTGGTAAACATACTTTGACGGATACTTTTTCATGGCGGCGGGCTTTTTGGAAGCGTCCTGGACGTGGGGGACCTGCGTTTTTGGGGGTTATTGGAACTATTTTAGGAATGGCGATTTGGACTGAGCATTGGACGCCCTTGTGGATTTGGAGAGTGGGCTCCACCATTTTGACTTGTCTTTGTATTTTTTGGACAATTCGAGATCACGCACGGTGGCAATCTTTGCGCAAAACGAGCAATCTTTAAATCCCCGTGGTTGGCGTCAGGCTGTCATTGGCGAATGTCACCCAGGCAGTTCACGGCCTAAAGGTGATTTTCAAACATAGACCATAATTGTGCGGCGATGTCTTTGTTTGCAGTGGCGTACCATGCAGCATCGGCGGGGGTTACAAGAATAGACATGGCCGGCGCCATATAGGATCTTGCGATTGCAGACAGCTCCAGCACAGCCGCAGGATTTTCGAAGGCCATGACGGTTTCAGAACTGAGATAACGACTGCGAGGGTCAAGGTTGTAGGAGCCAACAATGGCAGCCCGTTGGTCGAAAATGGCAAATTTTGCGTGGTTGTGTCCTGTTCCATTTTTTAAGACCGGGTCTCCCCCCCACTCATAAATATCAAGTCGGCCGCCATTGGGCGTTTGGAGATTTGCAGCCATGAGTGCTTGATATTTCTGACGCGCCACGAGTGCTAGATTATGAAACTCTTGCGCCTCCGCGTGATTTGTGACAATTCGAACTTTGACGCCGCGCAGTACGGCGCGGTTTAGTGCCGCAATAAATTGTGGATCTGGAATTAGGTAGGGGTTAACGATATCGATCGCGATGCGTGATTGGTCGATCATATCAATGTAAATTGGTGCGATTAGGTCTTCTTGCAATCGGGGACGTGACTGCATGGTTCGCATGGTGGCCGGTTGCCAGTTGAGGGGGAACTGGGCGTGGGATATCACATTTATTCTATTTAGAATAGCTGGATTAGCGTTTGGCATATTCCCCAATCCTCCGCCTAAAACATTGCTGGCGGCAGCCACCATTTGATCGAAATCTTGAACATTAAGCCTAGCTTTGTCCTCATAAAATATTTGCGAATTTCTCTGAAAAATAGCAGCGAGGTCTTGAACGATTGGTCCGCGCAACATTATATCTTGGTCTTCCCAATTATTTTTGGCGATGGTCGTATCCACACCGAAATATTCGTTTGCAATATTGGCACCGCCAGTCATAGCGCGGGCAAGACTAAGATTTTCGACGTCGGTAACTAAAATTTTGTCGTGATATAGGTGATTTGCATCGTTAAAAGAATTTTCAATTGAACCTTGATTGGTGAGTCCTGCTAGATACTGCATGTAAAGAAGTTCATAGCCCTGCACCTTGATGCCGTTGCGTTGAAGGTAAAGGTACATGTTTTGGGTTCTGAGTTCGTAATTGACGACGGGATCGACGATCACTTGGACGGCAACGCCACGTTTCATGGCTGCGACCAAGCGATTTGCAATAGAATATCCGGACTCATCGCCTGTAAATATGAAGCTTTGCAGGCGAATTGAAATTTTGGCTTGGTCTATCATTTGGATTCGTATGCCGAGGCGACTTGCCGCATTTAGAATGGTCACAACATCTGAGCCGTCGTTGGTGTGGATTGGAAAAACTTGGGCCAGAACCGCTGGCGAAACATGGTTTTTTTGGTCAATCGCGAACGTTGGATCAAATACGTGAAACTGACTCGACAGGCCTGGTGCGGTCCCGCTGTTTGTGCCTACGGAGTCACTTGGTTGCGTCGGTGCGTCGGCCCCACGCTTGAATCCAATACGATTAGTTTTAGAGCTAGAGCAGGCCTGAATAACTAGTAACGAGAGGGCAAAGGCTAGGGCGCCAATTGAATTTTTGCTTGGTCTTAGGTTCATGATGTTCGCCTCCCTTGATGTCGCGGCTGAGTACTTGGGTTCCTGCCAGTTGTGTTTGATATACGGTACACAGCAATTTCCGTGCCGCTATTTTATTTAATAATATCGGATAGTTGTGATTATATGGGCTGTCGATTTGTTGGACAGTGTCTTGGTTAAATTGGTACCGTTTGGCGTCAATGGCCTGAGCCGTAGGGTGCCCAAATAGCCGTGAATTAGTCGGCTGGCACCTTTCCATTTTTTCTGCTTAAATAGCATCTGCTATGGTTCATTAGATAATTAATTATTATTACGAGGTTTTTTACAATGTCAGCTCCTCGCACCTCTCCGTTTCCTGATTTCTACGATATAAACGACCTACTAACCGAAGAGCAGAGACTAATTGTCAGCTCTGTGCGGGAGTTCGTGACCCGGCAATTTGCTCCGGTTATTAATCAATGTTATCTTGATGAAAAATTTCCAACCGATAAAATTAAAGCTATCGGAGCCATGGGGCTGCTCGGCGGAAATTTGAAAGGTTACGGACTTGCGGGCATGGATGCGATTAGCTACGGCCTTGTCATGAAGGAATTGGAACGTTGTGATTCAGGCCTCCGTAGTTTTGCATCTGTGCAAGGTGCGTTGGTGATGTATCCGATTCACGAGTACGGTAGTGAGGAGCAGAAATCCTACTGGTTGCCGCGACTCGGATCCGGTGAGGCCATCGGCTGTTTTGGTTTAACCGAATCTTACGGCGGTTCGGATCCTGGGGCCATGAATACCACGGCGGTGTTGAAAGGTGAAAAATGGATTTTGAATGGCTCTAAAATGTGGATTACCAACGGTAATCTGGCGCAAGTAGCCATTGTTTGGGCCAAGACTCCCGATGGAATTCGCGGATTTGTAGTGCCAACAAGTGTAAAAGGATTTTCCGCCAAAAAAATGACTGGCAAGCTTTCGCTTCGCGCGTCGGTGACGTCGGAACTTTATTTCGATAATATTGAACTCGAAAAATCAGCCATCCTTCCCAAGTCCACAGGCGGCATTAAGTGTCCCTTGTCTTGTTTGACACAGGCACGCTATGGCATCGCCTGGGGGGTTCTGGGCGCTGCGGAGGCTTGTTTTGACGAAGTTGTGAACTATGTAAAAGATCGAGTTGTGTTTGGTCAGCCGCTGGCTGCAAAACAAATTGTGCAATTGAAGCTTGCAACCATCGCCTCCCGATTAACACAAGCTCAGTTGCTGGCATTGCGCCTCGGTCAACTTAAAGAATCTGGTAAACTGCATCATTCTCACGTCTCAATCGCCAAACAAAATAACGTCCAATTCGCATTAGAAACCGCGAGAACCTGCCGCGATATGCTTGGCGGAAATGGTATCATGATTGAGTATCAATCGATGAGGCACATGTGTAACTTAGAGACTGTCTACACATATGAAGGAACTAATGATATTCACCTGTTGATCGTAGGTAGCGAGATTACAGGAATTCAGGCATTTTGATTCAAGTCAACCCGATTCAAGTCAACCCGATTCAAGTCAACCCAAGTGAATTTGAGTGACGCGAGGCCATTAGGAGGATAAAGCATGAAGATCCAGGCAATGAAGTTCTTGGCTGCGGCGTTGGCAGCGATTACGTTCTCGGTGGCCCTAACAGGATGTCGATTATATGGCTCCCACGACGATAAACCAGATAATGAGACGGCGTCAGGATCGGGGGATGCAAAATCTTCAAATGCGCCGGTTGTTCAGCCACAAAAACAAAGCGAATCCAATCAGATCTTGAAGTTGTCGCTAGACGATGCAGGCACGCTGAACGAAGTTTTGGTTTTGCGCTTAGACTATTTCCCTGCGCCAAATGCTGCTGGTGTATCGGTGCCCTCATGTTACGAAAGTCTCTCCGCACATTTGGTTGTTGGGCGGCTATTTTGCGGCGCAAACGGCGGTATTGCGGTGGACGTCACCGCTGCTCAGGTTATTCAGCAATGCTTTACGGCAACCCCCGTCAAAATTATTCCAGCCAAATCCTCCATATCATTGGTGGGATGCAAAGGCCCAGTCGACTTGGCTGTCACTAAGTACAGTCCCGATGTCAAACTAGAGGTTCGCCCCTAGGGAATTAAATAAATTTCTCCTAAATTTTTCTGTTACATCAGCAGGTAATGCTCGTAAACTCTGATGTCGCCCCCCCCAAAGTTATTTAGTTTCTCCATAACCTTCCGATAGGCCTCAGTCAGGCAAGCTTCGCAGAGTGACTGCGTTTGGTCTGACATTAGGATGGATAAATATTATGAATATTCAAAATATCGAGAAGTTTGAATTTGTTAACAAACTTATTTTTGTTAAGAAATATGAAGAGGCTGATCGCATTTTGCGGGAGCTCCTAAATTCAAAGTCGGGATGTGATGATGCGCTGGTGCACCTCCGCCGAATTGAACTCATGAGCCTGCTGGGAAACATGGAAGAGATCAAAGCATTTTATGATAAGGCAGTCCAAGCATCCGGGGATATGCTTGCTGCTGTGTGTCAGACGCTTAGCCAGATGTTTGCCGACCCAACGAAGGCTGTGGAACACATGACTACACTTCAGTCGATTGGAAAAACTCAAGGCACGTCTCCTATCCTATTTTTTGCCCTAGGATTTTGTTCCGAGCAGATGGGCAACAATGAACGAGCAAAAGCGAATTACGAGCAGTCAATCGCCTTGAGTCAAGACTGGTACCCAAGTATATTTGGGCTGAGTCAAGTTCATTACAATATGGGCGATGACGCTAAGGGAGATCAACTATTTGTACAATTTGAGTTGATGGCTCCATACAACGTATATGGAAATTTCGAGACCCATCGCCGCCTTAGCGAAGAATTCGTGCAGATGGGGAGAATGGATGATGCCCAAGCTGCGGTCCAAGCTTTAACAAATTGGTGGGTAGATACGAAGGGCTTTGCGCCGGCAGAAATTCAAATCTACGAAAATCTAGCGATCTCTCAAATTTTAGAGGTTATGGGTTCAAAACCCGAGGCTTCATCTCGACGCAACACGGCTTTAGTCCTCACCTCAGATATGATGAAAAACAGCACAAGCGATGAAAATGCTCTTTATTTTGTTGCACGAATTCTCACAGAATATGGTGAAGAAGGGGCGTCCTTTTCAGCCTATAAACGTGTTCTGCAAGTGGCTGGGAAATCCCCCTCTGTCGTTCAAAAGGTGGCGAGCCATTTCCTTGGGAGTGGACAAATTGCTGAAGCCAAAGAGCTGTTTGAATCAGCCTACGAGTGTCACCCAAACAATACAGAAATTCGCTTTTGTCTTTTGGTTTCCCAACTGAAGCATAGCGGCGTGGCAGTCGAAGAATATTTGGTTGGTCGTGAGCGCATTCGGCAGCTTGCGGATGGCGGCGATAAGGTTGAATTTTTGTCGTTGCTGAACGCCTTGCACGCAAGGTACGCAGACGACTGTGACGTCCATTTTCACTTGGCCGATTTGTATATGCGAATGGGACACAAAAAAAAGGCTGCCGGCCATTATGGGCGAATGTATGAGTTGGACAAAATGGGGCAGAACAGCCGACTGCGCTATGCCAATTTTCTTATGAGCGAAGGTGAATCCGAGCTCTCCATGGATATTTTGCGTATGATCGAGATGCCCAAAGGAGGGTTGTCGGAGGTCGACGCTGAAATCCAATGGCTCAAGGCGACTTACTACGACCGCAAACAGGACTGGACCTCGAGCCTTGAAATGACGGTGCCATTATTAGCGTTAGACCCGTGGAATATCACCTATCTAACCCATGAAATTTTGTGTCTGACGGGAATGCTTCACGGGCAAAATGGAATTGTTGCGGCGCAAGATCACTGGGCCCGAAAGCTTACTAACAATGAAGAATCCAAGGTCAACTGGATTGAGTTCACGAAAGACACCCACGACATCTCCGAGGGCCGACATTATCAACTCTCATACGCCCGCAGCAAACTGCAATTTCTTTACATGCGAGGAAGTGAGAATTCATTGAGATTGGTGGCGCGCGAGGCCTGCCGATTTGATGCGGTAAAGGGTAGTAAAGAAATAATGCGGTTGATCAACACAAACTTTGATCATCCCGCGGTGTATTGGGGCCTTGGCTGTTTGTACAAGGAATTATGGCAACTAGAGGTCGCGTCGATGTGGTTTGAGCACGCACTCGCTCTCGAAAATATTGACGATCGAATGAAGCAAGTTGTGTTTCTTGATCTTGCAGATTGTTATGTTTGGCGCAATGTCCATTTGGCAAAGTCAGTCGAGTTCATTAAGCTTTCGCTTGATATTTCTTCCAGGTCTGGGACGCCAGACCGCCGCGCCATGATGACCATGGGGCACGCGCTGTTGCTTCAGGGCCAGGTTCGACAGGCGCAGGCTTACCTTGATCAAATGAAGGAAATTAGCGGCGAGTTTGAAGCCCAATATTTGCTCGGACTCGTTCATTACCGAAATGGTCGTCCACACGAAGCAAACGCTGTGTGGAAACCATTGCTAAAATATGTTGCAGAACAAATGCGTGACCATAGAATCAAACAAGAAATTTTTAAATATTATTTTGAAAAGACGCCCTACGCGCCACGCGGGCTTTCCAAGGCCAATTGACTGGCCAGCCAAATTAAGTGTTGACACTTTTGACTAGCTGTGGAAAAACAGTAGCCGAGCAGAACACACATTGCCAAAACGGAAGACTTCGAGATTCCCTGAAAATAAACTTTAAAAGTTTATTTGATGGAGATCCGTCGGGGATTGCTGCCTGGGGACTGGGCATTTTTTGGCGTGGGTTTTGGCCGGATTTGAGCGGTTTTTAGTGCTTTTTTAGCGTCCAACTTTTTTTTCAATGCATGCCCTAAGGACTGGGGTCAACTAAAGTGAAACAGGGAGATTCTAATTTTGAAAACTACATTAAATGTGAATAAATCAGCCGGAACCTCAACAGCACATTTTAAGTTGCAGTGTTCATCCTGTGATGAGCACGTCAAAAGTGTTCGCCGTGAATTTAGCAATCAAGCCTGGGCAGCGTTAGTTGCTTGGCAGGAGATTAGTTCTATGGCTGTCGACGAGCCCATTTGCAACGATTGTTATTTTAATTTTCGAGATGTGTTGATCGACCGTGCCGATGAAATGCGAATCCTTTCCGCAAATACGGCTTCTGCCTCAGTTTCTCACGCAACAGCAGTAGGCGCACGCGCTTAGAGATGTGGACCGGATCACGTCGGTGATTTGGTCATTCTGCAAACGAAAGCTGTTTTCCCCGTGTCGACACTTGGTGTTGGATGCGGGTATTTTTTTCCCAATTTCGTACAGCCTACGGAAAAAAATGCCTACGTAAAGTATTTTCAATCTCTTCCGAAGTCTCAAAGACAAGAATACCATATCGGTATGTCGACGTAGTCTAAATGATCTTTGGGGAGAACTTAATATGCCGATTGGAATTCAGCGCCTACTAGAAACACAATCTCTGACGGTCGAATACAGCGGCAAGGGTTTGACTCCTGAATATATGATAGTGCTCAATCATATGTGGAACGGGCGTTACGAAGCGGCCGCGGAGCATGCATCGATGTTTCTCGCTGAAGATGACGAGCACCCTGCGACCCTTCGTTTGTACCGTGCGTGGATTGAATCCTTAGGGGAGCTAGGCGATCATGATTCGTTGGTCATGCTACTCGATCACCTGCTTGTGCTCGGGCGTGTCGAGCCAGAGTTGCAGCAATCTTTCATGGCGCTCCGCGGTGTGGTCCACTTACAGCTCGACCAAGCGCCAGCTGCCCGATTGATTTTGCGCGCCATTCAGGGACGCGCAAACAATCCATATTGTCTTGAATTTGAGCAAATGTGTGCTCGCCGCGGTTTTGAATATGCCAATCAGTATGCATTGGTCACCTCGAATGTTGAGGTCGTTGATTGGTGCCATTGGAATTCGCTGATTGCAGATTGTGCCACGAATGAGGCAAACCTCGATTGGCAAGAATTACTTCATCATGTAAATCGCGCCTTTCCAGGAGCTCCAACTTTTGACCTTTTAAATATGCATCGTGCGATGGATAGTGGTCACTGGCCGAGCGCACTCGCGTCCGCAACCAGCTTGCATGCGAATTTCCCAGACCAGCCTGACTATGGATTTATGAAAGGTTTTTGTGCGTTTCATTCAGGAGACCGCGTGCTCGCGTTAAAATCGCTGAGTGCGTTGGGCAAATTGGCAAATGAGTCGGATGCTGACGTGTTGCATCTCTCGGGAGAGATTATTGCTGGGAATGCCTTGGCCAGTGACAATGAGGAGTTGGCTAATTTTGCCATTCAAAAACTTGAAGCTGCGGCAAAGAAATATCGCGCATGTGGAAAGCCGACAGATAACGCGGTTGGAATCATTCACTCGCTCAAGCGGCACTTCATTGCCAATGACGATACCCTGGGCCAAAATCAAGGCAGTCGGGCGCCACGCAGCTGGATGGTTATGCTTAGTCCCGTTCAGGTCGCAAATATGGCGGGATCTGCTGATCAGGAAGTTGGCGTGCTACATCGCCCGATGGGCAAAGAGGCCATGCCAGGGGATATTGTTTTGTATGTTTCAAAATCGGCTTATATTGCAAAAAAATCTGAAGCCACTTCCAATGAATGGCTTATCGTTGCTGTGTACCGCGTCATGACCGCCCCATACAGGCATCCGACGGCTCGATGGCACAACGGCCTTGAGCTCATAGATCGTCTAGACTCGCCCATTCCTGTGGATGCGAATCAAGTTTCTAGCGACAGGAACGTTAGGGGTAATGCCCATAGTTTGCCGCGGGGGCACCATGCGCGGTACGGCGTCTATGAGTTGGATGGCAGTGCAATGGACATCGTTGTGGCCGCCGTCAAACGTCGCAGCGACGGCATTCAGCATGAGTCAAATAGGCGAAGTCTCAACGAGATCAAAAAGGATTCTGTGTAAAGACTCTGTGTAAAGAATCTGAGGAAGCAGTGTTTTTGGGTGAAGCAGTTTTGTTATTTGGAAATAGGAACAAAAATTCGAGAAATATTTAACGAATGACGCCGATCGTGAATCGAGGGGGCTAAGTATGCAAATCAAAATTGCTAAGCACGTGATCATTGTGGGATTAATTCTGAGGATGTCTGGGGAAGCAATAGCGCAAGGCGACACCGCTGTGCAAAAAACCATACAGCCGGCGTCAGCGACCCTGACAATGCCGGCAGGTGCAGAAATCAGCCGCGGCGAGCGCATTGAAATCGAGGGCAAAGGATTTTCGATAGTACCACCCGTTGGTTGGATTGTGCAGAAAAATTTGCCACGATTGAGCTTGGCTCTCGGCGCAGTCGTCACAGGAGTTACATATGCTCGCAACATCACCGTTATGCGTTCTAAGGGCCCCGTGTTCATAAATGAGGAAACAGCTAATAATTTTGAAGCGCGTATCTCGAAAAACTTTCCTCAATCCTCCACCGAGATTGACAAATTTTCCATAAGAAATCATACGACGATTCCAATGGAGGATGGGCGCGAGGCGATTCTAATTTATACAGAATTTTTAGGTGCAGGTAAGAGTATGATGCAAGCGCACATTGTGCTTTCAAGTGAAACGGACCACTATTTGGTTACGTTTACTGATATTGCAGAACACTTTGAGAATCCAAGTGATGCGGGTGGAGTGCTCGCTGAGGCATGGGGCTCTATGACTTCCATTCATTTAAACACTCCCAATCCGGTGTCGGATACGGGCCTCGCCTCCGTGTTGTTGTGGGGTGGTGGGATGATAGCCCTCTTTCTGTTGGTGGGCATGGTAAGAAAAAAAATGGCCGCGAGGGCGTACAGAAGAGTGGCTGACAGCTCCGAGGATGAAGGCGAGCTCATTGCCATGTCAGATCCCTCCGAATTGAGCGAAATCAACACAGCAATGACGAGCGTGTCAGACGAACGTAGCCAAATCAGCAAAAATGGTGACCAGGCTAGTCACGTTAATGATAAGCCGCAAAGGAATACTAAAGTCAAATTCTCGGTTGTCAGCCCCAAAAAAAACGAGCAGAAAACCGAGCAGAAGACCGACGATGGTAATCTGGATATGGAGTTCTCCGAAGACGTGGTTTACGTCGACGAGAAGAAATTTAAGATCGGGGCCTGAGGCCTCGGGCCTGTGCGGCGTTCTCTCATCACCTTCGGGTACATTCCTTTAAGCTTGTCATTCGGCCGATCATCCCTTATAATTTTTACGCTGCCCTTCACAGTGTACAAAATTCGGAGAATCAGCCGTCATGTTTCACAAAACTATTATCAAAATAGCGTTAATTTTCTCAGGTATTAGCATCGTGATTCAATTTTCCGCATGTGGCGCTAAAGACGCGGAAAAGACTGCTTCATCAAACGGGGCATTCGACCTGCTTTGGACCAATGTGTTTGCGGATTCCTGCGGCACATGCCACGGGGTTGAAAGCAATTCCAATACGGCAGGAGGGCCAGACCTTCGCACCAAAGCGACCTTTCACTCTAACCTGGTCAATAAAAAGCCTTCGGATTATGCCGATTGGACCATCTTTAAATCAACTAAGGTGGCGTGTGCCGCAATTTCTTTTGTTAACCCGGCAGCCTCAACGCAATCATTGTTAGTTGCAATTTTCGACTCGACGGTATCGGAAGACCTAGCGCCATGCCAAGTTAAATCCCACCTCACCCCCGATCAAAACATCACGATTTCCGCTGATAACTTAACTAGTCTAAAATCATGGATAGATGCAGGTGCCGCACTCTAGTGGGAGCCGACCATTGGTGGGCATTAGCGTCGGGGCTCTAAAAAGGGTGGGCAAGTTGACAAAAAAAAGAATTTTTATTTTGATATCGATATCGCTGCTTACCTTGTTGAGTTTGCCGGTTGTTGCTTATTTCATTTTAAGGTCTCCGGATGCACAAGCAAAAATCCTCAAATCTTTAAAAGACCCCTTAGCGCAGCAAGGAGTGACGTTAGATTCAACTTCAATTTCAGTAGACTTGCTGGCTGGCGTTAATTTTGAAAAATTGGTGATATCCATCAATCGTCCCCCGCTGATTAAGGCTAATTTGGCTATTGACCATATGCGGTTTAGTTATTCCTTTTGGTCGCTGTTAAAAAGACGGGTTGAACTTCAAGAAGCAGAGATCAATGGGCTTACTGGCCAAATCGTGGCTTCCTTGTTGCCAGCGGAAGCGGTTAAGGAAGAGCCTGCGCAGACGCTCGCACAATTGCTAGGGATGCTGAGGAGTCCGCCAGTAATGGTTTCAATGCCGTCGATAACAATTAAGAACACTAAGATTAAACTTACGTTGGAGCAGGGCCCCAGTCACACAGAGGTTGACCTGAAGCAGGCAGATATTCAGATTTCTGGTGCGATAAATCCCTCGGGCGTCGATTTTGATTTGACAGCAGGCCTTGGCGTTGGCCTCGCTATGCGGTCGGATGGCGTAGTGGGAGACGCCCAGAAAGTGGGTCGTGTTCCTCCGTCAAACATTAGGGTGGCTGATGTACGTGTACGTGAGGTTATAAAACTTCACGTTGACGCACCGCCGGGTCAATTAAATTGGCGATTAGACATCAATACTGAGCCGCTCAAAATTAGCGGACTCAAGGTGGATATTGGCGACAAAACAACAGATCAAATGCATTTGGAGCTCCTGACTTTAAATATGAAACCTGCGACGGTGCACATAGAAAGAAGCGGCGAGATCTCAGATTTGGACCCAATGTCGGCCGTTGTCGGAAGATTAAAGGGCGCGAGCTTGACTACGCTCGACTTCAGTCAATTGGCCTTTGAGACAATGGAGTTTGCCACAGGTAATCAGTTGAACGCCGCGGTAGGTAAACTTCAATTGTCAAATGAGGTTTCGTTTCTTCTAGCCAAAGATAATAATCCGCTTAAACATGATTGGACGATTTCGCAAACGCTGCAGGTGCAGGGAATTCAGTTAATTCAGCGAGCACAACCTCCCGCGGCTTCAAAGGTGGTCATGGGGGCGGCAGCCAAGAAAAAGGTAGTTAAGGAGCCGGCTGTCAAGGCCAAGCCTATGACGCTAAACCTTGCAAACGCGAGGATTGTTTTGGATTCAAAGGCTAACCAAGGGCCGGGAACATTGTCTTTAAAAGTAAATTTGGATCAAATTAAAACAGACTTCCTTGCCTCTCCATTGTCAGTGGAGAAATCGGTGCAGTTAGCGTTCAATTTAATCGAGCAGACTTGGAAGGGGCATCTGGAAGTAAAATTAAACCGTGAGTCATTTTTAACTTGGACGGGATCTGGTAAAGATCAAAAGCAAGTGCTGACGCAACAATCCAACATTGACATTTCGGTGCCAAAATCTCTTGCCGCCATTCACAAAGGCTTACAAGGTTTAGGGGCTGCTGGTTGGCCAAAAATTAGCGTTGAACTTCGAAATGCAATCACTCACCCCTTGCCGTGGAGTGAATTTAAAGGCGAAGGCTGGCCGACCCTAGGCAGCGATACAGCCATACTTGTGAAAGTTACACCAACTATAAGCATTTTCCCAAAAGGCTCTCCTTCGTTTGCTGGGGTGAAGGCTGACATTAAAGTGCACCTGCCCGCCCGGCCTTCGGGAAGCGATACCAGCACCGTAGGCACTGTCATGGATATCGAAGTGAGGAATCTCGGCCATGAGGCATTAACGCAAAAAGTGGACGCCGTTGTGTCGACTGACGCTAGCGTTAACATTTCCAAAAAAATATCCGGAAACTTGAAGGTTGGTGCGGCCTTAAATAAAATGAAAATATTATCATTAGATACCACTTGGACCGATAACGTGAAAATTCTGGGCATTGATAATCGATTGATTGCCGAAATCAAGCCAGCGTTGTTGTCGCTTCTAGTGGCAGCAAAAACAGCTCCACCTTTGGGAGTGATTCGCATTCATGGACATCATACGGTTGACGTTCACCATGGAGAGGCAAATATTTTGTCCATCAAAAAATTTGATCCCGATAAATCTAAAATCGCGGCCAAGATTACTGAGACTATAGAACAAGATGCAAAAGGGGTTGACAACGTTAAACTTAAACTTGAGCGGCCATTTGATTTGGCCGCAGACGTTGTGCTTGCAAACGGGCAGGTCAATCTTCTGGCGAAAGTGAAGGCTCCTAAGATAGTCTCGCCAGAGGCTGCGATTATTCACGGACTCACCGTCGATATAGAGTCCTTTGTCAGCGATTTGGCGGCCATGAAAAACATAACGTTCGGTGTGCATGGCGCGGCTGAAAAAATTGAGGCGCTGATCAAGGACAAAGCGGGCGAGCAAAAGGACAAGATTATTCGTGATTTTAGGTTTGCGGCTGCTGGACAGGTGAAAAACAAGACCAAGATTATTCTTTCAAACATATCGGCGGGCCTCCAAGACGAGATTGTCAAGTTTGCAGGAAGCGGCGAGTTTTTGGCCGAAGGAAGGGGGCAATTGGACGCGAAGTTGACGTCGAAATTAAGTCCCAGCACGCAGTTTATTTCTGGTTCAGGTCAATTTGAAATGCCGATTAAATTTTTACTACTGAGCAAAGACAGCTTTTCAGTCGAAATGAGTCCGACCTTTACTGACTACTCCCTTGCCGTGGGTGACCTAAGCTTAAAGAATTTGAACGGAAAGGTGAATATTTCCGAAGAGCTAAGAAAGGACGCCGAGTCCAAAATTCGCTTCCAATACCTAAAAACACAGAGTCCTTTTGCGCGAGTGGACTACGAAAATCTAAGTCCATTTATCGGCGAAAAAAATCAGATGGGTTTCGAGTCGTTGACATGGAGGCACCTAGTTGTTGGCCCACTCATTGCGAGTTTTGAGATTCAACAAAATTTGGTTGTATTGAACGATTTGAAAGTTGATTTGTTGGGCGGCAGCGCTCTGGGTCGATTCTTCCTAGATTTAGATCCAAAAATCCCCAAAGTCGGTTTTTTGGGACGATTTTCTGCCATAATTCCAGAGATGATTAAGGCTCCGGAGCTGCGCACTCCTCAAAAGGACTGGACGACGATGGCTGGTCGCGCCGCAGTAGTTTTTGAGATTCGTAAACGTCTGACGACTGGGCGAATTGACATGACAACCCTTGGCAAACAGCAGTTGATGAGTTTACTTGATGTACTTGATCCCAACGGGGCCGACGAGCAAATAGGAATGGCCAGAACCGCTTTGCGGGCTGCTTATCCTAAGTTTGTAAACATGGATTTTGGCCAAGGCTTGATGGATCTCACCGTGGGACTGGGGGGAGTCGTTACAACAGATATGTCAATTCGCTCTATCCCGCTGTCCAACATGATTAACTCAAATGCCGGCGAAGCGCTGTCAAAGGTTGAGGGGTTGTTGAATTAGCGCGTTTTTCGCAGGCGGTTGGTTATTTTGTTAGATTGTTGTTTTATTTATTTATTGAATTCTCGATTTTATAGAGGAGATTTTAAAATGAAATTTTATTTCAGAAACTCAAGTTTGAAGTGGTTTGCCGCAGTGTCTTTTCTGTGTTCCTGCGCGCCCACAGTTTATCTCATCGATCGGCAGACTGTTTTGGAATTGGAGGCCAGCGGTGATTGGCAAGAGCTGGACCAAGTGTATCAGAAAAAAGAGCTTGCCACTGGGCCGCTGCCGCTAGAAAAAACTGAGACTAAATTGGCTCAGAATGCAATTTTCGGCATGACTCACGACGATGGCAATAAGGTTGTGCACAGTCCAGATAGCAAAGAGCCAAACAAAAAAAATGACAAGAGGTAATTCCATGCGGTTTAGTCAAATTTGGTGCGTGGCCGCTCTATTTCTTTATGCAGCCGTCAGCTCGGCAGGAGTTGGCGCGAAGCCTCAAAAACTAGAGGGTATTAAGAAGCTTACGGTAGGCCCCTTTGACAATTATCAATCGGCGATCGATGATGAAGAGACGGCGTTATACTACACAAGAAGTCAAAATTACACGTCACAAGTTATGCGTGTGAATCTCAAAACTATGGGTGTTGTTGAGAGCACGGGATTTGACACGGATTCCAAAAATCCCGCAGTTAGTCCAGACGGCAAACATGTTGCTATCACGTATTTTAAGCAAGATGCGAAAGGTGACATTTGTCTTGTTGTTGAAGGCGAAGTGCGATGTATCACAGGCCCTGGTAAAGGTGAGTCTGCAGCGTTTTGGTCCGGAAATGATCGCGTTGGTTATCTACAGAGTAATGATGCTGGAGACCAATCTAAAATTATTATTCAAAATATTGCAACCGGCAAGTCTGAAATTATCGTAGAGGGTGACGTCCATTCCCCCGCCATTTCGCATAGCGGCAAGAGTTTAGTTTATAAAGTTCGTGGCGAGGATTTTGTGATATTTGATTTGGCCAGTAAAAAGGTCGTAGGGCACCTCAAATTCCTATTGCCTGGGGCATCGAGTGCGGCAAAGTTTTCATATGACGACCGATATATTTATTTTTCACAGTTTATGCAAGACAGTAATCACGATCTGATGTTGGATAGCCGAGATGAATCGGCAATTTTTAGAATTAAGATTGGCCTTGATGCCTCCAAGCCAGAGCAGCTGACTTCGTTGGCACAAAACTGCACGTATCCAGTTCCTGGAAAATACTCGCTCTACATGACCTGTGCCTTTGAAGGCTCATTAGACGTCTATAAAACAAATTTGTCGGGCGTGGTGCCAACGGCTTGGGACAAAAGTGATTTGTGGGATGCACACAAATCGGCACGATCCAACAGTGATCGGATATTGTTCTTGAATCAGTTATTTTCTCGATTTGACGCGTTGGATGTCAATGATTTTGATAATCGCAACATGATGAATTTCATATTCAATAAGGCATGGCTTCCTGCCGCTTATTATGCAGATCGTTTGAAGGGGCAGGGCCCGGTCTACGCGAGTCATTTGAATATTTTAGACACCAATTACAAGTTTGATTCTATGCCGGTAGGTTCGGAAAATATTGCCGAATTGACCAGGATGCTGAGCGCCCAAGAGAAGAAATTGGCGTCCGCGCCTGCCTCCCCATTAAAGCCGATCGCTCAAGCCTATATTGATTTTTTCGGCTCTAAATCAGTTGAGGCATTGCACCGCGTCGAGGCTCTGGTGCTTTCGGATGCCGCTACGATTTATTGGCAAACGAATTTGCTTCAAAAAATATACACGGGTAAAACTTCTAAAAAATATGCCCAACTCCTTGAGACGCAAATGTTTAATCCTGTTTTGAGCGAAGAAACAAGAATGTATTATTTGTCGCGATGGTTTGATCAGCTACCTCAAAAGGAAGATCCTACCGCCGAAATTAAATTGGTGGTTGATCGTCTGAATAAATCTGACAAAATATCTGTTCAAGTCGGAGAACTTCTGGAAAACGAGGCTCAGCTTTACCGTGTTGGCCAGGCTAAGACCGAAGACTTAGTCAATTTGGAGATTCAGGGAATTTCGAGTCGTGTTGAACGATTAAAAAATGAGTACCACGCGACGCGCCTGTTGTTTTCTCGGTGCATGATAAATCTTGCGAGGGACAACAAAATTCGAGAGCTGTCGTCCGTGATGAGTCTATGGCTAAGTTATTTGAAATCGGATACTAAGGAATTTCCTTACGGCGTCGAGGCGCTCAGAAATGTGAGTTTGGACGTGGCATACCGTTTCTACAACGGACCTGAAAAAACGCGAGTGTTTGCGGCTGGATCTTTTTTAAGTGGTATACGAGTGACCGACGATCTTGAGTCACATTATCAGTATGTTTTATTTAGCAACACGGAAGCTCTATGGGCTGAGTTAACAACGGCATATAAAGCCATGGTGAAGAAGAACTTAATTTCCGCCGAGAGTAACGCGTTCATGGGTAACCTAAAAAAGGTGTTGATGAGCGGCAAGCCGGCATCAGACGATGATCTTGTGGAGGCGATAAAGGCGACCGAGCAGATTGACGACCAGCATGTTGGGATCGGAGTGAAGTATTTATTTCTGGGTTATTTGTATCACTCGCAATTTCTCCGTAGTCAAAAGGGTTTTGAATTTGACCGAGAGCTTAGTGAAAGAGCCCATAGGAGTTATTTGTTTGCTATTGACGCGGCTTGGAATAACGAAAGAATTCAGGCGGCGGCCTATCAAAACTTGGGTCTGTTACATATGGCGCTTCGCAATGAGTCATTGGCGGCGGATTTTTTACGTAAACGCCACACGATGGGTTTCATGACTGATAAGGCCCGCATAGAAAATTACTGGATTGAGGCATCTGCACTTTTTAGAAGTTACCGCGCCACTGAAGCTCTAGCAGTGATTGAACAGGCAATTGCCCTGAAGCCTGAGAATCTCGATGCTTTCACGGAGCGCCAGGCACTTTATGCATGGAATGCCGGCGACTACAAAAAGGCGGCAGGTATTTATGACGTACTCTTACCGAAGATGGGCGCCAAGGCTGGAGCTAGTTTCTATTTGAGTCAAGGATTCGCGTTAAAGAATTCCGGTGACTCGGCAAGAGCTGAAAAGGCGTGGCTGCATGCGATTGAGTTGTCGGACAAGGAGTCTGCTCACCCGCAAGGTCTCCTCCAGTATCAGCCGAAGAAAATAAAATTTGTCGCGTTAGGCTTACTAGCTAGACTGGATGTTTCGACACCTAAAAAAATTCAGTATTTGACTGAGCGTTTAAAATCATTTGACGGAATTAGTTCGGCCGCTAAGGAGTATTATTTCGAAAAAGCCGTACTGGACGCACAACGGGTCAAAGAGGAATTTAATTTGTTGACGTTGTTGCTTGAATCAAAGGATGCCGCAGGATCGGCTAAGGCGGCCTCGGAGTTTCTGAAATTGGCCGGAGAATTTGCGGAGGTTAACGGCTATATGAATCAAACGGTTTTTTCGAGTTTAAAGAACTCAATGATACTTCTGCGTACCGGGAAGCTGGCTCCATCGGGAAAGTTGACGACACAATTAAAGGACTTATTTGCGAGTGCGAGCAAGGAATTTAAGGCTGACAAGACTCCATCTCCTAGTCTTCAACGCCAATGGATGGAAGTCAGTCTAGTAGAAATTTCCTATGGCGCGGGCAGGGGAGAGTCGGGTAAGCAGGTTTTTGAAACTAATTCCACTCATCTTTTTGGAGTGGATTCCTCAAAAAAATTCGCCAAGGAACAACCTGATGCTTTCGCCTACGTGGCGGAGTATAAGGCGGGGATCCTCAAAAATTGGTGATGTTTCCCGTTACGATAAAGTGAAATTGGGGCCGTTAAAGACGCCGTCTTCGGTGACGATAGCGTGGATAAGGCTTGCCGGCGTCACATCAAAAGAGGGGTTCCAAACTCGCGCGTTGGCGGGTGCAATAGACAGGCCTTGAATTTCTTTTAACTCCGCTGCGGGACGTTCTTCCACGGGAATTTGTGCGCCTGACTTTATTTTGAAATCAATCGTGGCTTTCGGGGCGGCAACGACAAAAGGAATGTTGTGGTGCTTGCACAGGACGGCGAGCCCATAGGTTCCAATTTTATTTGCCGTATCGCCATTGGCCGCAATTCGGTCGGCCCCAACAAATACAAAGTCAACTTTTCCGAGCTGCATGAGGTAGCCCGCCATGCTATCGGTGATCAGTGTGTACGGGATTTTATCTTGTCCAAGCTCAAACGCGGTGAGGCGTGCTCCTTGGAGATAAGGCCTTGTTTCATCCACCCACACGTTTTTAATATGGCCTTGACTCTGCATTGCGCGGATGATGCCAAGTGCCGTGCCATAACCGGCGGTGGCAAGGCTACCAGTATTGCAGTGGGTTAAAACGTTAACAGCCGTGCTCGTAAGGGATGCGCCGTGATGGCCAATGGCTTTACACGTGCGGATATCGTCGTCCGTAAGCAGTTGTGCTCTTGCGGTGAGTGCCTGCGAAACCTCTTGCATCGTCATCGAATCATCGAAGGTTGCTGCGTGTAGTTTCATGGCATCAAGGGCGTAAAATAAATTTACGGCGGTGGGTCGAGTCCTGGCCATGCGTTCGATACCGGCTGCAAACGTAGATTTAAAGGCCGCCCAAGAGCCCTTAGCCTGGTTACGTTGGGCATCGAGAGCAATCCCCCAAGCCGCGGCGCAACCGATTGCGGGCGCGCCTCGCACGACCATATCTTCTATGGCTTTAGCCACCGTTTCGAGGGTGGTGCATTTGAGCCAAATTTCTTGGGACGGCAATAAGCGCTGATCAATTAGGTGCAAACAGGAATTTTCATAATGCATAGCAGCAAACATTGGATGTCCTTATGATTGAACCGGATCAGGCAAGGCCTTCCGCTCGACGGTGAAATGCATCACGAGCAAAGTAATGACGCCAATCATGATGGAAACATCGGCGACATTGAAAATGTTTGTTCCAATTCCATTTGGAATTCCCACCCATAAGAAATCGACAACGTACCCGTAAATGGCACGGTCGATGAGGTTTCCTACGCCACCTGCGATGACTAAACTATAGCACCAGACCATATATGGTTTGAGTTCTTTTGAGGTGACGGTGTACCAAGAAATTCCGCCAAGAAATATAAACGGCAAAACCGTCAGCAGCCAAAACCGGAGGGAATTATTTAGTCCTGACCCCATACTTCCCCAAGCACCACTATTTTCTGCATATAGAAGAAGTACTGATCCTCCTAATAAATGGGTTGTCGGGGTGTCTTTTAGATGGGCGATCGCCCAGGACTTGGTCCATTGGTCAATGCCAATCATTAGAAAGCACACTGCGCAAAGTAACATTAACCGACGGTTAGCCATATAAAAGTGAGGTCCTCTGCTGGAATTGGTAAAAACTTCATTATAGTCAGGGGATTATAGCATTAATGCACCTGTCTTGGGTACTGAGAATGCCACGGGGGGGTAAAATTTTAAAACCCATAAAAAACGGCTACTTAGTAGATAATTTGAACTAGTTGCTTAAGTTTTGGGGGCATCCTGCCGATCGATTAGAGAGAAGGTAGGCTCATGGTGGGCCCCCAAAAAGAGAGCTAAAAAAGGAGAGATATTATGGGAGACCGCAGTCCAAAGGAAAAGATGAAGAAGCAAAAACAGCACAAACAGGATAACGAAAAGCACCAGCACGAAAGGGAAGAAAATATGCATAAAAATCGTCGTGAAGTGCCCGTAGCTGCAGACAAGCAAGAGCCAATAAAGAAGGCTGGATAACTGCGCTAAAGACGCTGCGGCTGGTTAAAACGGCGCTGCTGCTACATTTTTGTTAGACGACGACGGGTCCCCTTTTGGGGCCTGTTTTTTTTTGTCCCTGTGCCAGTCAATAGGCGTAGTTGACTTGGCTGACTTGTGGTATTCCATCGAGGATCGGCAATTTTGCTGCTCACAGAATGAGCGCCATTATTTGTTTTTGGCGACGACATTTTACTTCCAACTGATATCCGGACGCACATGACTGACAATATCGATATTTCCGGCCCTAAAAAGCATACAAATAGCCCGAGGCCAAAGAGAAAAGGTGGTCGTGACAGCCGGAGGGCAACAGGGGAGCGACGGCCATTACAGGCTGGCGGCAGTGGCCTGACTCTAGAGAAAAAATTGCGAGACATTGTAAACCTGTCGATTGAAAATTCGACGGTGATTGTTTTTGACATTGAAACCACTGGTGGAAATCCTGAGCGCAATGGGATCACAGAAATTTGCGCCCTTAAAATTAAGGGTGGTCAGGTCATCGACCGATTCTATAGTCTAGTAAATCCAATGATTAGCATTCCTCCGATCGTCCGCAAGATGACAGGAATAACGAACCAGATGGTAGCCAATGCGCCTGTGATTCATGAAATTTTTCCTGATTTTTGCGTCTTTATTGCGGATCATGTTTTGGTGAGCCACAATACGATTGGTGATTTAATATTCTTGCGTCATTTTGCGAAAGAGACGATAAATCGAGATCTTTCAAACTTTTTTATGTGCACCCACTTGCTTATTGAAAAACTATGCCCAGAAGCTCCTGACAAATCACTTAAGGGACTGAGTCGTTTCTTTAGTTTGTCGGGGGATGATTTCCACCGAGCCGAGGCCGATGCGATTCAAACGTGGGAGCTATATAAGGTACTCTGTCGAAAATTGAAGGAGCGTGGTATCGTCAAAGTTGAGCAGGCCATTCGCCTGCAAGCCGATATGGATTCATCTCTTCGCTTGGGCTGGGCCATTCCTCCAGAGCGCCTGCAAGATTTGCCATCTGGGGCAGGTGTATTTTATCTTTATGATAACGAACGACGATTGTTGTTGGTCAGCGGGGCCGCTTCCGTCCAGCGTGAGGTTGAAAAATTAAAGCGACATGACTTAATTCCGCGGCAGATTTTAAAAATTATGCTTCGCAGCTACGATTTGCAAACCATTCGCACCGCTAGTGTTTTTGGCGCCTTGATGGCGGAGTGTGATGGACTTGATAAACACAAGATCGCCGTTGACCCTAGTGTTTTGCACCAACGCGTGGTCAACGTTATGGGAATTTATGAGGACCGCGGTGGAGGACTTCGCCTGAGTGTTGGCCCGATTGAAGAGGGGCTGCGCTACGTGTTTGGACCGGTGAAAGATCGTCAGCGTGCTCAAGACTTTGTGGAAGACCTGGCGGTGACGTTGGGGGAGAAGTTAACGCGTAATGGCATGTTGTTGACCACCGTGCATTGTTCGCTGGTGATGGCTGCGCTGTCAGGCGCATTGCCAGAATTGTTGCGTGAAGTTGAAAAGAACCTTTGGTCACTGCGGATTCTATTCTGGCGTAAAAAATCTTTGATCAATCAGCGATCTCGCCTCGAGAAGATTCAAAATTTATTAAATATGGCCTCAACAGGATATTCACCGTGGCGCGATTTGTCGAAACTTCACGGAGCGATCATTGTGCCAGATGATGGTACATCCACATGGCTACTGCACACGGTCGTGGGCGGCGTGCCAAAATCGACCCATCAAATTCGTGGTGATTGGCGTCAAAAAATAGTCCAAGGCGGATTCGGCAGACGAATTATTAATCGCATCTACAAAGACATTCGCGCGCCGAAGGAGCCGGTGTTAATGTCGAAGTTTGATTTAGGACGATTGAATGCTGTGGTTTGGTGGATTAGCCACGGCGCGGCTAAAGATGGCGGTGCTTTTGTTGAGCTTGAAGAGTTAGAAAGCATGTTGAGAACTCAAAAAAGTGCAACTACTGTGACGGAATCTGAGGAGTGAGCGCGGTGATGAATCCCTATGAAATGTCCGCCTTTTTATGCCGACGTTTTAACGCGGTTTTAGGCTGTCTTTTTTGGTCAATATTATTATCCGTTGGCTTGTTTAATTCTCCATTCGAGCCGGTGCCCGCATTAGCTAACGTCTCAACTGAGGCCACACCTAGGCCAGTCATAATTGCGACGGTTGAGCCAATTGCGTTACTCGTTCGCGAAATTTGTGACGATAGCTGTGACGTATTGACTTTGATTCCCAAAGGGGTTTCTGAGCATGATTGGCAGCCGAAACCAAAAGAAATAGTAAGGGCTAAAAACGCGGTGGCTTCGATGGCTATCGGTCTTGGTTTTGATGACGGTTGGTTTAAGAAAATTGGCACTAATCCTAAATCTATCCTTTGGCTCGGCCCAATATTGAGTCCGATGTCGTGGTGGAGTGACGATATGACGGGAAGTGCCAAACATGGCCCAGAGGCGACCACACACAAGGGACATGAGCATGAGCACGGAAGCGTGGATCCCCACGTCTGGGTTGACGCCGTACGAATGGGTGTGGCAGCAATTGCCGTCGCACGGCATTTGTCCCAAGTACTGCCTGCGTATGCTTCGGGTTTTGAGGTACGTGCCAAAATAATTTCTGAGCGCCTGGCGGCCTTGCAGTTAGCTGTGGAAGCTCGCCGTAAATCCTGGAGTTCTAGGCCGGTGGTCATGTTTCATGATGTGGCTGGATATTTTGGTCGGAGGTTTGGCCTCCCCATACTTGCTGTTTCGTCAGGTAGTTCGGGTCACGATTTGTCCGCACGAATGATGGGTGATATGTCGAGGAGGTTTTCTACTGCCAATGTTGCCGCGGTCGTCGTGGAGCGAGATGGCGGGGCCGCAAAAAATTTGGCGCGTGAGCTCAAAACGACAATTTACGTAGTCGATTTTGCGGCGTCTAAAAATTACACGAAATGGGATGACTGGTACTTGCAGGTCGTCAAAACATGGGAATCTATTTTGAAAAAATAGGGGTCTTTGATTCTAAATGAGTGAGCATTCACAAAAGCATGGGCATAGCCATAAACAAGAGGCCTCGGGTGGGGTAATGCAATCTTCTGCCCGTGTTTTAGAGCCGCCTCCGTCCGAGTTGCGTCCTATTTTGGAGTGGCAGCAAGTGTCCCTTGAGTTTGCAGGGCGTCAAGTTTTGCATGATTTGACGGCGTGGGTCGGTGCTGGAGAGTTGACTTGTTTGTGTGGGTCTAACGGTGCAGGTAAAACTCAAATGGTTCGCCTCGGACTTGGGTTTATGCGGCCAGCTGTCGGTAAAATTATTTTGTTGGGCGGCGATCCTTCCGAAACGAGGCATAAGGTCGGGTATGTACCGCAGCTAAAAGCATTTAACAGAAGTTTTCCAGCCACCGTGGAAGACGCACTAGTGGCTGCCATTCGTGGCGCATGGCCATTATTTCGCCGAGGTGGCGAGCGTGATCGCGCCGCGGCTGCGTTGCAAAGGGTGGGTGGGCTTACGCTTCTTGACAAGGATATTTCTGTTTTGAGTGGTGGTGAGTTGCAACGTGTTTTCGTGGCCCGTGCATTGCTGCAAGATCCCGAATTATTGGTGTTAGATGAGCCCCTTGCTGCGATTGACACAAAGGGGCGAGCCCAGTTGATGGATTTGATGGGAGAATTGCGCGCGGCCAAAAAAATAACAATTCTTTTGATCACTCACAGTGAGCCGGTGGTACGTAGCCTTGCAGATCGCGTGATTTTTCTGGACAAAGGACATTTGGTAGGGTGGGGCGAAACTAGTCGTATGCTGGCCATTGATGAACTTCGTGACGTGGCTTTTATTGGCCATGATCATGAATCAGCCATTCACGGCGAAGAGGGCTAAATATGGACTGGACAACTTTAATCGGCGAGCCATTTTCCCATCCGTTTATGCGAGATGCACTGTGCATGTCGATTTTTATAGCGGTTATGTGTGGGGGTGTTGGTGTGCTACTTGTGCCGCGAGGCTTGAGCATGCTCGGGGACGGGTTGGCCCATGCGACACTTGGTGGGGTGGGCTCGGCTTTGCTATTAGGTTTTGCGCCTGAGACCTCTTTGTGGGCGGCTATGCCGTTTGCGGTGGTGGTAGCCCTAGGTATCGCATGGTTGGGGCGCCATGTCAGAATTTCTAGTGATGCAGCCTTGGGAGTCTTTTTTGCGGTTTCTCTCGCGGCCGGAATAGCAGCTATTCATATCGCTGCACGCAAAGGCGTGCAGGTGGATATGGAGAGTATACTTTTTGGGAATATTTTAGCGGTCCAGCCCGAAGATTTGAATATCGTGGGTTCATTGTCGCTTCTGGTGGTGATGTTGTTGCTTTGGTTTGGTCCTAGGATTGCTTACGCGGGATTCTATCCAGATTTGGCATCTATGAGTGGTATTCGCGTGGTGCTCAAAGAATACGTTTTAATGGCGTTGACGGCCGTGGTTACGGTCACAGCTGTTAGGGCTGTTGGGGTGCTGTTGGTTAGTGCCTATCTTGTGATTCCTACGGTAACAGCTCGAATGATTTCGTGGCGCCTCGGCCCGATGATGCTACTTAGTATTTGCACTGGTGTTATGGGGAGTGCATTTGGTCTAGTAATGTCATATCATTTTGACATACCAAGTGGTTCGGCCATGACTTTGTGTTTGGGACTTTTATTTATTCTTGCAGTGGGTATTCGAGGATTGCGGCATTCTCACTAAAAATAATTCTAATTGGAGTATCTTCTCAAAATGAGTGAATATCATGATCAGCCTCTAACCAATTCTGTGAGGACCCACGGTCGGAGCGGTAGCATGACGACCATGACAGAGGCTCCGGACCGGGTAGGGGCGCACGGCCACGCAAGTACTGGTGTTGGCTGGCGTGCCTACGCGTCACTCGGAGTTGTATATGGCGATATTGGAACCTCGGTGTTGTATGCTGTCAGGGAGTGCTTCAACGAGAGTCACGGATTAGCATTAAATGAGGCTAACGTTCTTGGAATTTGCAGTCTTATTATTTGGGCGATGACGCTGGTTGTATCGATAAAACACATTGTGTATGTCTTACGTGCGGATAACAACGGCGAAGGCGGTACCATGGCACTGTTGGCGTTGATCACGCCTAGGTTTACCCACGGTGGCGTTCAAAAACGGAGTACCGTCATCATCATTACGATGGGTCTGATTGGGGCAGCGCTTTTTGCTGCCGACGGTACGATTACGCCTGCGATTTCCGTCTTGTCAGCGGTCGAGGGTATCAGCGTGGCTGCGCCTGGGTTTTCTTCTGGTGTGGTTGGTATTACGATTGCCATTTTGATCGGATTATTTTTATTTCAAAGTAGCGGCACAGAAAAAGTCGCCAAGTATTTTGCTCCGTTGATGTTGATTTGGTTTGTTACGATTGGTGCCATCGCGATTCCGCATATTCTCCGCCATCCAGGAATTGTTGCGGCCATTAATCCCGTGTGGGGAATTCGTTTGCTGTTAACCCAGGGCATAGCTGGATTTTTAGTGCTTGGCGCTGTAGTGCTTGTAATCACTGGCGGAGAAGCCTTGTATGCAGATATGGGACACTTTGGGCGAGACGCCATCCGCATGGCATGGCTACCAGTTGTGAAGCCAGCGTTAATTTTAAATTATTTGGGCCAATCCGCCCTAATCCTAGATCGTGGTAAGGACGTGATTGAAAATCCATTTTTCTCTATGGTGGATGGTTGGTTGATCTATCCGCTGGTGACGATTTCAACCATTGCCGCAGTGATTGCCTCGCAAGCATTGATTACCGGAAGTTACTCGTTGACCCAGCAGGCCATTCAGCTTGGATTCTCTCCACGCTTAACGATCAAGCATACGTCCGGTGAGGCTAGGGGGCAAATTTACGTTCCAGAAATCAATCACATTTTGATGGTTATTTGCATTTTGTTGGTCTTCATGTTTCAGACGTCTTCTTCTTTGGCTGGTGCCTACGGCATTTCGGTCATGGGTACGATGATGATTACGTCTTGTTTAATGTTTGTCGTTGCCCGTCGACGTTGGGGCTGGCCGATGTGGCAAGCGGTACTCCTGCTCGTTAGCTTCTTAGCGATAGAAATCCCGTTTTTTGCGGCCAACTTGCCCAAGATATTTGATGGCGGCTGGGTCCCCGTTTGTATTTGCATGATCGTGTATTGTGCCATGACCACATGGAAATCTGGTCGAGCCGCTTTGATTAGGCGCATCCAAGCCAAATTCTATCCGATCAAAGACTTTGTCTCAAAATTGGCAGATAACGAGCTAAATTTGACTAGAGTAAAAGGCACCGCTGTGTTCATGACGCCCAATCCACGGATGACTCCACCGGCTTTGTTGCATCACATTGAGCACAATCAGGTACTGCACGAGCAAGTGATTCTACTTGCAATAATCACCGCAGATATTCCCGTCGTGGCGGCAAAAGATATTTTGGAAGTACATTCTTTTGGTGAGGGTGTCTACGAGCTCATCGCTCACTATGGATTTATGCAATCACCTAAAGCCGGGAGAATCCTTCGTCTGGCCAAGGCTCAATACGGGATTGTGACTGAGAAAAATGAGACGACCTATTACCTCGGTAGAGACATTCTCTTAACGGATGGCCCCGACAAAATGCCAAGATGGCGCAAAACTATATTTGCATTTCTTTCTAGAAATTCACTTTCGGCCACGGCCTATTTTGGGATTCCTCCAAACCGAGTGGTGGAGCTTGGGATGCAAGTTAATCTTTGATAATTCGGCGCGTTCTAGTGAGGTGTTTAAATGAATTGGATTTTTCTTCGAATATCTTTTTTCGGTTTTTGTTTGTCTTTTGCAGGTTTGCTCGTAGCCGCAGAAAAGGGCCAGGCGAGGAAAGCGCTGTGGACGGTCAAGGAAAGCATTTTGAATCCCGAGAGTGCTTATTTTGATCCTGCGTCTGGCAAGATTTTTGTTTCCAATGTTGCTGGCAAACCTGCCGATAAGGATGGTATCGGTTGGATTAGCGTCATTTCATTTGGTAAAGATGGCAAGCCTCGCGCGAGCAAGGTTGTCGAAGGATTAAATGCACCAAAGGGATTACGTGCCAATAAAGGGGTGCTATACGTTACGGATATTGACGAGGTGGTAAAAATCGACATCAACACCAGCAAAATTTTAACAAAAATCAAGGTGCCGGATGCGAAGTTTTTAAATGATGTCGGGGTCTCTGCCGATGGTAGAGTCTTTGTATCTGATACAATCGCCTCCAAAATTTATGTCATTGAAAATGATTTTGCGTCCGTATTTGTCGAGGGCCCTGAATTTGAAAGTCCAAATGGGCTTCTCGTGGTGGGAAATCAACTTTACGTCGCAAGTTGGGGATTCATCACGGTACCTTCAACGTTTGGTGCAAAAGTTCCAGGTCACCTGTACTCTTTAGATTTAGCGACAAAGAAACGAACGCAGGTAGGAATGAAGCCCTTGGGTAATCTCGACGGCTTGGAGCAAACTAAAAATGGGGACTTCATTGTCTCCGATTGGGTTGCTGGTAAAGTTTTTCGCGTTAGCAAATCGGGAAAAACGGCCCTGATCGTCGACGGCATCCGCAACACCGCTGATATTGGATTGATGGGAAATATCATTTTAGTTCCATCAATGAGTACCGATCAAGTGTTCGCCTATAGATTGTAGGCTCACGCAGACAGTGATATTGACTTTCGTGTGGTGTCACGAGATTACGGCAAAGATCCAATTATGGAGGGGGCGAAAGCTAACTTGATTGCACCAAAAATTAATTCTCGAATTGAAGTCGTGACCGTAAGCCTCTATGAGTACTTTGAACGCATGCCTATCTCACCCCAGATGCGTAACAAGACATTCGGGAAATTGCTCGGCCATCATTGGCCGCACTATGCAACCATCTAATATCTATAGCTGTTGAATCTCGCTCTCCAGTATGCCGATAACAGTGGGAACGCCCCCACTGAGGATCGACATTATGGAAATATCGTCTGTTGCTCGCAGGTCTTACGACCACCGGTTAAAGAATTCAGTTGCATGTAGTGGAAACTCGAATCTTTTTCCAGAACTGGCCATTCCCAAGAGA
>CANJQY010000020.1 GCA_947476525.1 Oligoflexales bacterium
AAGCACCCAGGCCATCGGGAACTTTTTTATAAGACTTTTTATAGGTGCCAATAAATTCTTGGACGGCTGGGGTTTTATCATCTTGGCTGTAGTGATTTGAGAAGAACGAATTGTTTAGAGACTTACCGCCAATTTCATAAAGTTTTTCTGAGTCCCATCCGTCGCCACCAAGAATAGCTGCTTTAATGCCAAGCTTCCTTGCTTGCTTCGCAATAAGACCCACTTCAGTATAGTAACCAGGAAGGAAAATCACGTCAGGTTTTTTAGCGCGAATAGAAGTCAACTGGCTATTGAAGTCCACTTCACCGCTACTATAGGACTGGTCGACTACGACTACTCCCCCTGATTTCAGGAAGGCTGCTTTGAAAAAATCAGAAAGTCCGACCGAATAATCACTTTTAACATCGCGGAAAATCGCGACCGTTTTAGCTTTTAGATTTTCGGTTGCAAATTTAGCCATCACCGCACCTTGAAACGGGTCAATAAAACAAACTCTAAAAATATAATCGCCGACGGCTGTGACTTTAGGGTTGGTTGACGACGGAGACACCATAGGTATCTTATATTTTTGAGCAATGGGCGCCATCGCCAAAGACCGAGAAGAAGCAACCTCCCCGAGAACGGCCACGACCTTGTCTTGAGTGATTAATTTCGTCGTCGCAATTGCAGCTTCTTCAGGCTTACCCTGATTGTCGAGGCTAATTAATTCGATTTTTTGGCCTTTGATGCCACCTTTTGCATTTTGCTCTTTAATGGCGAGTTCAATGCCCTCGTGAGTTGAAATTCCGAAAGTTGCTTCAGAACCTGTCATCGAACCAACTTCGCCGATTTTAATTGTTGTGGCGAATGCGGATGTTCCGATGACCGCGCCACTCATTGTCGCAAGCATCAAACTCAAACAGATTCCCTTGGTCGCAAAACTCAGTGCACCCGTTCGTAAAATCATAAGACATCCCCTTTACCAATTGTTGTTTTGTGCAAAAGAAACCTAAAACCCATTATGGGCTGTCAGTTACAAGTATTTTACTGCACATAATTACTGACTAAACATAGCATACGAAGTCTGATTTTCGCATTCTAAAAAGCACAAAGCCTCTAAGCAAACTTAGAATTTTGACCGTTTGGAGATATAATGAAAACATTGGCCATGTTGACACGAAAAAAAACCAACCAACACCTTAACTCTGCATCTGAGAGGTGCTCATAATAAATGCAAGCCTATTTGCCAAAAAAATACGACCGGCCACATTACCTTTGGAGCCTAGCCGTTATCGCCTCACTTGCGCTTCATGTTCTATCAAGCCAAGGTTTAAACTATTTTGCACCTTTCTCTGAGCCAATGAAACTTGGCCCGGTAAAACTTCGCGTGGCAGAATCTGAGCGCAAAGAGCCGGAAGCGTTGCCGCCAAAGCCACGGAAAAAGGAGCCTCGCCCCAAACCCGCCCCGCCCCCAAATTCTACACCCGCGCCGAAAACAGCGACAAACGTGGCACCAATTCAAGGTCTGGCGAAGGATTCCCTGTCAACTTCGGGCACCATGGCGGCACCGATTGGAAATACTCTCATGACCGAAGATACTGGACAACGAGTCAAAGATGCACAAGCCCTGAAGGGTGATCAATCGGCACCTGCAAAATTAATTGCCAGCACCTTGTCTACGCCTCCCTATTCTGATGAAGCCCTCGATGCGGGCCTCGAAGGCTCTTTTATAGTGGATGTGTTTGTAAGTCTTGATGGTCAAGTGCGTGAGGCCGAATTACAAAAAAAAATTGGCTACGGTATGGATGAGCGCGTCCTGAAATCTGTCCGAACGTCTAAATTTGAACCCCGTAGAAATCGGTTGGGATTGGTTGAGGGCGGCTGGACAGTACTAAAATTCACCCTCGTCATTCCATAATTTTTAAAAAATTGACACAAATTGTAAACATTTGCCAATCCGCTGGCACATCTGCGCATTTGTGACCAATTTGCCGATTTGCCCAAGGAACCCCTCGAGCTCTTTTTTAGACCCCTACTTAAAGTAATCCTCCGCCTGGCCGAACAGCCTACAGCAAAACTAGGAGGTGTTAAATGGGTGCGGCAAAAAAAATCGATCTAAGTTCAAAACTAAAACTACTGGTGGTCGACGACGAAAAGGCCATCGGACAACTGATCATTGATTCCTGCTCTGACATGTACGATGGCA
This sequence comes from Oligoflexales bacterium, assembly GCA_947476525.1. Taxonomy (GTDB): domain Bacteria; phylum Bdellovibrionota_B; class Oligoflexia; order Oligoflexales; family RGVZ01; genus CAMDKS01. The sequence goes on from CANJQY010000020.1 coordinate 2,186, forward strand.
TTTACACTTCGACGGGGGCCGAGGCCCTACTAAAACTCAAAGAGTTTGGCCCTGAAATTGTCTGCGTCGTTTCGGATTTCAAGATGCCTGGGATGAGCGGCCTGGAGCTTCGCGCCGCAATGATACCAACATTCACGGATATTCCTTTCATCCTCATTTCCGGAATTATTACCAAAGAACAAGCTCTTTCAGGCATTGACTTAAAAGTCTCGGCATTCCTCAGCAAACCATCCCCCACGGCGACCATACATGCTGAAATTAAAAAACACGCAGCAGAACGCGAGTCCTTGATTCAGGAGCGCATCATGCTGGAGCAAACTTTTATTGAGGAATCTTCCGCCATTGTCGAGGAGCTGGAGCCCCTCATAATGGACATGGAAAAAAAGCCTCGCGACATGGAAACTCTCAACACGATTTTCCGCCTAGTTCATACGATAAAAGGATCGAGTGGCGTGCTCGATTCAACACACATTCGATCCTATGTGCATAAATATGAAGATTTACTATCAAAATTAAAAAACGGCGCCATGATTGCCTCTCCTGAAATCGTTTCCGTACTGCTCAAAGGCTTTGACGTAGTCAGTCAAATGATCGGCGGCCTTCGCCGAGGTGAGGAATGGAAAGGTAATGTCGAGGAACTTGCCAAAATTTTTGACGTGACAGCAGAACCCGCTGAAAAATATACGGATGCAGGAGCTACTTCTGACGCCGCTGCGGGTGCAGATACAACCAAGTCCGGAGCAAAAGAAAACGTAAACGTTCCTGCGGCAATGCTAGATCAATTTATGGAGCTTTCTGGTGAAATTACCGTCATTCGCAACATGGTCAATAAATTGGTGCGCGTGATTGAAAAGGAAATGCCAGGCAATCGCAATGTCATTCAGCTTGGAGTTCTTCTGGACGAAATGCACAAAATAAACAGTGGAATGCAAGTGCAATTGACCGAGGCGAGGAAGGTTCCGTTGACTAAGGTATTCCGCTCTCTACCGAGAACCGTGCGAGATACTGCCCGTTCCTTGGGAAAGACGATCAATCTCAAAATTGACGGAGAAGACCTCAGAGTCGACACATCATTGGCCCAAGCACTCTCGGACTCTCTTGTTCATATTGTCAGAAATTCCCTCGATCACGGCATTGAAGCCAAAGAAAAAAGGCTTGAGCGCAAAAAAAAGGCCGAGGGTACAATTTTTATTCGCGCTGTTGAGGCCAATGATCAAGTGGTTATCAGCATCCAAGACGATGGCGGCGGGCTAAACCAAACCATGATAAAAAACAAGGCCGTGGAGCGAGGGTTGTATTCAGCAGCCGACGTTGAAAAATTATCGCCACAAAAAGTTTTTTCGCTTATTTTTGAATCGGGATTTTCAACTGCTGCCCAGGTCACGGACGTCTCCGGCCGCGGCGTAGGTATGGATATGGTGAGGGCCTCGATCCAAAAGGTAAAAGGTCGAATTAATATTGAATCTGATTTAGGTAAAGGCACGACCTTCGCACTCCAGATGCCCATTCCAAAATCGGTGATGATTATTAGTTCTTTGGTGGTCGACGCCGCAGGTAGTTCCTTTGCCATTCCCCAAGACAAAATTGCCCGATTGTACCGTCTTGAAGGCGCTAGAATCGCAACATTAATCAAACAACTTGAGGGTACTTTTGTCCTTGATTACGAAGACGAACTGATCCCCATCGCGGATCTGGGAGAAACCTTAGGCCTGCGCCCTAAAGGAAGCATGAACTTTCTGAAATGCGACCTGCAAAACATCCTCATCGTCAAGAGTGAGCACTCCCTCTTTGCGTTAGCGGTCGATAAGATTCTTGATAGTGAAGAAATTGTCGTCAAAGCGGTGGGCAAATTTTTGGAGGCAGCAAAAGTCTACGCCGGTGCGACGTTTATGGGGGACGGCCAAGTTGGCCTTATTTTGAGCGCAGAAGGATTGGCAGAATGTGCCGGAGTCAATAACGCCATTTCAGTGGGTGCTAGTGCAGACGACGAAGCGGTCCAAGCTTCTGAAGTCAAAACTCAAGAAATTCTACTGTTCGATCTCTGGTGTGGAGGCCTATTCGGAGTCCCCCTGTCCATGATCCATCGTCTCGAGGAATTCCCCCGGAAGTCGTTCCAGTCTATTGGTGCTCGACAAGTTCTCATTTATCGAGAGCAAACCGTACCAATCATTGATCTAACCGAAGCCGTGCATCTCTCCGTCACTGATAGGATCGCTCAAGCTGGGCAAGACCCTGTGCCCGTATTCGTTATTATGATTCATGATCGCTATGTAGCATTCATGATTCATGAAATTAAGGATGTCTGCCTCGCACCACTAACCCTTGATGTTAGCGTCAGAGACCGCGATGAAATTGCTGGCAGTATCGACGTAAATGGGAAAGTTGTATCGATTTTGGATTTGTTCGCAGTTTTAGATAAGCATGGAATCCTCAAGACATTTGATCCAAAAGGTTTGCTCCAAACTATGGCTCATGGGCCAGTCGAACAATCAAACGAACGACCACACGAAAATTTAGATGATTTGCCAACTGCACTTTTGGAAAACGTCAAAGCTCCGGCTGAAGTCGCCGCAGGATTCGCTGGGGACGGTTGGGGAATTTTCTAAAACGCCCCGACAGCAATACATTTTATTGAGTTACTCCAAGCGGTTAAATGACAATTGGCGTCTATATACTTGACTAAAAAAATCGGCACGTGAAGCCTGTCAAAATAATTGCGAGTTGTTTGACATACCTGCTCCAAATGGCAGATAATAATGAGTAAGATGGTGTCACGCAAAATAGGTTGCTTGGAAGTCCTTGTTCGATTTTGCGAACTTGATTATATTTTGAAAAGCTCAGATGGGAATGTGAAATGTCTGAATTGCCGAAAGAAGTCCTAGATGAGTATCTTGGAGAGACGCGCGAAATGTTGGAGCGCCTGTCCATGAATTTGGGAATGGTTGAAAAGAAAACTCATAACGACGAAACTCTCAATTCAATTTACCGTGACATGCACTCTATTAAAGGAAGCTCCTATCTTTTTGGCTTCAGGCATATAGGTGAATTGGCTCATGCCATGGAAACTGCGCTCGACCCGATTCGCCACAAATTGGTTACAGTCAGTTCATCAATGATGGACGCCTTGTATGGCGGACTAGACCTAATCGGAAAAATGACGGAGTGCATTTCCGAAAATGGCGCCGAAGGCGATCATAATACGTCTGGCCTAGCAAACCTTATTCCATTGCTTGCAGACTTGACCGTCTCTTCTCTAGGCGGACACCTGCGAGCGTCAAATGATCGAGCTGGTGCACACGAATCTATCTTAAATCACGACTCACCATCGACAAGCACAACAGCAAAAGGAACACCCAGCATGCTAACTCGGACACCCGTTTCAAATCCAGCTCCAGTGTCTAACATACATTTTGGCACCATGGGTACGCCACCCGTAGAAAATCCTGCCGTGTTCTCAGTGACGAAACTTGCCCCATTAACGGCTAGCGCATCGTCACCTGTGCCTCAACCAAGTAAAACACTGGAATTCTCACCGGCATCCGTGCAGGCCGCCAAGTCTTTGAACGGAGCCACGGCTGGCCATGTAATGACTGCAACGCCTAGCGCGTCTGCAGCTAGCGAAACCACCCCTTCGCCCGCAGTTGCGAGTGCATTAGTTGGAGGAGGCGGCGGGCATGACAGCGGCGGGCATGACAGCGGCGGGCGAAAGCCGGCAGATGACGGCGCGGCGAAGGACGACCATGGCGGAGACGCGAGCACGATTCGCATTCAAGTCTCACTTCTAGACAACCTCATGAATCTCGTGGGTGAGCTTGTTTTGGTTCGCAATCAGGTGATACAATTCACAGATCGAAATACCGACCAAGATTTTCAAAAATTGTCTCAGCGGCTAAACATAGTGACATCAGAACTACAAAATGACGTCATGAAAACGAGAATGCAGCCCGTTGGCACCATCTTGACTAAATTTCACCGCGTTGTTCGGGACATGTCGAGAGATTTAGGTAAAAAAATCGAATTGAAACTGGAGGGTGTAGAAACCGAACTTGATAAAACTCTCGTCGAGGCCGTAAAAGACCCCTTAACGCACTTAGTGCGAAACAGCGTGGACCATGGACTCGAAAAACCAGAAGAACGCCGGAAGAATGGGAAAAGCGAAACAGGAACCGTGGTGATTCGATCCTACCATGAAGGCGGCCAAGTCATCATCGAAATCAAAGATGATGGGCGAGGACTCTCCCGAGAAAAAATAGGCCAAAAGGCGGTAGAAAAAGGCCTCTTGACCGAAGAACAATTAGCTCGCATGCCAGAGCGTGACGTACAAGCGTTAATTTTTGCACCCGGATTTTCCACCGCCGATAAGGTCACCAATATTTCAGGACGCGGCGTCGGCATGGATGTAGTTAAAACCAACATCGAGCGCATTGGTGGCGCTATAGATTTGAGTAGCAAGGTCAATCAAGGAACAACCATCAGACTTAAAATACCTCTGACGCTCGCCATCATTCCTGCATTGGTCATTAAAGTTGAGGGTACACGATTTGCTATCGCACAGGTCAAAGTTGTGGAACTTGTCCGCGTGGAACGAGATAAGAAGGGTAGTGGCCGCATAGAATTGCTTCAAGGCCGACCCGTATATCGGCTACGCGGCCAACTGCTACCGCTCATTGATCTTTGCGCCACGTTGAACATCAAGGCCGATTCTCCTGACGATTTGGTGCTTAAACCGATCAACAATATTGTTGTTTTGAATAGTGAAAGCGGAATGTTTGGCTTAATCGTAGATGAGGTTGTAGACAATGCGGATATAGTTGTTAAGCCATTGAGTAAAATGCTCAAAAATCTTTCGACATACTCTGGCGCCACAATCATGGGTGACGGCGCAGTGGTTTTGATTTTGGATGTACCTGGGCTAGCCTTGGCCGCCCACTTGAGCTCCGGATCCGAAGAAACTCGCGGAGCCACGCGAGACCTAGGAACCGAGAAAAATTTGTCCGATGCCGCCGAATATTTATTTGTCGACTTGGGAGTGTCTGGCCACTATGCCATCCCCTTGTGCCTCGTTAATCGGCTTGAAGAGTTTGAGCCCAATTTGGTTGAAGTCTCTGGAGCCCAACGAGTGGTCAGGTACCGCGACTGCCTGCTGCCACTAATTCAAATCGGTAAACACCTCGATTTACCTGGCGCCGGCAGTGACGTGAAAACGTCAGCGGATCGAATTAGCATTGTGGTCATCAGCAAACTTAATCGGCTGTTTGGCCTTGAGGTGAAGAATATTGTCGACATCGTCCAAATAAATTCGACCATCGACAGCAATCTTAGCGACAGGCCTGGGATTCATGGATCGCTGATCCATGGAAGTGAGGTCGTAGTAGTTTTAGACGCTCACAAAATTATTGATGACTCTGTAAAAAAGATTTCAGGCGGCTCAGCCTTGCCTCAAACAGCCTTTAAACTTCGAGAGACCAAGGCCGTAATCACGACTGCGGCGAAGTCGGATGCAGATGCGCGGACCATGCGGGGCAAGCTTAAGATATTGCTAGCTGAGGATACCGCGTTTTTTAGGCGGCACGTCAAAACGTTTCTAGAGGAGTCTGGTTTCACGGTTGTGACTGTGGTCAATGGCGAAGAAGGATTCAAAACACTCGAAGAGGCCCGTCTAAATGAGTATGCAATGGTGGTTACAGATATTGAGATGCCAATATTGGATGGATTTGAAATGGTTAAAAAAATTAGAGCTCTTGAAAAAACTGCGAATTTGCCGGTAATCGCCCTAACCACTCGGGTCAGAAAAGTCGATATAGATCGCGGTAAGGAGGTCGGATTCAATGCCTACCTTGAGAAATTTAACGGTGAAATTCTAGTTCAAAATATGGACCTAATTTTTGGAATTGTCGCGTGACATAAATAATGAGACTAAACAGTGAACCTAAACAGTTGAACCAAGCAAGTTATAACTAGGAGGAATGTTTTATGGAACCACATACAGCTACCAAACACAGCACCGGCAAAGACGTCAAAGGACCAATGAGAATTCAGTACTCGACTTTTTTGGTCGCCAAACGAATGTACGGCATTGACGTCACGCGCGTTCAAGAAGTTGTACGGCCAATGACGACCACAAAAATTCCGTTGGCGGATAATTTTGTGCACGGACTCATAAATCTTCGCGGTCAAGTGGTGACAGCTTTAAGTTTGCACGACCTTTTTAAATTGAAGGAAAAGGCCCCTGCCGAGTTGATGAATGTCATTTGCAAGGCCGACGGTGCACTCATTTCACTGCTCGTTGACGAGATCGGGGACGTGGTAGAGCTCGACTCTAATGAATTCGAGCAAACCCCCAATACAATTCCAGAAGGGGTTCGTCGATTTATGACAAAGGTCTATAAAGTTGGCGACAACCTACTAAGTATTTTGGATGTCGACAAAATATTTCATGCATTAAACGGCTAGGCCTCATTATTTCCCTATTTTCATCATTGTGGAGTGTTAGTAAATGCGAATACTGATCGTTGACGATTCCGTCGTTTTTAGGTCGCAAATTAAGGCCGCAGTAGAATCTTCCATGAAGGTTACTTATCTTGCCACAGCCGCCAACGGTAAGATCGCGCTGCAAAAGCTCGAAGCCGAAGGCTTTGACGTCATGACGTTAGATATGGAAATGCCAGAAATGAACGGCCTTGAGACCCTTCGTGAGATTAAGAACTTAAAAATCCCGGTAAAGACGATCGTTTTTGCTGCGCAAAATGCGCGAGCCGCCGGAACCGCCCTCGAGGCACTTTCTCTCGGCGCCCTTGACGTTGTCGCAAAGCCTGATGGCGGGGCGGGATCTCTCGACGAGGCGTTAATTCAAGTTAAAGCCCAGCTTATGCCAATTCTTAAAATGATCGAAGGTGGGCGAGTCACTTCTGAGGCTTTGGCCGCCGTTACAACCGTCCGCACGAGAATCGAAGAAAGTGCTAAGTTGATGTTTCCTGGAATCACTGCTGGAGCATACTCCAAGACTAAGGTGGAGACATTTAGGCCTAGAGTCATTGTCATTGGCTCCTCCACAGGAGGGCCAAATGCCCTTGAAATTCTATTCGCAAATATTCGCCCACCGGTACACGTCCCAATTCTTTTGGTTCAGCACATGCCTCCAATATTCACGGCAAGTCTTGCGGCAAGAATCGCCAGCATTACTGGCCTACCTGCGGCAGAAGGAAAAAATGGTGAGGTCATTAAGCCCGGCCATATTTACGTGGCCCCTGGGGACAATCACATGGGATTATTTCTTTCCAAGTTGGGTATTAGTATTAAATTGAGCCAGGCCCCGAAACGTTGCCATGTTAGGCCTGCAGTTGACGTGCTTTTTGAAGATGTGTCCTCGATTTATGAGAAAACCGTGGGCGCAATGATTCTGACCGGAATGGGCGAAGACGGAATGTTGGGATGTCGAGCCATTAAGGAAAAAGGTGGTGGGGTGATGATCCAAGACAAGGAGACTTGTATCGTTTGGGGCATGCCTGGAGCTGTTCACGCATCGGGTGCATATGACAAAATGGGGCCGCTCCTAGAGTGCGGGCGAATTCTACAAGAATGGACAAAGGAGTAAATTATGGCGGGAAGAATCCTCTTTGGAGAATACCTTGTACAGAAGGGCCTGTTAAATGCCCCGACCGTACTCGGCCTTCTCATTGACCAAATCAAAAGCCAGCCCTCGGTAGCTCAGGTCATCTTTGACAACAGCCTATTAACTGAACCTCAGCAGCTAGAGGCCCTCAGAGTGCAGAGTCGCACCGGTTGGGATTATCAGCAGGCGTGTGTCGACCTAAAGTTTTGGAATGAGGAAATTGCCTCGACCATCGTCCAAAAGAGCATTCAGAGCCGACCCGCGCTTGGTCAGCTAATTGTGTCCAAAGGACTCATGAGTTTTGGAGATCTGACTAAGATCCTAGACGAGTTTGTTGGCCAATGTGAATCGGATGGCGATGCCGCAGTTGCAACATTAAAGGCACCACCAACCGTAACCGCCACTCATTTGAGTGCCACCAAAGCCTCCTCATCAAAAGTGGAAATTTTGGCGTCTGCAATTTCATTTGCAGATGGATTTGAACCGAAATTGAGATCAATTGACCCGACCATTTTGGAAGCGCTCTTTGCAAGTATTCCTGAAAAGCTCCCGTCCGACGTTGCAATTGTCAGCTCGTCATGGGCCCAAAAACTTCATGACGGTGAAACCGACCTCGTCGTTGATGATATTCTGAAATACACGAACGATCTGGACGCTATGCAAGCCGCAGCTCGGTTTGTTCGCGCTGAACTGCTCGAACGTATTTCCCTTCAAGCCACGACCTCCCTACGGGCCATCCTAGCGAATGAAGAATGGCTAGTCGCTAATAATGCAGATGTGACTGGGGCAATAAATGCAACTTACCAAGAGATCGCCACAATACGGGGTGTTTTGCGTGAGGAGCGTTCAGAACAATCAATATGGAATTCCCCCGAGTATAGAAATGCATTTTTTGAGATCAATAATATGTTGGTGAAACTATTCGAGTTAAGTACCGTCTGATGTTTGGAGGGCAAACATGAAAATTCTATGTGTCGACGATACAAAATCTGTTCACGCGTACCTTCGCTCACTCTTTGCAGGGACTGCCCACGAATTGGTACATGTGTTCGATGGGCAGCAGGCCATAGACGCACTAACCGCCGTAGCCTTCAAGGGCTTCGATATGGTGCTGCTTGACTGGGAAATGCCTGTGAAAAATGGCCTGCAAACAATGGCCGAGATTCGCCAGAGTAGTGCAGATATTGCAGTGATTATGGTGACCTCCAAAAACGACATGAATGACATCACAAAAACGCTGGACGCAGGTGCGAGCGAGTACATCATGAAGCCATTTACCAAGGATATCTTGTTCGATAAAATTGGCCAAGTGCTCGGCTATGAGGTGAAATAGTATGGCTTTATCAGATCTTCAATTGAAATTTTTCGCCGATTTTATCGAGTCAAAACTCGGCATTATTTACGTGAAGGACAACTACTATCAATTGGTAAAGCGCCTTGAAGACATCGCGACACAGATGAATTTCCCAACTCTGGAAGAATTGTGGCAAAAAGCGCAGTCTGGAATTTTTGGACAGATGCGAATGCTGCTACTCGATTTAGCCACCAATAATGAGACTTCGTTTTTTCGTGATCCCAGCATCTTTAAGGCCATCGATGAAAAAATTCTTGGCAGCGCGGAATTTTCTGGTGATAATCCGCCGCCACTTCGAATTTGGACTTGCGCCACCAGCACAGGTCAAGAGGTGTATAGTCTAGCCATGCTGCTAAACGTCTGGCAGCGCCTTAATCCAAACAGGTCTTTTTCCTATTTGGCCACCGATTATTCTGAACGAGTCCTCGACCAGGCTAAGGCTGGACGGTATAGCCAACTTGAGATTCAAAGGGGGCTGCCGGCGACCATGTTAGTGCGACACTTTCACAACGAGTCGAAGGGCGAGGCTTCAGGAAGTCATAGCCCGGGTTGGCTGGTCAATGAAGAATTGAAAAAAAATATCACCTTCAAGCAGCAAAACTTGGTTGAAGACTTTAGCGCCTTAAAGCCCTTTGACTTAGTGCTGTGCCGCAATGTGTTGATCTATCAAAGCGTCGAAAACAAAATCAAAATTATTCGAAAAATTGCTGATAAAATCAATCCCAATGGTTTTTTGGTGATGGGTGCGGCTGAAAGCTTGACCGGACTGAGTGATGCGTTTCAATTAAGGCAATTTGAGCGCGGCGCGATGTACCAAAAGATTCCTGGGAAGTGAATTTGGAATTTTGCAATGTGTGCGAAACGTAACTGGAGGGCAATAGTGTAAAATTTTGATTATACGTATTCTAGGATTATAGAGCTTATTGAACTTCTACGCTGCCACCAGCCCCCCTCAAGTGGCAATAAAGGCCATATAATAAAATGTCCAACCTGTCACAGACGTGAGCACAAGTCCTGTTGCTGATAGTCCACCCAATTTTTTGTGTAAACTAGAATGCCCGTTAGGCCTAGGCGGAGAAGGAAATTTACGCAATGCAAACCAGACTGTTGCAATCAGCAAGAGTGTTGTCGATATCGAGCAGGCCAAATGCACACCTAGGACGGTAAATAAGATTGTATTGAAATATGGGCTTGACGCCGCCAACTGCTGCCAACCGATCATTCGCATTTCAAGTTCAAACAAAATAACGGAGACCCCAAGAATCATCGAAATGCCGAGCATCATTTTCTTGTGACTTTCAAAATTTCTTCTATTTTTTACCAGATTTACACCGATGGCCACCGCCGGCAAAATGGCAAACATGGCCACTGCCACCAGGTCGAGCATAAAACTTCCGCGACTGAGAGGGATAAAACCAGGCATTTACTGCTCCTTATTTAGGACTATAGGCCTCTGATTGTATGTTTTTCGCCGCGTAAAGCCACTAAAACTATTAACGAATTGCGTTTTGCGGAATGTTCAGTGATTTTTTTGATTTTTCGTCAATTTGGCCTTGCCAATCTCACTTGTTTTGGGCACAGTAGTGACCTCTCGAAAGAGGGCGCTTAGCTCAGCTGGTAGAGCACCAGATTTGCATTCTGGGGGTCAGGAGTTCGACTCTCCTAGCGTCCACCAAAACAAAATTCCTTCCAGATTCTGTAAAAGACGTCTGGAAGGTTTTTTGTTTTTGTTGCTTTTTGGGCTCGAGTGAACCTCGCCCTCCAGACTTTAATTGCCCGCAGGTCACCACTGCCTCGGAGCAAGCTCTCGCACGTAATGACCACGAATGGCTTTAACCTCGTGAAGCCTCACGCAACGATATTGTAGACGCCTCCACGGGGATTTGGATTTGGGATCGCCACGACATCTTCGTCGACGTAACGCTTTTGGCAGTCTCGCGGCGATTGTTTGGATAGTACTTTTTTGAATGCCATGTCGATTTTGAGCCATTCTTCAAGCTCCGGAGACGAGACTCGTCCTTCGATGAGAGATTCCTTTAATAATTCGTGTCGTACCAGAAAAAGCTCGTCCGAAATAAATATATGGGCATGGGCATGCTGCGGCATACGGCCACTATAGTTTTTTGGTCCACCGGTGAGTTGAGAAAAAAAATCTGATTGTTGATTTTCAATAAGCTTTTGATTGATGCCTATAAAAAACGAACTCAGCCACGGGTGCGCATAAAGCTTGTCATAGAAAATAATGTGAACTCGCTCAAGTGTGGCCCTGCCTCCAAAGCGGTCAAACAGCGATTTCCCGCGATTAGACTCTGCTGTCAAGCTATCTGCGAGCACGGTATCTTCTAGGAATGAATTTGTCATGATGGCCTCCATTAAAGCATCATGGGAGTCTTCGGCTAGTACGGAATCAACTTTAGAAAAAATTTATTACTTCAGATAAATATAGTTTTTATCCAATAATTCATGGTTGTTAAAGATTGTCGCATATCGATAGACCGTCGATAGGCCGTCGACCTGTGGACTTTAAAATCTAAGAAAGCGTCTATTTGGAGGAAGGAGTTTGGAGGAAGGGCCGGTGGCCCCACTCAATGGGGTTCACCGGCCCCGGCTACTGGGGCATCATCCTAAATTTCGCAAAGTGAGAAGTCATCGGCTGTGATACCTCTGGAAAGCCAGAGGCAAATTGGAGGGGTCCTCCTAAATGGAGCACAGGAAGCGGCAATTGAGCATAGAAGCCTCACCTCACTTTGGTTTAATCGAAATCTAAAATGACAAAGATCCGCTTCCTATTGTGGGTACAACAGGCACAATCAACTTCATGAGTTTACTCTCTAGGAGAAAATAACGAGGTGTCGATTGCTTATTAGTAAGGTAGCAAGGTCTTCATGATGCATCGAATACTTTGGGGGTTAATTTTAATCAGTAGTTATTTTAGTCGGTTGCGGCCAAAAACTGGCTCCCTACGTGACTTTATAGGGGCATCAATTTATTTATTTGCAATAATATCAGCCATTTAGATATTCAGGCGTGGTAGGCGAAAAATGGGCTGAGCTGAATCAACCCCAAATCGTGAGATTTACCGACGTCATACTTTCAGGCATAACTGAGAACATGTCGGCAGCAGCCAAGGCCAGGGCATCGCAGTCTACTTTGATATTAAAGTGGGCCTCAAACTGCCTATGCAAGCTTACAAAATCAAAGGATCCCATCTCAAATTCATTTTCGAGGCCATCGTCAAAAATAAATTTTTTAACTGAAGAGGCTGGCAGTGCTGCTGTTTTCGCAACTTGATGAACCGCACGACTTATATCAAAATCTATGAATACTTTGCCGAGGTCAAAAACAAGTACACTCGGAACCAGACTAGTCAACAAGTCGAAGCTCTTTATAAACAACGGAAAACACTTCGCCCCCAATCCTGGTTTTAACGTAGCAGTAATGAATTCCATCCCGCTGGTTGAAAGCGCAGTCACGACTTAGAAACTCGACATTATTCGAATCAAGGGGGCGAATACTGAGGACGTTGTACGGAGCTGAAACCGTAACAGCATAAGTACTTTCCACTTGAGCTTGAACAATTTTGCTCATCCGAATTTGCAAACCATCCTTGTCAATAAATTCCAAATGACTTTGTATATTGCCATCCACGGATTTCTCGCTGACAGCTAGAAATGCAGACGTATTTCCTCTCATTAATTGAAGGTTGCCAAAGGAAATTGTTGTTCCCTCGTCACTCTGAAATGTTCTTCCAGCCAATATACTGTTGGTTGCTGTAGAAATCTCCTGAAAATTACCGGCCACCGCACAAGTTCCACAGACCGTCTGAGCTGCAAAAAAAGCTATCGTTGTTAGGAGGATAAAGTTCATCTAAATTGTCCTTTTGGTTCTCGTTTGGTTTTCTATTTCGACAGAGAATTGGTCAAAAGAAGTAATCAATTCTTCGAAACAATGCAATTAAAAATGCTCGCACTGAAACTCACCATCCTTTAGCCTCTCAAGCGCCCGATTTTACAGCGCTATTCCTCCGTCGTTTTTGCGCGATAACAATTTGAACAAGCTGGCAAATATTTTTCTTCAGCCCCCAGCTCGACAGTCGGGCCGGTTAAGGAGGCTTTTCCATCAACGAGCTTCAGGTTAAAAATGGCCTTTCGATTGCAGAACGCGCAGGTGGTTTTAATTTCCTCTAGAGAGTCGGCCACTTCAAAAAGCCTTTTACTTCCCTCAAATAACTCGCCTCTAAAATCTGTGCGCAGGCCATAACAGATAACTGGAATGTTGTGCACAGTCGAGATCAATCGAAATTGATCGATCACTGCTTTGCTTAAGAATTGCGCCTCATCAACCAAAATACAATCTTTACCCTTCAGTGTCTCGAGGTCGAGCACCGAGTCCTCAGTAAGTAGGAGGTCGGCCCGCTTGCTTAGCCCGGCTCTTGACGAAACGTCTTGAGTGCCAAACCGAGTGTCGAGTTTTGGTTTCATCAAGAAAACATTTTTATTTTGTTGCTGATAATTGTGAGTCACCGCCAAAAGATTCAGCGTTTTTGCCGAGCTTACCGCACCATATCTAAAATACAATTTTGCCATGAGTCCCGCCGCTTGCTTAATTATTGCTTAGAATCCTTTGATTAACGAATAGCGGGAAACCGTGAAGGCGAGCGTTCGTGCATCATGCCGTACACCAATTCAAAAACATCTTCCGAGTTTGGCTTTGAATAGTAATCTCCGTCAGAAGCGTAGGCCGCACGGTGCGCCTTTGAGCAAAGCGTGCGGGGAGCCGCGTCCAAATATTCATAAGATTTTTGATCCTCCAAAATTTGTTGGAGCATGAAGGCAGACGCTCCTCCGGGAACGTCCTCATCCATGCAAACCAACGCATTTGTTTTTGCCACGGATTCACGAATTTTTCCAAAACGGTCAAACGGCAAAAGTGTTTGTACGTCAATAAGCTCAATGCTAATTCCGACGTCCTCAAGAAGCCTCATCGCCTCCTGGGCAATGCGAATACAGGCACCATACGTGACCAGAGTCAGGTCGGTCCCAAGCGTCAAAATCTCAGGCACACCAAGCGGCGTGGTAAAATCAGCTAGGTTGTCGGGGATTGTTTCTTTGAGTCGGTAACCGTTCAGAACTTCTACCACAAGAGCTGGATCGTCGCCTTGAAGCAAGGTGTTGTACATACCCGCCGCTTGCACCATGTTGCGAGGAACGCACACATGGACTCCCCGAACTCCATTGATTATCGTCCCCATCGGAGACCCACTATGCCAAACGCCCTCCAGACGGTGGCCCTTAGTCCTGACGATAAGCGGAGCTATTTGACCGCCAGCCGTCCTGTAGTGCAGGGTCGCGAGGTCATCACTCATACCCTGGAAACAATAAAGGAGGTAATCGAGGTATTGAATGTCGGCAATGGGTCTGAGGCCGCGCATGGCCGCACCAATTCCCTGGCCAAAGATTGTTGCTTCGCGAATACCCGTGTCGGTGACCGTTAGGTCGCCAAATTTTTCTTGGAGCCCGTCAAATTCCAAATTTACACCGCCCAGTTGGCCGACATCTTCGCCGCAAATAAAAATTCGCGGATCACGGCTGATGGCGACCTCGAAGAATTTTTGAATGACCTGCCGACCGTCGACTTTTTCACTGGCGTCAGAATATGCCGGCATGACGTCCTTGACCAATAATGCCGAGCGATGTGTTTCACTAAATAAATGGCTTGAGTAACGGCGTTGATTGACGGCCTCGTGCCGCTCAATAAACCTGAGCAGTGGCAATTTATCATCTTGTTGAACGTCACTCATCTGAAACAAGACACGCTTAAGCGCACTCTGGACATTTCGACGAAATAACGCAGGCTGCCGCTTGAGCTCTTGCACAGCCTTGCGACAAATTTCGTCTTTTCCGGTAAGTGGTCCCACAGCTTCAAGAACTTTTATGGCGTCGTCTCGTTCTTTTTCAAGAGGCTGAATATAATCTGCCCAGGCCTCAGTTTTAGCCGATTCTACATATTTTAAGGCCTCTTCATCGATTTTCTGAACTTCAGCCTCGGTTGCGACGCCGGTCGAAATAATCCAAGCCCGCATGCGTGCGACACAATCAAAATCTTCTTCCCACTGCAAACGTTCCTTGGTTTTGTAGCGCTCGTGGCTGCCCGAGGTGGAGTGGCCCTGAGGCTGTGTCATTTCAATGACATGGATGAGCTGCGGAATATGATCGCGCCGACAGGCTTCAGCAGCCTTTTTATATGTGGCCACAAGGGCTTCATAGTCCCAGCCTTTCACAACGTGCAGTGCGATGCCCTTTAGGTCGGATTCGTAGTTGAAACCGGCCATAATTTTCGAAATAGATTGTTTGGTTGTTTGGTATTTTGCGTGAACTGAAATGCCGTAGGCATCATCCCAAACACTCATTAGCATTGGAATTTGGAGCACTCCGGCAGCGTTCATGGCCTCCCAAAAAAGTCCCTCGGAGGTTGAAGCATTGCCAATTGTGCCAAACGCAATTTCATTTCCGGAGTGAGAGAATTTATTTAGACCGCTAAGCCGCTTATTTCCACGGTAGAGTTTAGAAGCGTAGGCTAGGCCGACTAGACGGGCCATCTGCCCACCTGTTGGCGAGATGTCTGAGGATGTATTGGGTTGAGTTGTTTGGTCGAGCCACTGCCCTTGATCATCAATTAAACGAGTGGCAAAATGATTATTCATTTGCCGCCCGGCACTGGCAGGTTCGTGTGCAACGTTGGTATCGGCAAATAATTGCGCAAAAAACTCCTTTACCGTTAATCCCCCAACCGCCATCATCACTGTTTGATCGCGGTAGTACCCAGAACGCCAGTCGCCATTTTGAAAGGCGTGAGCCATGGCCACTTGTGCGAGCTCTTTTCCGTCGCCAAAGATTCCAAATTTTGCTTTTCCGTTTAAAACTTCCTTTCGACCAACCAAGCTCGCCTGCCGGCTAAGGGTGACCACGCGATAATCCTTTAGGATTTGCATTTTTGAATGTTCCGGCGCTATACCGCCAGACTTACTCGCAAGAATGGAATTTGAATTTTTTGTGGTCATTTGGGATTGTCTCCAAAGAAGTCTCAAAATACAGCATTACATGACGTTCATTAATGCCGTGAAAAAAATTAATACAGCACAATCACTGTGGCACGACAACTGTGGCACGATCACTGTGGCTCCGCGAGTTTGCCTGCATCACTCTGGCCAATCAAAAACAGCCGTCACAGGTGCGTGATCTGACGGCTTTTCTCCGCTCCGTTCCTCACGATCAATCGTGACACGCCGGCACTTCGCCGCTTGTGGTGGGGTGCAGTAAATTATATCAATACGAAGTCCCTTGTTCCGGCTGAAGGACATTTCACGGTAGTCCCACCACGAGAAAAGACTGTCCCCCTGTTCATGCATTCGAAAGGTATCAATTAAACCAAAGGCAACCAATTCTCCCAATGCTCTTCTTTCATCAGGCGAGCAGTGAATGTGATCTTTCCACGCCACAGGATCATAAACATCACGATCATCTGGCGCAATGTTGAAATCCCCAACAAGGACGACTGCTGAGCTCGGACTCCAATGGCGATTTAAAAAAGACTTGGCGCGTTTGAGCCATTGCATTTTATAAGCGTATTTATCGCTACCGAAGGATTGACCATTCGGTACATAAGCGCTGATCAGGTCAAAGCCATGATTGGTGCGAACTGTGATTGTTCTGGATTGTTCGTCTGAGATGTCGTCATCAAAATTCTTAAACAAGATTTCCACAGGTTCTTTTGAAAGAACTGCAACCCCGTTATAGGCTTTTTGGCCAAATATTGCGGAATGATAGCCGCATTCGAGAAACGCTTCGTGTGGAAATTTCTCGTCGACACATTTGAGTTCTTGCAAACACAAATAATCGGGAGACTCTCGTGCAAGAAACGCTTTAACGCGTTCAAGACGTGAGTTCACTGAATTTACATTCCATGTCGTGACTTTAACCATAAGCGGCACACTTTAATGGTCTCCGGTCAGCTCGTCAAAGCAATTCCATCTCGGCAAGCGGTGTGCTGCTTAATAGCTCAGCGAAATTTAAGTCACTCGTCGCGTTGCAGTCGTTGCGTTGGCCAGCACTCTTAAAAGTAAACTGGTAAACACCACACTCCATGTAATTAAATCCATTTTGAAATGGAATCTTATCACAGGGCTCCTCTTTGCCTTGGCGCATTTTTAGGCCGCAGCGATCGGTAAACTCGATCGTTTTTCGATCTACGGCCAAATGGCCATGGCGAACATGATGGGGGCATCGTGAGCAGGCCATTCTTATATCCCTTCCTTGGATTAAAGACTTCTGGAGACACTGTCCGAGATCAACTCTTTATTCTTGCCCTTTGCTCAAAGTCTCTCAAGCCGCTTACGAGCGGCTAGTCAAGGTCATGAAGCGTTCGGTTAAAACTCCGAATCAACTGCGGAAACTGCACTTCTATTATTATTTATCTAGGAGCATATCAGCAAATCTGGTTATTGCAATATTTTTATGACAAATTTCAATATTTTTTCGCCGTCTTCTTTTTTCAATTAAATGAGAATGAGTTTGCTCTCGTGGCGGTTCCTGCGGTTGACCGCTTTTAAGGAACGAGTTACCCTCGCCAGCTAAAATGCTCCGATTAATGAGCCTGACTTGTGGAGAATCCATCAATGGCCTGGTTAGACCGAGAAAAAGCACCGATTGCAATCAGTGAGCGAATTGATACGCCAGATGGCCTTTGGGAAAAGTGCGTGAAATGTGCAGAAATTATTCTCCACAAAGAATTGAAAGATAACCTAAATGTTTGTCCCAAATGTGATCACCATTATCCGCTCGCGGTTTGGGATCGCATTCATAGTTTAGTGGATGAAGGGTCATTTGTTGAGATGGATGCGAATTTACGCAGTTCTGATCCTCTTCAATTTGAGGACAGTAAGCCCTACGCGAAGCGTCTAATTGAAATGCACAAAAAGACCGGCCGCTTGGATGCGTTCGTCGCGGGTCGAGCAACGGTCAATGGTAGGACTTACCATTTAGGTGTTTTTGACTTCCAGTTTATGGGGGGAAGCATGGGCTCGGTTGTCGGGGAAAAAATCGCCCGTCTGTTGATGCGCGCCGCAGAGCGCAAAGAGCCTGCGGTTATTGTTAGCTCCTCAGGTGGCGCACGCATGCAAGAAGGACTAGTGAGCCTCATGCAAATGGCTAAAACTTGCGCGGCCGTATCCAAAATGCGGGAAGCTGGAGCGCCGTATATTTCGATTTTGTGCCATCCAACAACTGGCGGCGTTGCCGCTAGTTTTGCGATGCTTGGCGATATAAATATCGGCGAACCAAATGCATTGATTGGTTTTGCGGGGCCCCGTGTGATTGAGCAAACAATTCGTGCGCAGCTACCAGAAGGGTTTCAAAGAGCGGAATATTTGTTGGAGCATGGCATGCTTGATTTAATTTGCCACCGAGATTCGATGCGTGTCACCATTTCGAGAATATTTGATATCTTGGCGGCCAATGTCCACAAATCGTAGCTGTGAGCCGATCGAGATTCTTGAGTTGTTCGACAAACGCGCTACGGTCATCAAACCGGGCTTAGATCGGATTCGCTCTGCCTTGGCTTTCCTTGGAAACCCGGGGCATGGGACGCCTCGAATCGTCGTAGCTGGAACAAACGGCAAGGGCAGCACCAGTGGCATGCTTTGGCGGATGTTTGCTGCAGGCGGGGTGCGGGCGGGTTTATTTTCATCCCCACATCTGCTCGAGTTTCGTGAACGCATCACAGTTTCAGACCGTGATGTATCAAATAGCCTAATCGTTACCCATATTAACTCCCTAAAAAAACGACTGCCTGCAGCCTTATGGGATGACTTAACTTTTTTTGAAATCAATACGATTCTTGCATTTCTTATTTTTGACGAACTAAAAACTGAAGTCAACGTGCTAGAGGTCGGCCTTGGAGGCCGTCTCGACTGTGTCAACGTTTACGACGGAGACGTAACAGTGATTACAAGCATAGGCAGGGATCACGAGGAGTTTCTTGGGACAGATATCTGCGGCATTGCGCGGGAAAAATCTGGAATAATGCGACCTGGAGTTCCCGTTATTTGGGGCGGGCGCGATTCTAGCGAGGCGTTGGCGCATGATTCCATTATTACTGCTGCAAAAGAGATTGGGGCACCATTAATTGAGTCTTTTTTTTCAACTGGATGTGATGATATTGCCGTGCCAGAATCAATAAGGTCTCGTCCACTTTTTTTAAGACAAAATTTTTGGTTAGCGCAATTGGCCCTAAAGGAATTTTTAAAATTGGACAAAGGCCACTGTTTCGCTAAAATTTCGCTTCAAGACGTGATCAGGCGGTACGACGCTTCTACATTGCCGAGGCCTGTGACGTTGATGGGACGTTTTGAAAGGCTCGTGGTCTCGCGAAATAATATTTCCAGAACCGTATTAGTGGACGTATGTCACAATCCGCACGGGGCAAGAGCTTTAGCCCGGGCCCTGGATGAAATAGGGATAACAAATGGCGGGCGAACCGTGTGTTGCCTCATTAGTGTGCTTAAGGATAAAGACGCCGCTGGCATTTGGAGCGAAATAAAGAGTAAGATTAGGGAAATAATCCGGTTTCAAATTCCCTCTCCGAGGACGTGGTCTGGCGATGATCTTAGAGTGCCTGGGGATTTGAAGGGATCCTTTGCAAGTGCTTGGACTATGGCTATTGCACAGGAAAATTGGGCAGATTCTGGCCCGTGGCTAATATGTGGATCTGTGGCTGCGGTGGGGGAAGTTTTTTTATATTGGAAACAAGATGGTTGGCTAGTCGAAGAATTTCGACGTGATGAGGTTGGGTAGGGTATTCCAGGCCACCGCAAACTAGTTTTAAAAGGCAATTTGTTCAAATGATTTCACGTCGCTCCATAGCTTGTCTATCGTATTACAAAATAACGGCCGCGTTTTTCTTGTTAGCCTTTAGTTTAGGCGAACAAATTTTTGCGGATGAATCCCCTGTTTCTCTTCCGGTTCCGGGGGCAGTGGTGCCAAAGTCTTCGGATGGGCAGCCGCAATTATTTTTTGATGCACGCTCAACAGGCTTTACACCTGATGGCAAACAGCAGGTGTTTGACGGCGACGTGATAGCCATCGGCGCACGCAGTGTCATTACGGCTGATAAAGTCATCGTGGATCAAGAGAAACGACGCCTAATTGCACAAGGGCATGTCGTCATTGTCGCGGCAGATCAAATTTTGATAGGTGATAGAATCGATTTTCTTTTGGATTCTGGAGATTTCAAAATGAATGGCGCGCGAATGATCGTAAATGATCGAAACCAAGCCAATCGTATTTCACAAGAAGTTTTAGGGTTCTCCATTCCAGAATTAGCATTTGAAGCCCAAAGGACTGCGCAACTCAAGGAAATTTCAAATAAAAAACTTGAAGTCTTATCGACGGTGAGAAAACACGCAAAATTGGGAAAGGATGCCAGCCCAGGCGAAATTTCCGAGTATGCTCGTTTTCTTCAGCAAGAAGATTTAATAAACCATCAGGAAAATCCCTCGTTCGCGCACATGACAGAATCTCGACGAGCCACTTTGCGAAAGCGCCGTGACTATTGGGAACAGTCGAAATCTTCGTCAAGAGTTAACATCGACTTGTCAAACCGGGCTTATTTTCGCTTGGAAGGCGATGTACTTACAAAAACCAATAGCAATGATTTTTCGGCTGCCCACTCGCTTTGGACTCCATGTTATTGCGACGACGACGAAACGCCTGCGTGGGGTGTACGTGCCTCTTCGACCACTGCACAATTGGGTGGGTATGCAACGTTTACTGACGCCATGATTGAAATCAAGGGCGTACCAATCCTCTATCTGCCATGGATGAAGCTTCCGATCAAAGATCGACGTCAGTCAGGACTCTTGCCACCCTCGTTTTCAGACGACGCGCAATCTGGATCCGGCTATTCACAGCCACTTTTTCTTGACCTCGGGCGAGACAAGGATGCCACTTTAAAGGCTGATATTTTCGAGCGCCGAGGAATGCGAGCCGGTGGCGAGTTTAGGTGGAAACGTCGAGTTTATAGTGGTTGGCAATTAAATTTTGAAGGTATGCGCGATAGAATCTGGCTTAAACAACGAGCCACTCGACGAGATTTGTCGCGAATGTTTGCTGAGGGCCTAGCCTCGGCAAGAACTCAACCCCCTGACCAAATCCCTGGCGATATTTCTAGTTATACAGATAGGGAATATATGCGCATGCGTCTTGCGCAACGTGATTGGTGGAAAAGTAGCGCACCTGATTGCTTGTCAGACGACCCAGCCTTGCGGGCTGCCTGTGAGCGCGGCGTTTTAGGCAGTGTGCGTGCACCTGGCAATGCAAATCGCGGAATGTTAAAGTGGCGCGCTTACGACAGACTGGGCGACCGTGTTGGCTTAGCCAGCTCCGGTGAGATTTTGTCAGATCGGCAGTATAATTCTGACGTATACCTGCCTGAATCTGTTCAAGCTGGCTTTGATACCGGGACCGGTGAGCGCGCGATAAATCCAGTGCGCACTCGCTTGACCTACAGCGGCGACGATTATTTTGTGGGTGGAGGCTCCTTTTTTGGCGATTCATCTCGATTGAACGATCGATTTGAGGGTTATCAATTACCCATGGTCGTCCAAGCGAAAAGCAAATGGTACACACTCAAAAAGGAAGGGGTTCCCATTTATTGGAGACTCTCAGCCGATCACTTTCGAATTACTCGCAACGGTGGGAATGTGCGAGACCCTGAAAATACAGGAGCGTGGCTCCCTGGGGGCACTTGGAAGCGTGCAGAAGCCGCCTTTGTTGCCCCGTTGACAGGTAGGACTGCCGTGCAGATCGATCATTTCACGGATTTAGAGGCACGCATGATGACTTACGACGGCCAACCGAAGCAAGGTGGGGTTGGGCGCGACAGTGCCTTGCAATCTTGGAAGACTGGCCTTAGATTTCAGTTACCGATCGATGGTAAAGGCCCACTTCCAAAATGGCTCGGTGGCTTTTCAGATGGTACTGGTACAAGAACCATCCAACACGTGATGAATTGGTCTTTGACGGTAGCGACTCGCCCTAGTGTGCGTCGCCGAGGTCAATATGGAGACCCTAACCCAACACTGGCCAAGACTCCAACCACTTGGTTTGCTACCGATAAAGCAGGAGGGGACGAAAACATACCTGCCACCGAATACATGAGCGAATATCAGATAATGTCTTTTTCCACGTCGCATCGCTGGAAGGTTTATAGCCAGATTTGGAAGACTCTTCTTGGCGAAGAAAAGGCCAAAATAGTTGAATCAAAATCAAAATTATCGTTTGATGAAATCGCCCGTCGCGAACTTTTGTACACGGTGGATCAGCCAGTCACAAGTTCGGATGATCTGTTTTCGCACGATCAAACTAAATGGTTTTCAAATCGTTATCAACTTTTGGATACTGATTATATTGAACCGGTTAATTTATCCGCCTCGATCTCTTATGATCGTTTGAAGGATACGCGCCGCCGCGCAAATGGCAAAACTCGGGACAATCGCCCGTGGAGTGATTTAAATTCCTCTATGGGGTTGTCCGGATTAGGTTGGGGCTTTTCGGGATCTACGGTATATAATATTTATGATAAGGCTCAAACAAATCTCTCTGCTGCCTTGACGCCTCCTAGTTTTTTTGAGACCAATGTATCTTTTGGGCTGACGATAAACCGAGCTGCATACATTTCGGCGACCAACGAACTCGGCTATGTCACAACTAGAGAAAAAACGACGAGTGTGGCAACAACCCTATCCAAACCGATCACTAGCACCTGGAACTACAGCCGCAAAGAGGTCGACAATCAAGGACCTGCGCGAGACTACCGGCAAAAAATAAGTTTTATTTATGGCTCACCAAGTTTGTGTTGGGGATTAGGCTTTTCACGCGAAAAGGGCTACGGTGTAGAAGAGCGGGGAGCGAGCTATCTTCTTCAATTGAGTGTTACTTTCCTGGGACAAGGGCGGGTATTCCCGAACTTGTCGACGGCCATGGAGCGAGAGCTTAAGAAGTCTTAAAACAAAACCTATCTGACGAGCAGATCGCTGACGATCCGCTCTCCAAGGCTTCTAGTCGCATTGCCAAACGAATGTTGGAATTGCTCTTCGTAGCGCAAATAATGAACTTGAGTCGGCAGATCTCCACGATACGATACCACGTCACCTGAAAGCGGGTACTCGCGCTGAAGGAGCAGGGCCTTTGTATTTAGGTCCCACAACTCGACTCGTACTGAGCTGGACCAGGTTGTCTTGACAAAAAAATCATCGGCAATAGTTAAATCTCTGAGAGTCCCGGGTGTTGGCGGCCCACTTTGCCCGTTAAATACATCAATCTCTTTTCGTCGACGATTTGTATTGGTTATGATTCGTTCGCCCCCTTTTGAGACCGAAGTACTGATAATATGGGCTCTGAGAATGGCGTCAGCCTGATCTGCTGTTGCAATTTTTAATTGGCCGTTAGCCGCCACGGCTCGTTGGATGGAATCCCAAAGTAGTTCATGGGGCACAGGTTCGGCACTTGTATCATACACAGCTTCAATATGGATGGTTTTAATATTATTGGGGCTCGCCGTATGCAAATTAGTGAGCCTATAGACGCATCCCTCAAAGAAAAATCCGCAAATTGATGTGCACAATGCGAAAAAAAATGTGCTCTTCGCTTTTTTTATAGACTCTAAGGTAGAAGCATTCATAATATTCATAGTGAATACCATAACCCGAACCACTCGAGGCTGCCATGGAATATGATAGGTTACCGTCGAAACCAGTCGTAAAAAGTTTAACTAGTGCTCAAGCAGATTTTGACGCCTGGCTAGCCCAGAATAGCTTTTCCCTTCTGAGAGATGCCGACGGCATTGACTGGCATTTAGTTATGTCATTTACTCAGTTACCGAGCGAATTAGATCGCCACCAAGGGAATTGGATTGCTACCCTACAGATGGGAGTCGACATAACAGCTCAAAAATTGGTCGAAACTGGCACTTTGGATCACGTCGACGATGCTCGTCTGATATATTTGGCAGGCACCAACCCGATTCCTCTACGCATGAAAAAGATGCAGCACGAAGCTGTGGGCGAGCTAGCCATGCGCGACAAAATTTCACGAATATTGCCTGAACTCCGCGATAATTTTAACAAATTGTCGCTTCACCAGATTAAAAAAGACCTTGTCGGACGCTGGGTCGATAGTCTATCACCATTTGGAGAGCTCGAGCGACTTGGTGTAGAGCGGGGCGGGTTAGAGGCAAATGAAGATACATTTTGATACGTTGCCTTGACCGTAGGCGAGATTTCCAATAAAACAGATTCCTTTTAGAAAGTTCCGAAAAATTGGGAGTTTGAAGAATGTTAGAGTTTATACCAGAAAAAGTCGATCGCATCGTCGTTATGAATGTTTTGCAATCCGCTCGCCAAATTTCAACTAGCATCGTACCAGGGCTATCTCCGACTGATGCTTTTGTTGGCTCAGATTTTGTCGTGGCAGTTCATAACTGGCTTATCGGTACAAAACTTCGCTACATCGTTTTTGATTTTCAGGATGAAAAGGAAGTTCCTACAGATTTCCTTGAAGAGTTAATGCAGCTAATGAAGCGAGTAAGAATTCCTTTTCTTTTTACCGGCGTCACGTCTCAGCCCCTTGCTCTACTCCATTCCTACAACTACATGTCGAAGTATCCTGTTTTCCCAACAACGGATGACTCCATCGCTTATATGAAACAGAAATTTCCTGATTTTTTAGAGCTGTCGCACGAGGGAATTATTTTCGGAGCACCAATTGAAATGGTCCGAAGCCGTCTCAATGGAAAACCAGGCGAAGACGAACCAACACCTGAAGCTGACGACTAATTTTCAGCGTTTGCAAGTCAGTGCAAGTCAGTGCAAGTCAGTGCAATCGAGCTATTTCACTTTCGATGATCGCAAGATTCTCTTTCACCGTATCCGAAGTTGAGGCTTCTGGATATTTGGCAAGAGCTTGCTCAAGAAAAGCTTTAGATTTCATTAGATTTATTTTTTTGCCTTCAGAGTCTGGATTATTTTTACTCGCAGAGTACTGGTTTGCTGCCTGGCGCCTAAGATCTTGGACGATTTGATTGGCCCAGTCCTTGGTCTTTTCCTGCGCTTCAGCATAATTATCGGCTCCTGGTGGAATCTTGCGAGACAGCGCAATAGCTTTTTCCCGCTGATCTTTTTGCGCCAACTCGCGGGCCGTGGCTAGTGATTTGGCAGCCTCGATGTTTTGCGCTGGCGTCAAAGGTGTATTGACCATTGGCTGTCCAGGCTCTGTGGCAACAGGGTGTAAGTTCTCTGCTGGTGCCGCCACCTCAGGATTTAAATCTGACGAAGCGGCACCAACCGCAACTGGCCGCATATCGAGGCCAAGTCGACGAAACATGTCGGCCCACAACTGAACTTCGCTTTTCACGACGGTTGCTAGGTTTTGTACGAATATCTGGCTATTCCCATCAATATGCGATGAATCAGACGCTAAATTAAAAATACTGTGGCTTTTTAAGTATGGATTGCTGGCAAGGGCGCTAATGATATCAACACCGACGGCGCGAGCCCGAAATTCGATCACTCGCGATTGGTCTGCCAGACCATTACCTTGAGCGTTGCTCGGCGAGGTCCCTTGGCTGGCTGGGGCAATGACCACAGAGTTAGGGTTTGTCGTATTAACGGCCGCAGAGGGCACTGTGTCAACGACTTTAAAGCCTGAATTCGCGGGCGTTGGACTTGGACTAGAGTTCGCACTCTCCACACCGAATTGGGTTAAAACATCACGCAAAAGGCCCACCACAAGGGCCGCTTCGTGGATTGTGCCGGCACTTGGATTAGGTGGAAAACTAGCTAATGTTTGGCGATCACTTGCCGTATACTCGTTTTCTGGTACCGCCATTCGAGAAAAGAATGCGCTATATTCGACCTCTGACGGTTGCGGCTTCACCACCGGACGAAAGATCGGCTTTACCTGCGGCCTGGGCGCGACTGGGATGATACTCGCCGTTTTTTTATCCGTTCCTTTGACTGGTTCACGCACGCGCTTTTCAGGGGCTGTTGCACAGGATGTGACCCCAATAGAAAATGCTACAATAATTATGGCCGACGAGACTGAATGAACGAGTGAATGCATCATATCAATGTGTTTCCTAACTAACGGTCCAATAA
>CANJQY010000021.1 GCA_947476525.1 Oligoflexales bacterium
AAACGGCCGACGTAATTGCGGCCCTGAGCTTAGAAGCGATTAGAGGCACGAAGTCGGCGTTTGATCCAAGAATTCAATCGGTACGTGAACAACCCGGCCAACATAAAGTAGCGGCCAACATGAACCGATTGCTTGCGGGCAAAGATGAAATTATGTCAAGTCACGCAAATTGTGCTCGCGTTCAAGACCCCTACAGCTTTCGGTGTATCCCGCAGGTCCACGGGGCGACTCGTGACGTCATTGATTTTGTTGCAGCACGGGTCGACGGCGATTTGAACTCGGTTACTGATAACCCACTTGTTTTTAAGGATGGATCCGTTTTAAGTGGCGGAAATTTTCATGGTCAAGCATTGGCCATGGCCATGGATTTTCTCGGCATTGCGGTGGCTGAGCTCGGCAGTATTTCTGAGAGGCGAATTGAAAAACTGACGAATCCTGCGATGAGTGGGTTGCCGGCGTTTGTCATGAACGAATGCGGCCTTAACAGTGGTTTCATGATTCCTCACGTTGTGGCCGCTTCGTTGGTTTCTGAGAATAAAATTCTTTGTCATCCCGCCTCGGTCGATTCTATCCCGACGTCAGCCGATAAGGAGGATCATGTGAGTATGGGGCCGATTGCAGCTCGAAAGGCCCTTAAGATATGCTGTCATGTGGCTTCGGTGCTCTCAATTGAAGCCCTAACTGCGGCGCAAGGCATTGATTTGCTTGCCCCATTACGACCATCACGGCCTTTAGCTAAGGTTCATGATAAAATCAGGAGCATGTCGCCTGGGATGCTCGTTGATCGGTCTTTGCATAGTGATATTCTGCTGATTGCTAATTGGATTAAATCTGGCGGCGCTCTGGCAAATGGAATAAAAGACATTGATTCAATGATCGACTGAGCTAAGGAATGAAGGCAATAACAATACTAAAGTCAGTCAGCACATGGGTCAAAAATAAATCAGCGAAACTAAAGGGAGTCAAAATTATGAACACGTTAAATTTTGTGACAGCACGCTTCAAAAAAGCGTCGTTTTTTCGGGCCGGCGTTCGGGAATTAATGGCGTCTGTTTTTGTGGCCGGTGCCGTTGTTTTTGTATTTGTATTTGGGTCGGCATCTTTCGCCGCAGATTCTG
This sequence comes from Oligoflexales bacterium, assembly GCA_947476525.1. GTDB lineage: Bacteria > Bdellovibrionota_B > Oligoflexia > Oligoflexales > RGVZ01 > CAMDKS01. The sequence goes on from CANJQY010000021.1 coordinate 1,119, forward strand.
TTGCTAAAGGAGAAACTGAGGCTCAAGTGAAGACCCCAGTTCTAGAGCGCATTGGTGGGAATTTTACGATTGTTAAAATTTATAGCCTGCGCGACGGTGGATTTGGCGTAGACTTTAAAGCATCTGAAGGAAGTCCTAAGATCATGCGCCTTCATTTAGAAAGTGATCACATTAACGCGGGATTGATCGAGGGTCAGGCCCTGCGTCTTTCTGCTGATGTTTTGGCGCATAAAGGTGATTTGGCCGAGATTAGCCAGGTGGTCGTATTTATGTCGGGCCCAGCCGGCCCTACGCCTGCATGGATGATATCCAAAAAAGCAACAGGGTTGACGCCCCCAGTTCGTCTTATCGAAATGCATGCGCCGTCTACTGATTATGCTATTTTCTAACATCAGCCCTTAACATAAGCCCTTAACATAAGTTCTCAACACAAGTTCTTGACGTGAAAGTGCAATGACAACGAATACTCCCGAGATTCCAGTTTTGCCGGTGGCCAGACAGCCCGTGGGTCGAGACTATTTCTTAGGTACGTGGTCGGGGCGACTGTTGATTATGAATATTTTAGTGTTTGCAGGGATGGTTTGGTATAATCCGTCTTCATTTTTTGCGCCGAGTAACGAATTTATTCGTATGTTTGGCAGTAAGTCTATGGCTGATATCGCCAGTGGGGAGTATTGGCGGTTTATTACTCCGATGTTTGTGCATATCGGCATTATTCATTTATTTTTCAATTCTATGGGTATTTATTACGTCGCGTATCAGATTGAGTTGATTCTAGGCGCACGTTGGTTTGTGACCGTGTATTTACTGGCAGGGATTGTCGGAAATCTTGCGAGTTGCCTTTTTTCATTGGCACTAAGTGCTGGGGCATCCGGTGCGTTGTTTGGCTTGCTCGGGGCTGGATTTAGACTGGAACGTGTGGTCGGAAAATCCACGGAAATTAGTGACGGCAATCCACGGCCTCGCAAACGAGTTTATGCGGGTATGGTCATATCCAATCTAATATTGGGTCTGGTGATTCCTGTGATAGACAATTCGGCGCATATTGGTGGCGTGATCACGGGATGGCTGCTAATGGATGCAGTCTTGCGGTCGCGGCCAAATCGCTTTATGGCCCAGAAACCGTGGATTTCTCGGTCGATATACACCGCAATTGCATGCTTTATGGTGTTTGCAGTAGCTCGCACTGTGGACCCCGTTGTTGTGGCCAAACGGTATTTAGAGGCGGGACTTAAGTCGTCTGCGGCCCCGACCTCATATCAAGATTTTTCGAATGCCCTCAAAGTTCAGCCAACCAATGAATTGGCCAGAATCAAACGGGGCACGCTGCTGCTGCAAAATGGTGAAGTCGGGTTGGGTGTTGAGGATATTCGGATGGCCATCCAATCTGGTCGGATCACGAATGAGCAGATAAAATCGATAACCGAGGAGCTGCAGTTGACTGGGCATATTTTAGAGGCGGAAATGGTGCGCAAACTTATTCAAAAAATGGAATAGTGATGGTACGTCTGTGATCAATTAGGCGGCTTGAATGATCGTCTCTAAAATCATGATTTTTTCCTCGCCACTTTTCCTAGAGGCCTCTTGAATTAGGCGTCGGAATCGCGAATCAAATAGCATATTAGAGCCAAGTTGATGCAAATTTTTCTTCCAGAATTTCTCAGCCAATTTCGACGCCAAGGCGTAATCGGTCAAGGTGCAGCAAATGATACTTTCATTGAATAAAAGGTGAACGAGCTCGTTGAGGTGCGGCCGCCCAAAGGTGCCAATTAAAGCCAGCGACCCGATGATCACCTTGTCGACCTCGGCCTGTAGTTCGAGATCAAAGCGGCTCAATTTCCCGTTGCTTTCAGCGCTGAGCACATAGTTGTGAAAGTGGCTTATTTCCTCAACCAGGATTAAAAACGCATTTAACCCTTCACGGCTCGACAACAGTGTGTCTAAGGTCGCGTGGGCGTCTAGAAGTTGCACGAATTCTTGGCTAATATGAATTCCCACGAACGCCTCATGCCCGGCTTCATTAGCGATAAACGCGGCCGATAGCTTCAAGGCATCTGGGCAGACTAAGGCAAGAAATTCGTCGGGATAGCAATTTATATATTGCTCCACAGGGCATCCAGAGTTGATCCCCATGTAACCGGCCATATAAGATTCAATCAAACGTGCGTGTGCAAATAGTCGTGAAAGTGTTTGTGACGTATCGTAAGGGGTCGACATGTTACTGAGCCAACTTAGTTGGAACATGAATTGGTTCTAGGCCATTTTTCTGTAGAATCTCCCGAAGCCGTTCGGAACCCGAAAGATTCCAACGTTTGTAGAGAACTAGAATGTTTGAATCTTGATGGACGGCAGTTAAGTCTGACGCTTGTGCCACTACGTCGACGACCTTCGTGAAATTGCGAGCAAGGGCTCCCAGGGTTTCATGGAGGCCGTCGTCTCGTGGCTGATTTTTGGTTAGTGCGGCGGCCTGTTCGTAAGCCGAAGCGCCCATGTTAATGTAGTAGCTGATGTCGAACGTTTTCCGATTAAAGTAGTCTTGGAAAAATCCTGAAACATAGAGGCTTGTGTCTCCTAAGCGGCGATACAAAAATGGTTGCTTGTCGGAAGATGCTTCCATTGCGCGTTTAAGCATGAAGGCTAATGGAGTCGACAGAATGTCGTCCGAGTCTTCGCCGTCACCGCGGATGTGTTCGGCGGTGACAAATTTGGTAAGCAGGTCGACTAAATAAAATTCTACGTGCTCGTCAAGTGTAACGTTGAGTTGCCGAGTAGCATCCTTTATTTTTTCGTAAAAAAATTCTCGAGAGGTCATGCAAATATCTATTTGGGGTGCAGTCATCGAAAAAACCTCCCATTTCTATCTTGGATTAGTTCACCCAAGGGGGCTAAGCCCTGTATCTAAATTATACACCGACTTGGCCGTATGGCCATCTTTCTAACAATGAGGTTATCGGCAGTTCTTCAAAAATAATGAGGATGCCTCTTAACTCCCTAATATTTTTACAGGAATTGTTGGCGGATTGGGCGTTCAAAAACCCCGAAATCGGACGCTGCCAAAAGCGGTTAAATCTGTAATAATGGGGCCTGTTTTGAATCATTTTTACGAGGTTTCCAAAGAGTATGGATACAGCCCAAACCCCACCCGCACGAATTCCGGAAGTTCCCGTGACCGTCTCGCGAACTGCGGCCACAACCTCAGCAGATCGCCTTGGACTCGAAGAGATTGTTCATTTAGCGAATCGAGTTGGACTTGAATACGTTACGGCACGTAAGGAAGCAGAACTTCTCGACATGATGAAGAATACTGTGCGTGCGCGGATTTCAATTCGTCTTGATGACGGATCTTTGAGCGAAGCCAAACTTCGGCGGCTAATGGAAATAGAGCCAGAATATGAAGATTTTCTAATTAAATTGGTCAGCGCGCGAGCGGAGGCTGAAAAATTGCGGATTCGCTACGAAAGTTATAAAAATCTTTTTGACGCACGCAGAAGTTTACTTAGCTACCAGAAAGCGGAAATGAAAATTCTTTAGTTGCGGCACAGCGTGCACAACCGATTTATTAAGCTGCGAGCTTAACACTTGTGACGAGACCATCAACTTCGGTCTATTCTTGTTTCGCCTTTGCCGTAAGAGCGGCAGACCGATGGCGGGCGTCGAAAACAAGATCAATAAAATCTGGATCATTGAGAGAATTTTTTCTGAAAGAGGCAAAATAGCGGATGGCCTGCTTTGGGTCTGAAGTCTCTATGCTTCTGGCCAGCCAATATTGAGCATCGTACATTTTTGGTCTGAGGCGCACGGCCCTTTCAAGATATTCGGTGGCCTCTTTTTGCAGTCCGTTAGCGAGCAGGATCTGCCCAGCTCCGAACAGCGCACTCGCTAGCATGGGTTGAGCCTTAATGGCCCGCTGGAACGTTTCCAACGCCTCGGCAGACTTGCCTTGGGACATGAGGACCTCCCCCACGACACTTTGAATGTAGGGCTCAGATAGTTTGTCAACTCCCTTTAGGACGCGGGTCAGGGTAGCCAAGGCCTCCGTTGGGCGTTTTAATTTTAGTTGCGTTCTCGCGATAATGACAGGTGCCTGATCGTCGTCTCGAGCTACGGTAAGTACGGCATTCGCGGTTGAAAGGGCTTCGCTATAGAATCGTATCTTGAAATAGCTCCAAGCCAAACTCTTCAAAGCACGCAGATCATTGGGGGAGATCTTTAATGCTTTTTTATAGCGAAAAATCGCCTCCGCATTTTTTTCTTCTGCTCGGTAAGCTTCAGCCAAATAGAAGTTGGCATCGAAATTGTCCTCGTATTCTTTGAGAGATTTTTCGATATTAATAATTGCTGATGGCGCATCGCCAGATTTCAGCAGAACGATACCTAAGTTTCGAAAAGCGGTTAAATTTTGTGGCTCTCTGCCAATGGCCTTAGTGTAGGCTTCCACGGCCTCCCGCAACATTCCGTCCTTGGCAAATTGGTTTCCGTGACTTACAAAATTCGGTTGCACCACTACGTTGCTCGGAGGCGCTTGAATGGTTTCAGATGTAGCGCAAGAGGTGACTCCGGCAAGCAGGAGTGCATAAGTGATGGTCCAATTAACTCTCATAGCATTTGCCCTCATGGATGGTTGTTTTTGCGTATCAATCAAAGTTTCTGGCTACTGCACCGTGTAGAATTCTTCAAATAGAGACCAGCAGCGCAAGTCGTTCGAATAGAAGGCGAGATTAATTTTCGAGTTCGTCCATTCTTTGTAGCTGGCGCCATTATACGAGTAATATCGAAGGGATAAAGTCCCATTGCGACCTGTTACCATGGCGTTGGGGGTAGGCATGAACTCATCCAAAAAATAGCATTCATTGCTTGAATTTTTCATGTAAGGAACTTGAACACTTAGCGGTGTCAAATTTGCTCCGCCAAGCACTGTTCGACACGTGGCACAATTTAGGACAATAAATAAGCCAACAAGTAGTTTTATGAACTTTCTAGTCATACGCTCTCCCAATTTGTGCTAGTAACGTGTTTCATATGTGCTAATTTCGGTATAAATGCTGAAACCTTTAGCGGCGCCGAGCGATTTTTAAACAAGACCGATGGAAAAATTTGGAGTGTTGAGGGATATGGAAACGCAAATTGGAGTCTTTTGGGTAGTGATTTCGGCCCTTTTATCCTGCACAACCCCCCAACAAAAACGGGAGGTCTCCCAATGGGTGGAGTTGGATCGAGCTGCTGCGATTTCATGCAGCCCATGGCCTATTCAAGAATCCGAGTTGGACGTGGCAAGTGTTTCGGCGACTTCTGCGGGTAAAGGCGGATTCGTTGCCACAATGCGACTGCGCAATGGAAGTCAACTTCCGGTGTTCGCAGAAACAAACGGTAGTGTGGTTGTAAGCAAGGGTAGTCGAAAACCATTTCCCATTGGACGCAATGCCCATGTCATCGCGGTTAGTTATTGGAAAAAAGAGCCCGTGGCCTTCGTCATTCAAAATAAAAATGAGCGTGCATGGCTTGAGATTCGTGCCATTCGCGACAATCGGATGATTTCGCGAATGGCCACACCATTTTCTGATGAGGCTGCGTCTGGAAGCCTGATTTTGGCCGAAAACGGCTGGTGGCTTCAAGTAAACCATAACGATATGTTGTCGTCATTTGTTTACGTTAACCCAGAAAATGGGGTGAATTGGAAATTTATGCCATCGGCATTCCAGTCGAGCTCGCGATTTACGACTCTCGTCGGCAATGCGAAAAATTCGTCTAGTTTTGTTGTTGAACACACCAAAAATGGGGATGAAAACCAAAGTCAGTTTGCCATCACTAGGCTAGACGAGACAGGAAAGTTTAGTGAAGCAGGCAAACTTTCTGTTGCCACAAAAGGTGGACTTGAAAGCTGGTCCTCTAGCATGATTGGGCAGGCGATAATTTTGGCATTAGTGCGTGGAGACTCACTAATTGGCCAAGGCGTGTTGAATGTGATCGCTGCCAATATCAGCGAGACGGGAGTTTCGGAATCCTGGAAAAAGGAATTTCCTTACCCCGACGTGCATTTGGGAGAACCCACTTGGTTATCGAACGGCAGCGGCGCGTTCCTTGGGATTATGCGTTGGATTGATGCTGAGGCCACAATGAGTCGAATTAAAGTCGACAGTTCGGGTGCGGTGCTAATTGGAGACTCTGGAGTGTTTTCTAAGGGAACCGTTTTGGCCGCAGGGTATTTAAATGATAGTGGTAAAGGCCTTGGCGCGTTTCGATTTCGAGAGAAAGAATTATGGAAGTACAATCTGTGCGAAATCTCATCCAAATAACCAAAGATACGATGCCAAGGGCATACATTTTTCGGGACTTTGCGAAAGATATTAAACTCGGCCACAGTATTTTTGCGCTGCCGTTTGTGGGCGTTGCATTGACGCTCACGGGATTGCCTGGCGTTTCTATCCTGCGAATCGGACAAATAATCGCATGTATGGTGTTGGCACGAAGTTTTGCAATGGGAATGAACCGCTACTTAGATCGGGACATTGACGCGAAAAATGAGCGGACCAAAATTCGGGCCATACCTGCTGGTGCCGTTACACCAAAGGGCTACTTGGCGGTAACGTTGGCGTGTGGAATTGGATTTATTGCGATGTCCTTGAGTTTGTCAGATTTATCCGGCAAGCTATCGCCGTTTTTGTTATTTGTTTTGGCATTCTATAGTTATATGAAACGTCTTTCTTGGTTAACGCACTGGTATTTAGGAATGTGTTTGGGGCTGGCTCCCGTGGCAGCCGAAATTGCATTATTCAGCCGCGTATCGAGGCCGGTGCTGATGGTGGGAGTCGCCGTTGCATTTTGGACTGCTGGGTTTGACCTCTTGTATTCACTACAAGACCGAGAATTTGACACGTGTAACGGCCTCCATAGTGCCCCTTCTAAGCTCGGGCATAGGGCCGCTATTTGGCTTAGTCGTATATCCTTTGCACTGATGATCGCAGCCCTCTTGGCCGCAGGCCGCATGGCCGACGGGGGGCTGTGGTGGAATTTAGGGGTTACGGCTGTGGCGAGTATTTTAGTTTTAGAGCATTGGATCATTCGTGGGGCAATGGTCACCGGGAAGTCTGAAAAAATTAACCTCGCCTTTTTTAATATGAATGCTTTGGTGAGCGTGGTTTTTTTCTTATTCGCAGTGGTAAATACTTATGTCCGATAAAGTAATGCCAACTCCATGCAGAATTATGATCGGGGTAACCGGTGCCTCTGGTTCGGTGTATGCGGACCGCTTGCTGGAGATTCTTTCTGAAAAAATTGAGCGAGTTTATCTGGTGGCCTCGGCCACAGGAGAGAAAGTTGCAAAACATGAATTACATTCTGACAGCCTTTTGTTACGGGCGTTGAGTGGCAGGCTTGAGAAGTCGGAAAAGAGCGTTATTCGGGTATTTGCCTTCGACGATTTATTTGCACCCTGCGCCAGCGGAACATCAGCCCCAGACGCAATGGTGGTGACTCCTTGCAGCATGGGTACACTGTCGCGAATTGCCGCGGGGAATTCTGGGAATTTGTTAGAACGCAGTGCGGATGTCGTATTGAAACAGAGACGAAAGCTTCTGATATGTCCAAGAGAGACGCCGTTAAATTTAATTCATTTGCGAAACATGACATCCCTTGTCGAGGCCGGTGCGGAAATGATTCCTCTCATGCCAGGTTTTTATCAGCACCCTAAAGACATCAATGCACTCATAGATTTTTGCGTGGGAAAAATACTTGAGCAGCTGGCCATCTCACACGAGCTCTATAAGCCGTGGAACAGCCGCATGCGGTAGTTTGTCCTATCGATCGTAACGAAAGCACCGCGACTGCATTCTCGGTTGCGTCTCGTTATTTCCGTTACGATCCATAAGGTGCTAGTTGATTCAAATCGTATACTGCAATTTCATGTTGTCGAGCACGGATTTAATTTTTGCTTGGTGGTCAAAGTCCGACGTTTCAAGATCAATTTCGACGTCGACGTCACTGTAATAAAGGGCCCCAAAATTGCGATTGTGCCTGAGGTCGATTAAGTTGGCGCCTGTGCTGCCTAAGGCTTTGAGAAGCTCCGCCAACTGTCCAGGTCGATCGGGCATGCGTGCAGAAAGGCGCATCATCCGGCCAGTAGCAATGAGACCGCGATTCGCTATTCGGCCAACGAGTGTGACGTCAATATTTCCTCCGGATATAACACAACATACTGGTTTGCCACCCGCAAGTTGCAAAATCCGATCTCGATACACCTGCAGGGCAGCAACACCTGCCGCACCTGCGCCCTCAGCCAAGACGTGATCTTTTTCCATCAAGTTCATTATGGCGGCGGCAATGTCATCATCAGAGACTAGTAAAATCTCATCGACATAGTGCTGAGCGAGGGACAGTGTCCTAGCACTTGCGCGTTTGACAGCAATGCCGTCAGCTATGGTTAGTCCCGCGGTCGAGCCGACAATTTTTCCGGCAGCGAGTGATTCTGCCATATTCGGAAATGACCGAGTTTGGACGCCAACAATTTTTATATCTGGGCGCAATGTTTTAATGGCGCAGCCAATGCCGCCGATAAGCCCTCCGCCGCCAACGGGTACGAGCACGACACCCATCTGAGGAATTTGTTCTAACAGCTCAAGTCCGACTGTTCCTTGCCCGTTTATGACGGCCGGATCAGAAAAAGCATTAATTAGGGTGCCGCCATTTTTTTCGTGATATTGAAGTGCCGACTGATAGGCATCATCATAAGAGACACCGGTCAAAATGATCTCTGCACCATGGGCCCTTGTTGCTGAAACTTTCACTAGAGGGGTGCGTTCCGGCATAAATATTCTTGCCTTTCGTCCCAAGAGCTTTGAAATATAGGCGACTCCTTGTGCGTGATTTCCGGCACTAGCGGCAATGACTTCTAGGCCGACGGTCTCGGATGGTGCTAATAACAAAGCATTGCCCGCACCTCTAATTTTAAATGAGCCTGTGATATTGAAATTTTCTAGCTTAAAAAAGACTTCGAGCCCTAAGCGGTCACCATTATACAGGCTGCGAGAAACAGGAGTTTGCGGAACAAAAGGGCCGATGCGAACTCGTGCATTCTGAATTTGTTGAAGATTGACTTCCTTTTTCGTTATCTCCCAATTTTGAGCAGGAACGTCTGGTAGAATCGTCATAAAACCTCGAAAGTAGGTTAGAATATTACAGAGCCTCGGATTACAAATATAATTATAATTGCAAAGGATCATCCATGTCTATGATATGGTTAGTCGGTACCTCAGATCAGTGGCTGGAAGCCGTTAGCGAGGTGATGTCTGGTTTTTTTGGCGTTCGCCGCATAGGCAGTCTAAAAAATTTTAGCCGTCTGAACACCCTGCGTGAAACTCCAGCCTCCTCCGATTTCATTTGTATGGTTCGCCTGGCGCCAACGGATGATTTGATTTCAATCTATTCGGCGTTTTCTTGTTTTCTTAAGGATTTTCGGGCGAGTCAACTCGTGGTGATTGGAGATGTGACTCTAGAACAGCGAAAAGTAGTCGAAAATTTTCGGGTAGCCACACTCGGCATTCCTCCCGATTTGGTGAAAACGGCAAAACTGCTAAGAAAATTGATGGTTCCTTTAAATCAACAGGTTGTGAAAACTCTAATTGATGATGTACTTGTCATCGGTGATATTGAAATTGATCGTGTTGCCGGGCGCATGCGAGTTTTGGCGACGGCTGTTGATGAGCCGTTAACGCCAAAAGAAATTCGCATTATTTCGGTTTTGTCTGGTGTGCTGAATCAGGCCATTAGCCGTGAAGATCTGATCAAAAAAGTTTGGCTAGGCACTCACGTTTCGGCAAACACAGTTGACAGTCACATGTCGCGCTTGAGAAAAAAAATCGACCAAAGTTTCGAGTGTCGCCTAGAAACTCAGTATGGCTGTGGGTGGACTTTGTCCATGCGCCGCGACTCACTGTAATTCTGAGTCTAATGATTCCCAAGGAAGGAAAATTTGGTTTCCTGCTCAGCCACCTGAACGGTTTGTTCGGCATAGTGCTCTCGCAAATGACCGCATTTTGACACTGAAGTTCAACAAATTTGGCCATTCCTTCAGCTAAAGCGGAACCTGTCATTCTTCTTGGAATAAACTGGCGCAAATGATACCGTTGTGAACGATTTCAATTGTGGTGAACTTCATGCCTTTAACGCAACAAGATTACGAGGAATTGACAGCAGCAGGCGTGCCGCTTGCCGGTAATCACCGTCCTGCTGGTCTGATTGACTACGTGAAAATAGCAACGGTATTTCACAAGGTTCTTGATGACAAATCAGATCCTAAAACATGTGATGCGATTCGTGGCTGGCTGATCGCACTCCGCGATCATTACCCAGCTATTTTTGCGACGTTTTTTACCGATCCTAGATTTCTAGCGACAATTAGTTCACCGATAACAGGCAGGGACATAAAGCTTCGACGTATGGCTTTAAAGCACATCGGAAAATTTGCATAAATGAGTATCTCACCTGAAATCATGCGTAATTTTGTGGCTGTGGCCGCAGATCAACTTAAAGGGTCATGGGTCATCATTGGTGGATCGGTACTTCATTTATTGAATATAGCCGCCAGACAGACCGAGGATATTGATTTGGCTGGTCCGTTGACCTCTACGCAAGCAGAGTCTCTAAAGTTGATGGAATTGGCCGAGTCTTTGGGGCTACCGGTTGAGGCGATCAATCAGGCTGGAGCGTTTTTTCTCTATAAAATTCCGGGATGGGATCGTAAGCTTATTTTGGTTCACAAGGGCTTGACAGCTGCAATTTATAGGCCAAATCTAGAATTATTTTTCGAGCTCAAACTGGCGCGGTTGACAGAAGCAGACATGAACGATTGCCTAAATTACTTAGAGTATTCTTTGAAAAATGTTGAGGCCTTTGACCCAAAGGTGCTCCTCAAATTATGCGAGACGCGTATTACTTTGGTGGAAAAAACACAGTACAAAGAGAAATTGAGCGAAGCGATTAGGAGCATTGTCGCCGCCAGAAGTCTGAGGGTTTAGGCGGAATAAATTTCAGCACATTTAAAAATATTGCTTCTGGTCGCCAAATAAATTGGTAAGTAATAAGCACATATTACCCTCGTCTTACGACTTCCAAAGGTGCTGCCGAGACAATAAAGCCAATTTTTTGGTCGGTCGAGTCTAGATCGGGTAGAAGGTGGGCGCTAGCCCTCCGGCATTCTCAAGTCCATTCTGGAGTATTGGCCTTGATTCAGAGAACGCTGGACAGGCTCAAACTTACTGTTACGGGTTCGACGGCCGTGTCAAGCTGAGGTGGCAAATGAATTTCGATTCGTTGTGATGCTGGCTTAATCCAAAGAGGCGACACCTCGGCGACAACAACCGTTACATCATCTTGAAGATTCTCAGAACCAAATATTTTGTATCCAGTAGAAAAAATATTGTCTTTGATGACATCAATTTTTTCATTGCCGTAGCCTGCTGCGGTTTCAAGTAGCATTTTGCGACTAAATGGTGGCTGGGAGTTCAGAGTGTTTTCAATCAGACCATCGGTGAAAAATACGAATTTATCGCCAGCAGCCAAGGCAAACGTTTTTTCTTTGTATTCGCTATCGCGTTGCACGCCCAAGGGATTGCCCATTAGAGTCAGGGTGATGGCAGCCGTAGGAGAGCTTTCCGGAATTCGCTTTTTACCGCCGCCTAGGCGAGGGTCATTCTTGTCTCCGGTCAAAACAAATGGAAAGTTATGTCCAGCATTCGCAAAAGTGACGGTGCCAGTATGGAAATCGAATAGCGCAGCAAAGAATGTCATGCTGATTTTGCCGTCGACGGCGTCAAGGATAATTGTGTTTAGGCGCTCTAGAAGAATTCTGGGTGAGGGGTCGATAGGAGAATTTTCGGCGAGAATGCTGGACACTGATTTGCAACACGCATAGGCGATGGCTGTCACGAGCGCTGCCGGGGCTCCGTGTCCCATTGCATCAGCAATAAAAACAAGTTCAACTCCCTCGCGAATGTGATAGTGCCCCCAGAGATCTCCTCCACACTCAGTTGCTGGTTGATAGCTGCCGGTAACCGATAGATTTTTGCCAATGATGTCACTTTTCGGGAAGAAAGTAGACTGGACCAATTTCGCAGTTTCCAATTCTTTTTCGAAGCGAGCTTTTTCGACTTCTGCCGTCAGGAGGTGTTCGATACGCGAGGCCATGTTGTTTACGCTGTGCCCAAGCTCGGCAACTTCATCGTTTGTTAATGGGATTAGTCGAATATTAAAATCACCACCAGCAATTTTCTTAGTCGCTCGAACCAGGTCGCGAAGCGGTTTGGTGACACTTCCTGCTGAGACAAAGCTTGCCATTATGGCGAGGAGTAAGATAAGTGCGCCCCAAAGTGCAGCCGTTACGTACATTCGGGTGATGACCTGAAAAACGGTGTCCCGATCGCGCTCTACAATTACATAGAGTGGAATTCTACCGGGTATTTGCGCGAAGCTGCCGATTTTTACATGCTGATCTAGGTCTTTAAATTCAGGGAGAAACCCCGAGGGAGATTGGCGTTTTAAGGCCATTTGCACGAGGTCATTATTTTTTTTAGGCCCAACTTTGGCATCCTTGCGATCATCCGTGGATGAAAACATACCGCCTGTCGAGTTGATAATGTATCCGATCGTAGATCGGCTTTGAGGAAGGGCCACTTGAATTTTGGTCATGGAGGCGAGAAGAATCAAAATGGCAAATTTGTCGGTTTGATTTCCAATTGCATACTTGATGGCTATTAATACAGTAGGTGATCCCGCATCTGAGGTCACGTTGCGAATAATGCGATCATTTTGAAATAACCCTGGTGTACTTGCAGTTTCGAGGGCAAGTGCAGCCATGATTGCGCGTGGGCTCTTACGCCGCCCTTTTGGTGCAGCGAGGCCGCCGGTGTTTGTGGATGGTTGTAACGCTCGCCGCGATAGTTTTATTGTGCCATTTTCGATTTGGTATAGCGAGAGGGCTAAAAGATCATTGTCGCGTTTAAGTGCGGTTGCCAAATCGGCGTCATTGGCATTTTCATCTAATGAAGTAGATGCGAGTCTTGCCGTCGCGGAAGTCATTTGGGTGATCCATCCTTCGATAATTCCTGCGACATCAGCGGAAGTTCGTTCAGCCATTGAAGTGGATGTTTCCTCAATATTTTGCAAAATGTACGAGCTAAACTTGGAAGACGACTGAACGGTCATAGCAATCACCGTAGCCATAACTACAGCTGTCATCAGAAGCGTAAGTTTTGCTGACAATGTTTTTACTGAAATTTGTTTTAACATCTCGACTCCTGGAGTTCTAATATATCTAGTGGCGAACAGCCTTTACCTATCGGCACGGCGTGGGAAATATTTAGCTCTTTCTTTTTGTCACTTGAAATACGGCGGGAGTCCGTGCTGGCGTGGCACTCAGCCGCAATCGGGTGAAGTTTTCGCCGTCTCAAACGTAAAAAAAACTAAAGTATTTTAAAATACATCCGAAAGGTCAGCATAATCTGGGTTTTAAATTTGTGGGATTGGCAAATGCCAGGGAGTAGTGGGATAGTCTTGTGGAGTTAGCTACTAAAAAACAAATTTCTCTCACCGCGTGGCTGATAGCCGTAGTGGCTATTGGTGTGTCATTATTTCGCGAAGATCAGTTTTATGCCCTTGGAGGAGTCGGAATTGCGACGGTTTCGCAAAAATCCAGGGACGTTGCCTATCGCAGCGAAGACGACACGAAGTGGAAGCAAATAAGTAGACGTGATCAAAGTTTGTTTGACGGGGACAGAATTGCAACGGGACCAAAATCTTCTGCCACTATCGATTTTGGAGACGGCCGAGTTGCAAGCCTTGGTGAGGATACATCGATATCAATCAGTACGATTCGACAGTCTGGCGGTCTTATATACATAGTTAATTTGCCGAAAGGGACGGTAGGCATTCAAAAATCCAAACGGCCACCGATCAAAAAAACGCAGAACGTGATTATAGTGAGGTCCTCCGGTCGTGACTTTAATATTGAGCCAGGGGAAGAAAGTGGAATTGCAAAAACTGAAAAAGGAATTGTTCGCTATAAGGGCGTGGTCAAACCCAAGGCTGTCGCAGCTCTTAAACCAGTGGAGTTTGTCCCACTGGCCATTTCCGTGGCTTCGATTTCGGTCGTAACGGCCGCAGCTGATTTACCCGGAGCTGAACTGGAATATCTACCAGCGGAAGTCGTTGTTCCTGCTTCCGCAGTTCCTGTAGTTACTCCGGAGGTAGTTCTTGTTGTTGCCCCTGAGGTCTTGCCTGTCTTGCCTGTCGTGGTGCCAAAGGCGGCCGTAGCCCCCAAAAAATATCGACCATCTGTGGTGCAGGTTGCGCCTGTCGAGGGAACTGAAATTGATCTAGATGGATCGGGTTTAATTCAGAATTCATACACGTTTCAATCATTATCACAGGCGACCGGAAACCTTGGGATTTTGAGGTGGAAAGAGCAATCAACTAAACCGAGTAATTGGTTCCCCGCGGTTGAACTAGTTAACGGCGAAACGAGAAAAAAGGTGGTTTTAAAAAATAGAAAAGGTGAAATGATTGATATTGCCGACTTTGGGCCATTGGTAAAGAGCACCATTAAGAATCGTTTGCCGTGCGCTGTCTTAGGAGTTCGTGGTGGTGCTAAAATGGCTGACAAAACCGATGGAGCCTGGTCCTTTGCTGGTAAAACATTGGAAATTACAGTTTGTTCGTTTCGTGATCTCAAAGATGATGTGCCGCTTAAAATCGCCCTATCATTAAGTAAATATAGCGGCAAACCTCGCAGTGGGATTTTTTCGATGCCTTCCACCGGAGAGCTTGGCTACCAAATTATCGTAGCCTCGCCGTCTCAATATCTAGCCATGTTACCCGTAATGAAAGAAAGTGAAAAAATCGATGTGTTGGCGACGTCCGGAATGTCGAATTCAGGAATATACATCGCCAAAAAGGGGGCCGTTCTAATGCAACTGACGGGAGCAAAAATTGATAGTAAAGTGGCCGATCACATTCGCGAAGTGGTGGCCGGGGACCTCGTGTTTAAGGGAAGTCGAAGCGCGTTGTATGACGGTTCAAAGTTGTCGAGTGACGAGTTGCTCGCGTGGGTTGGTGAAAATACGGATAGAGGAAAAAGTGTATTTTTTCAAAAGGATGGAACTCTTATCCCAATAAGCCGCAATTTTTTAACTGAGCGGAAGGAAGTCGCAGATTTTGTAAAGAATTTGTCGGGTCAGTTATTTAAGGAGCGAGTTGAGATACTATCTTTCCAGTGATTTTCAATTAAGTGATTTTCAATTAAGTGATTTTCAACTGACCGGAGAGTTCATGAGTCGTTCTTTCCAGGCCGTTTTTTTATAGAATTTTCCTCGAAATTTCTTATGGTTAGGATTTCCCACTAAAAATCCTCGGCCTCGTTCATCATCGACCCAGTCGATCGCCGATCCTGTAACAAATTCCAGAGACCGTGCATCACAAATGATGGAAACCTCGCCATCGATAGTCATAATCGTATCCCCTTCTTCTACCGTGTCAAACGACACTCCATATTCGAAGCCGTCGCAGCCCTTTCCAGATAGGAACACGCGAAGGGACTGATCTTTATAGTCGCTGTTCTCATTTTTATAGGCTTTTGCTGCAGCAATTGCGGCGTCAGATAAAGTGAATAGATTTGTCATAAAAATTTTGCTCTTTCTATTTTAGGTACGACCCGGATGAGACCGAGCCTATAGCCACCGGACAACGTAGCAGTCCTTAGTCCAGGATCTATATATGTAAGTCTGCCCTGTAAGGGAAGGATAAATTCTCTAATTGCGACCTGCCTGCCTTATTCCCATGCCAACCAGTGCGACTATCTGCCTAATTTTAACCCAATCAGGGTGCCTGTCGACTGAAGCCTAGCTTGAAGACCCGTACTTGCGCCTGCCGACTGAGCCTGACCTAATAAGATTTAAGGGCAAGGGGCGAGCAGTGACAGAATTAAGTTTCTCGCGGCTCGGGAACAATGCTCGCCAGAGGTTTCTACCCGCTGCTGCGTGATTTTAAGAAGTTCCTCAAAGCGTGCCTGCGAATTCAATAAGGCGAGCAACTCTGTACTGATTTCCTGATTTAGCCATTGTCTCGATTGAGCACGCCGTTTTTGCGAATGGCTGCCCGAGGCTTTTTGTTGTTCGACAAATGATAAAATCGAGGTCCAGACGGCCGCAATGCCGGTGTTCTTATGGGCACTTGTAAGGAGCACCGATGGAATTCCATGTTCGGCGGTTCTGGTTAACATGACGGCTTGCTCCAATTCATTCTTTGCGATTTCAGCGGCGGTTAACGCATCTCCATCGGCTTTTGTGACAATAATCAAATCTGCGAGTTCCATCACGCCTTTCTTAATTCCCTGCAACTCGTCACCGCTAAAAGGTTGATGCAATTGTACGAAAATATCGGTCATGCTTGCGGCCATAATTTCTGATTGGCCAATTCCGACGGTTTCAATCAAAACAACGTCAAAGCCTGCGGCCTCACATAACAAGAGTGTCTCGCGAGTATGCCGTGCAACACCGCCAAGTACGCCCGAGGAAGGAGTTGGGCGGATGAAGCTTAACTCTGATTTTGAGAGTTCTTCCATTCTAGCTTTATCGCCTAGGATACTTCCACCAGTGATTGGTGATGATGGATCAATCGCCAGCACGGCAATTTTTTTTCCTTGTCCAACAAGACGCATGCCAAGCGCTTCAATAAAGGAGCTTTTGCCGACGCCGGGTGGGCCACTGATGGCGACTCGTATGGCGCGGCCAGTCTTGGGAAGTAGTGTGGACAGGAGATCTTCGGACAGTTTTCTATGATCTGCGCGAGTGCTTTCAAGCAAAGTAATTGATCTAGACAAACCAATTCGCGAGCCTTGGAGAATTTGGGTGACGAGTTTATTGATGTCCAAGTCCATCAAACATTACTTTCAAGGAAATTCAAGATCGTTTCAGCGCACTCTGGTATCGGGGTGCCTGGGCCAAAAATTGCCGCGCAGCCAGCTTTTTTAAGGAATTCGTAGTCTTGACTGGGAATAATACCACCGATCACAATTTTGATTTGATCGCCGCCGAGTTTTTTGAGTGCCGCAATCAGATCAGGTACCAAGGTTTTATGTCCTGCTGCTTGGCTCGAAACTCCTACAACATGCACGTCATTTTCTACGGCTTCTTTCGCGGCTTCCTCTGGAGTTTGAAACATTGGCCCGATATCCACGTCAAATCCAAGATCCGCCAAACCGGTGGCAATTACTTTCGCACCACGGTCGTGACCATCTTGACCAAGCTTACACACCAAAATTCTTGGCCGCCGTCCAGATTTTTTAGCAAATTGTGTGGCTCGAAGGCGGATCGCCTCAATCATATTCTGTCCTCCATAAGCCGACGCATAGACGGCGCTAATAGATTGAACCTTTGCTTTGTGGCGTCCAAACGATTCGGCCAATGATTCGCTAATTTCACCGAGAGTCGCTCGGTGTCTTGCGGCAATCACGGAGAGTTCGAGCAAATTTCCGTGGCCCGAAGTTGCCGCCAATTTTAGTGCGGCCAACGCTTTGGTGACTGCGGCATTGTCGCGGTTTTTTTTCACAGTGTTCAAGCGTAGAATTTGGGAATTTCGAACAGACGAATTATCGACATCTCGCACTTCCACTGAATCGGAGCTTGAATTATTTTTATATTTGTTCACACCAATGATGACGTCTTTGCCGCTGTCCACTCGCGCTTGTTTTTTTGCTGCACTCTCTTCGATTCTAAGTTTTGGAATTCCTTTGTTTATCGCATGCACCATTCCGCCTAGATCATGGACTTCTTTCATTATGACCCTAGCTCTCGCGATTAGATCGGCCGTCAAGCTTTCCATAAAATAGCTACCACCAAACGGATCCACCGTATGGCAAATATCGGTTTCTTCTTGAATAATAAGTTGGGTATTTCGGGCAATACGGGCAGCTGATTCCGAGGGCAACGAAATGGCCTCGTCAAGCGAGTTTGTGTGCAATGATTGAGTGCCACCGAATACCGCGGCCATGGCCTCAATAGTCGTGCGAACGACGTTATTGTAAGGGTCTTTTTCGGTGAGAGAGTAGCCAGAGGTTTGACAGTGAGTCCTGAGCATGGAGGACTGCGGATTTTTCGGGTGAAAGGCCTGCATGACTTCGTTCCACAGGAATCTGGCGGCGCGAAGTTTTGCAATTTCCATGTAAAAATTCATTCCAACGGCGAAGAAAAACGATAGCCGTGGCGCGAAATCGTCAATGTCCAAGCCGCGTGCAAGTGCTGTTTTGACATATTCTAAGCCGTCTGCGATTGTGTATGCGAGTTCGAGTGCACTATCTGCTCCGGCCTCTTGCATGTGGTAGCCGCTAATACTGATACTGTTAAATTTTGGCATGTTTTTAGTGGAGTATTCGATAATGTCGCCGACGATTCTCATACTGGGCTCGGGTGGATAAATATAGGTGTTTCGCACCATATATTCTTTTAAAATGTCGTTTTGAATCGTTCCAGAGAGCTTATTTTGGGCGACCCCTTGTTCCTCGGCCGCCACAATATAAAAGGCCATGATTGGCAATACAGCGCCATTCATGGTCATGCTTACGCTCATCTCGTGGAGAGGAATGCTGTCAAAAAGTATTTTCATATCTTCGACGCTATCAATGGCCACGCCCGCCTTGCCGACGTCAGCCTTGACTCGCGGATGATCCGAGTCATAACCTCGGTGGGTGGCGAGGTCAAAGGCAATGCTCAATCCTTTTTGGCCGGCGGCTAAATTTTTGCGATAAAAGGCGTTACTTTCTTCAGCAGTACTGAAACCTGAATATTGGCGAATCGTCCAGGGTCGGTGGGTAAACATCGTCGCACGGGGGCCCCTCGTAAACGGTGCTAGCCCAGGAAGAGTGTCCATGAAGTCACTTATGCCCGCCGTGTCCTGCTTGGTGTAAAGTGGCTTTATAGTTACGCCTTCGGGCGATTGTCGATTGAGTTGATCGAGGTTTTCCCCGCGCAGCTCTTTACTTGCGAGGTTTTTCCATTCATTTAAGTCAGTGTTTTGATTTTCGACAGAACCCAACGTTGCCGGTCCCTTTTGGTTCTCTTGCATTATTACCACTCCCAGAGTTGGCGGCGTATCCGATACCGACTATACTGTAACACAAATAGATTTAAGTGAATAATGGCAATAGTGCGGCAAACGACACTTTTATGATACGGATCAGTAGTGGAATTACTAGAGAGCACCAGTAGCAATCATGTTGATGATATTTTGACCGTCTTGGCGATCTTGCTTCGCATTGGTTTGGCGGCGCATATTCTCTTAAAAAAGCAGGATCCCGTGGTTTGCTTGAGCTGGCTTCTGGGTGTGGCTCTTTTTCCCTTTGCCACTTTGATTTGCTATTTTGGCTTTGGTATCAACCCATTTGAGCACTACGCCATTCGTAAGCGATCGTCGCGTCACCTTGCGGGTTTAAAGCGAAAGAGAAAATCCCGTGAAGAATTGGCCAAAATTAATCGAGAGCTCACGCAGCAATACAGCTACCAGGGTTTTGACCGCACAGCGATGTGGGTTTCAATGCTGCAGGGTCTGCCAATGCAAGTTGGAAACTCCGTTCAGATGTTGGTGAACAGTACAAATGCCTTTCGTGCTATTAACGATTGCGTGGATTCAGCCACAAAGTACATATTGGTACAGTTTTATCAAATACAGGCTGACAGTATTGGCCTCGGGTTTTTAGATCGTTTGGCGGTAAAGGCCAGCGCCGGGGTTCAGGTCCACGTATTGTTTGACGCTCTTGGTTCTCGGGGAATAACCAACGCGTTAGTCGATCACTATAGGCGTCAGGGTGTTAAGATTCACCGGTTTTTAGAGGTCCACCCAATCAAACGCCGTTTTCAGATCAACTGGAGAAATCACCGAAAATTAGTCATAGTTGACGGCGAGCATGCATACACTGGCGGCTTTAACATGGGCCAGATGTATTTAGAGGGACCGGACCCGAAGCGGCCTAAATGGCTTGATATTATTTTTGAAATTGCGGGCCCAGCGATCGCCGACCTCACAGCAATTTTTGCGGAGGACTGGCACTTTACGACCAACAAGGCACTTTCAGATAACTTTTTGTCGGAAACTCAGCCAGTGAGTGATCGTGGGCTTCATGGTTCTCAAAATCCGACGGGCGGGCATAGTTCGTCTGCGGAGAATTTATTGCAGATTGTGGCCAGCGGGCCTTCGGACGATAATGCGCCATTCTACACGACTCTAATTTCGATACTCCACGAGGCGAGAGCTCGCGTTTGGATTATGACTCCATATTTTGTACCAGACAAAGAGCTTTTGCATGCCATTCGCGTGGCCGTAGCTCGCGGGGTTCATGTTCGTATTATTGTGCCCAAGCGGTCTAATCATGAAATCACGGATACTTGTGCCCACTCCTATTTTCCTGAGCTTTTTCAGTATGGTGTCGAGTTGCTGCGCTATCAGTTTGGGGTGTGCCACGGCAAGTTAGTTTTGGCTGATTCGGATCTTGTGTTAGCGGGGTCGTCTAATCTCGATTATCGGAGCTTTTACCTGAACTTTGAAACGGATATTTTAGTCAGGGATAGGATGCTCGCTCAAAATATTGGCGACCTGTTTAATCAAGTCTCCGAGGGTTGCCTTTCCCTTACTGCGAAAGATGCAGCTAATCGGCCTGTTGTGCGTTTGCTTTTTCGCCGAATTATGCGATTGTTTGCACCGCTGATGTGAAAATTATTTTATTCTTGGGAGCTCAAATCAAAATGCGAAAGCGCTGGTGCCAAATTCGCATAGTTTTCCTGATGGTTCTTATTTTCTTGATTTTGATACCAGAGCAGGTTGTTTTTTCTCGCCCCACCGTAGAGGAAAAAATGGCTCGTCGTGCGGCCTATTGGGGGCTGTTTGCGGACGTATACAGAGCTAGGACTTGCCTTTCCGATGTATCTGGAGGCGCAGTTTGCGCGAGTGCTGCACTTTTAGACGCAACAAAACACGTGGCAAAAGTTGATGCTGCGGTGGGGGCCACCTCAAGCGATTTAAGCTCAGAGTTGGCGTCCATTGCAGGATTGGTTCAGGCCGAGGATTTGGCGGCTGCCAAATTGCGATTGACACTTTTTCGAGAAAAATTAATTGCGGATTTTGCAAATAATACGGCACCGGTTTTGCAGCCGTCTCGCACCCTTGGGAAGAATATTTTTTCAGAGTATTGCACAAGTTGCCATGGCGATGGACTTGGGGCGCCAGGAAAGTTGACGCCACAGTTGCGCGTGCATCCGCGTTCTTTTGGGCTTGCACGACGCAGGGCAACTCAGTCGCCATTCGGCGTTTATAGCGTCATGATTCATGGAGTTGATAACTCCGAGATGGCCTCGATGCTCGATATATTGAGTGTTGACGAGTTGTGGTCAGTGGCTTTTTATGTCTCATCTCTGCCATACGCCGGCGAGTCGGTGGTCTCAGCTTCGGGTGACTTGGACGCACCAGTCATCGAGCTGCCGGCTGGAGATTTCGACGAATGGCTTGGGCTTCATGGTCCTGAATTTGCATTGTCTACGTTGTCCGTATCTACGGATGAGGATCTTGTCGCACGACTTGGTCGACTTGGTAGGGTGTGCGGAGAATGTAAAGTGGAGCTGCAAAAATTGCGAAATGAATGGCCATGGAGTGGCAAAACAGGAAGACTTGGAGATGCAGCGCAGAGCCCGCGTCAAAAAACGGAAACCCGTGCACTTGTGATGCTGTTGGGTTCCATTATTCTAATCTCTACTGGTTTTTATATTGTTTTACGACAAAGTGGACGAATCGAATGAATTGGCACTTGCAACACCCCAAGCTCTAGCGAATTCTTTTGGCGCATTATTACCGAGCAGTGCGCCGCTTTCAAGATACCCAAAAATTTCTCCATAGTGCTTGACTTCAAACGGTCCAAAGCGCCGCATTAGGTGCCATGGACGAAGGTCGTTCGTGTGGGAGCAGCCCATAGCGCCAATTATTTCCGCCACACTTTCAATGGTGGCGCGGTGAAAGTTTTTGACGCGATGTTTTTTGTCATCAACGGAGAGCCCGCGAACTAACCAAGGGTTTTGCGTGGCAACGCCGGTAGGGCAGGTATTTGTATTGCACAACAAAGCTTGAATGCAGCCTAGCGACATCATCATTGCCCGTGCTGAATAGCAGACGTCGGCGCCCATGCTGATTTTAGAAATAATATCGAAGCCAGTGGTGATGCGGCCTGACACCCAAAGTTTGATGTGCTGCCTGACGCCGATACCAACTAAGGCATTATGCACAAAAACGAGGGCCTCGTTGAGTGGGCTCCCTACGTGATTGGAAAATTCAAGCGGCGCAGCTCCAGTCCCGCCCTCACCGCCGTCAATCGCGATGTAGTCAGGATAGATTCCAGTTTCAACCATGGCTTTGCAAATGGACAAAAACTCTCTTCTTTTTCCTACGCAAAGTTTGAATCCGGTAGGTTTTCCGCCGCTCAACGTGCGAAGTTTATCGACGAATTGAAGTAGTCCGATTGGATTGTTAAACGAGGAATGAGACGGCGGAGAGATGACGTCATGACCCATCGGCACGCCACGGATGGCGGCAATTTCTTTTGTCAATTTCTTCCCTGGCAAAATGCCGCCGTGACCAGGTTTTGCGCCTTGTGAAAGTTTGAGCTCAATCATTTTTACGTTTGGAAGGTTTGCCCGTTCAGCAAATAGATCGGGGTCAAATTTTCCATCAGGAGTGCGGCAGGAAAAGTAGCCGGTTCCTACATTCCAAATCACGTCTCCACCTGGCTCAAGGTGGTAGGGGGAAAGTCCACCTTCTCCCGTGCAGTGTGCGAAATTTCCCATTTTGGCCCCGTGATTAAGGGCTAGAATCGCATTTTTACTGAGGGATCCAAAGCTCATAGCCGAGATATTTAAAATGGAGGCACTGTACGGCTGCTTGCAACGGGGGCCGCCGATGAGAACTCGTAGATCATTTTGATTCACGACTCTCGGCGCAAGGCTATGGTTGACCCACTCGTATCCGGTGGCATAAACATCCATTTGTGTGCCAAACGGCAGTGTGGCAATCGCATTTTTGGCACGTTGATAGACCAAAGATCGGCGCTCGCGGCTGAACGGTCGACCTTCGGTGTTGTTTTCAATGAAGTACTGTTGAATTTCTGGACGGATGGACTCAAGTAGCCAACGTGCGCGACCCAATACTGGGAAGTTGCGCTTAATGGTTTGTTGAACTTGGAGCATATCGTAAATTCCGACCGCCACTATTGGCAGCAAAAAGGCCAAACCATAGATTCCTGGGAACCAAAGAAAGCCCAAGGCAATATTTGCTATGACGCCTAACACGGAGAAGATTATAAAACCTTTACGCATTTAGAAGATCCTTTCAAAAGTTCAAAATATCTCTAACTTTCGATTATTATACGATAATACAGGAAAGCGGCGCCCAAGTAAATCCGAGCGCTTGTGCAGAAGCAAGAATCTTGTTAAACCCATGTTCTCACTGGTTCCGTAGTGAAATGGATATCATCTCGCCCTCCGAAGGCGGTGTTCGCAGTTCGAATCTGCGCGGGACCGTTTTTTTGTATAGTAAAGCTAGCCGCAATGCGGGAAGCAGAAAATTTCAGTAACAATATAGATCGTAACATTAACGCCAAGTTCGCGTAGGCCAAGCTGGCCGTTCAATGGTCTTAAAGCCAAGTCCCTTGGCAGCGTCCAATATCCGTTCAAAATCTAGACTTATTGTGGCTCCGGCTTTTACCGTGACTTCATCTTCCGTCGGCAAATCGAAATCATTGGCGCCAAAACGTAGTCCTTTTAGAGCGTCCTCATTTTTTGTGAGGACTGAGGTGCGAATATTTTTGAAGTTGTGTAAATAAATTCTGGATACGGCGAGCCACCGAAGATATTCGCTGGTGGCAAGTTCGACGCCTCCAAATTCATTATTCCAAGGCTTATACGTCCAACAGAGGAAACTGGCGAGTGTTCCACCCACACGATCTTGAAAGGCGCGTAAGGATTCAAGGTGGTTTAGTCGTTCGTCGAGAGTTTCATCGAACCCAATGACCATCGTGGCTGTTGAGCCCATTCCAGCACGCAAGACAGCCTCTTGAGCGTTGAAGTAATCTTCGGCCGTGTATTTTCCGGGACTATGCCTTGTGCGAAATCCGTTATCTAAAATTTCGGCGCCTCCGCCTGTGACCCAACGAGTTCCGCTCGCTGCTAGTTTTTGTGCGCCGTCACTGTACGAAAGTTTTGAGAGCTTACACGAGAACATAAATTCAGCGATCGTCATTTCATAGAATTCTAGAGTTGGGTAGCGCCGACGCACTTCAGTAAAAAGGTTTGCGTAATCGTCTAGTCGTAATTTAGGGTGAAAACCTCCGTTAAAGCCAATCAGTTTTCCACCGTGCTGTACGAGTTCGTCTATTTTTGAGCACACTTGCTCCGTATTAAGGAGGTAGCCCCCCTTGTCGTGCGGGAGGCGGTAGAAGGAGCAGTAATCGCATTTGGCGACACAAATGTTAGTGTAGTTGACGATGGCCATAATCAAGTAGGTTGCCTCGTCGGCTTTATGAAACCTCAGACGGGCCATACTTGCTAGTTCTGATAGCTTCTGATCATCCGCTTCGAGGTAAAGTGTGGCGGCTTCATTCCGAGAAATAGGAATTCCAGCAGAAATTTTTAGTTCGATGTGGTCCATAATTCCCATGCAAATCCTCGTCGGCGGTTCACTGCTTTGTGTAATATAGGCAATTTGTCGCGATTTGTGGGATTTATTTTAATAAAAAATCAAAACCGACAAGCAATGCTTTTATGATGAATGAGGCGTTTGGTATTAACGTTCGGCACGAATATTAAAGGTTTGTTAATGCATAGGCAGTGATTTCATAAAGTTATCCGATAAACGAGTGCTTGCAACTTCAGCTCAAACTCACTAAAAGGGCCTCGAATGCTGCTTTTAGATTCCCGTTGTTAAGACAGTTGTCAACTAACCGTGGCGCATAGGAGAAAAATTCGCATGGATGTATTGCATTTCATGAAAGAGGAGTATGTGGCGATTCGCGCTCTGTCCCGTGGGCTACTGCCAGGTGACTTAGTGGAGCCTATTGATGGGGCAGATTTGGTCAGTTTTATGAGCAAGTTAGCTTTAATGCTGCGGCTTGGCGACGAGTTAATTATACCTGAATTAACGGACGACCACTCTCGGTATAGGGGGGCAGGGTCGATGGCAGAGGTTCAATCTGCAGAGTTGCAGTGCTTTTTGGTTACATTTAAGCGGTCGAAATCTGTGCCAGAAAAACGGCGAGAGGTCTTTTTTAGCAAGATTTCTGGGCATGTAGATTTCATGGAACAGACGGTCCTACCGGCCTTTCGCGAATTGATTCCTACGGCCATCCGTGAAGAAATAGGCGAGATTGCAGCCGACTACCGTAAGGACGCCAGTGAATTGGCGGCCAAGGTGGCGAAACGCCTCGAAGGGTCTACAATAAGCGCTTGACCGAACGGTTAGATTTGGGGTATCAAAGGTGCCTTCAACTTGCGCTTCAAGCGGGCGGTTGCTCTGTAACAAGAACAGCCATCAAATTGGGTTCAAGATGTGGGTTTAGAAGATAAAAATAAAACTGAGACGTTGGATGTAGCCATGAAAAATATCTTGATTAATAAATTCGAAAAGCGCGTTTTTAAAGACGTAAAACCACTTCCAGCATTCCGCTCTGGGGACACGATTCGTGTTCACTACAAAATCGCAGAGGGCCCTGCCGCTGCTGCTCCTGGAGCTCCGGTGAAAAAAGGCGATGCGGCAAAAGCTGAAGCTGGAAAATTCCGTATTCAGACTTATGAAGGAATTGTGACTCGCGTCCGTAAAGGTACCGCAGGTGCATCTTTCACTGTTCGTAAGATCTCTGCCGGCGGCATTGGTGTTGAGCGTGTATTCCCAACGATGAGCCCACATATCGACAAAGTCGAAGTAGTGGCTCAAGGTATTGTTCGTCGTGCTCGTCTTTACTACCTTCGTGATCTTTCTGGTAAAGCAGCTCGAATCCGTAGCCGTTACTTCGGTGCAGCGACCTAAGGTTCCTGGCTTTAGTCGAATTAAAAAAAATGTAAAAGCTTCGGTCTAGTTTTAGGCCGAAGCTTTTTTTGGCTTAGTCAAGCGGGCATGCATTTGGCCAACGATAAACGGCAATATGTTTATTTTTCAGAATGTCGATGGCCACTAATTCGCAGGTAATTGATTCAAGGCGATTAGCCATTCGGCCCATTTGGTTGAGAATAAATTTCGCACCACGAATGAGAGCACATTTTTTTTTATAGTTTAGCCAGCTCTCCGTCGTATTTAAGTCGGGGGCACTGTTGGGATACAGGCGGGTTTTCACTTCAACAATTCTGAGGGAATGTTTTTGTTGGATGACCAAATCTAATTCAAATCCGCGATGTCTCTTTTGACGGTGGAGAATGATCCACGAGCCAGCTTCCGCCCATTTTGCAGTAATATTTTCACCGAGTTTAGCGATGCCTTGGCGGTCAAGTT
>CANJQY010000022.1 GCA_947476525.1 Oligoflexales bacterium
CATAAAAACGATTCCGATTGCAGGATCTGGGTCGATCAAAGACATTTCTGTGTATGTGAACATTCATCACAAATATGTTGGAGATTTGGTCATCAACCTTATTAGTCCATCCGGTCGAGCCGTGACGATTCGCTCGCAGGTTGGCGGAAGTGACGACGACGTTGATCAGCGTTATGGTCGCGGCGGAATAGAAGTTCCTGGCCTAGCCGCTTTTATGGGTACTGAAGTCCATGGGGACTGGGGTGTTTCGGTTCAAGACCTTGCGGCGTCTGATTTTGGAGTATTTGACGCGGTGGAGCTTGCGATCAGGCACTGGTAACTCAATTGATCTTGAATTGCTTTTTTACGTAGCTTTCTAAAGTCCCAATGGCTCTATTGCTGTGAATTAATATTTCGCGGCTACGGAGATTGGGCTGGTCGCGTTCAGCGTGAGATTTAAGTTCCTGGACGGCTGTCTGCAGGGCTGAAATGGCTCCCATGATGTCGTGGCGCTGCTTGCGCTCAATAGGCGACAGCACAAATTCACTCACACTAGGACTTAAATTAGCCATTTTGACCCCCCTAATTTGTATTCGGGGAATGTATATTTTTTAATACAAATGTCAATTTTATAATAACAAGCTTTTTGCCGATTTTATTCATTATTCAATAAAAGCTGGTGGTTATAGTTGTCTAGAGACCGATAGGCAAAAATATCAGTCTACCCCCTCCCTTAAAAGATTATAAAATTAATCATTGTAAAATTAATAAAGGGAGGGGCCAAAATGCGTGTTGACGAGGTGGTGGCCGTAGATCACGAGGGGCGAAAGTTTCTTTGGGTGGATATTGAAGCGCCGAGCAAAATTGAATTGGAAGCGCTTGCTGATCAGTACATGCTTCCTTTCCACGCGGTGAAAGACTGCTTGGATGCAGAGCATTTCCCTAAATTTGAACGATTTGGTGATCTCAATTTTATCATTTTGCGAGCCTTTGACGACCAATCTCCGAGTGATTCAGATTCGATTCAAGAACTAACCAGAAAAATCGCAGTCTTTGAATCGGAGTCACTAGTCATTTCGATTCACAGGCGAGAGCAGAACTTTTTCGGGGCGATCAAGGATATTTGGAGAACCAAGGTTCGGGTTGGGGAAGACTGCAAATCACACATCATCATGCTGAGTATCGTGGCTGGTGTGATAGAATCGTACCGCGCCCCAATGGAGGTAAATAGAGCGCACCTTGAAGCGTTTGAGGCCAAAGTGTTTAAGCATTCTGGCGATACGTTTGAAGACGGCTACTTCCTAAAACGGCGAGCCAATTCGTTTCAGCAAGTGATTCATATGAGTCTCGACCTCCTGCCGAGTTTGGGCAAGGTCTATTCCGACGAATCGAGTCAGATTCAGGACGTTAAAGAAAATGGCGAACGCATTCAATATTTGACTAGAGAATTCCATGAAAGCATCTCAAGTCTCGTGACGTTGCAATTGTCGTTGCAGTCTCATCGTATGACTGTGGGGAGTTTTAGGACAAACGAGGTTATGAGAGTTTTAACCATTGTCAGCGTTTGCTTTATGCCGCTAAATCTTTTTACGGGTATTTACGGGATGAATTTTGAGCATATTCCTGAGTTAAAGTGGGAGTACGGATTTCTATATGTCGTCGTACTCATGATTTTTTCCGTAGGCGTGACCCTGTTTTTATTCATGAGAAAGGGATTTTTTGAAGATCAAAATTCAAAGGTGTAACAGAATCAAGATCCAAGATCACACCCTATGACGCTGTAAAAGAAAATACCGTGTGCCCATAACCAATTCCGTCCACGGCATCAATCAGCCTTAAGCCCGCAATGTCGCACATTCGCAGCATGTCTTCTGCGCTGTACATTTTACTATTTCCGTTTGCCATAGCCGTAAAGTAAGGAGACGAATTGATTATGCAGTAGGCTGCAATCTCGTGTTCCTGACGATCCCAAAATGTGTCGTTGATGAGAATGCGCCCTCCCGGACTGAGAGCAGCTCTGGCACGAGTCAAAATTGAAGTGACTTGGGCTTCCGAGAAGCAACACAGAAATTGGCTCATCCAAACGACGTCAAAGCCTTTTGGCAAAGCAGCATCCGGTTGCAGCAAGTTAATGGCATGGGAGCGAATTCGATCAGGAAATCCAGCGGCTTCGACGTTCGCCACAGCACGGCTCAAAGTGTCTGGTAAATCGGCAATCGTCACTTCCACATCTGGATTGTGTTTCAAGCACTTCAAGGCCCACTTCCCTGTGTTGCCGCCAATATCCAATAAGCGCTTAGGAGCGGTAGAAAACGCTATTTGTAACAGTTCTGGGAAAGTAGAGTCAGAATAAAAATGATCAAACGCAAACCAACTCGTTTTTGCTGGTTCCGGCAAAAACTGGAGGGCTTCATAAATAGTATTCCAATTCTCTCCAAATTCACGCAATCCGTGGGGGTGTTCCTGCACAACACTTTGGTCAAAATCGGCGAGGCCCCGGTAGCAAACATCTTGCACAAAATCCATGTTCACTCTTGTCAATTCATCGTGGAGCAAAAACCTGCCAATAGGCGTAATCAGCCAATGGTTATCGATCTTCTTCAATATTTTAGCGCTGAGTCCGCCTTCAAATAGTACAACCACCGTATACCGCTTGAGATCACACGCGTGCATCGCCTCTTCAATGGTAAATCCTTTGTCGGCAACGTTATCCAACGCCATTAAGAGGCCGGTCGTTCGCAGCGTTCGAGCTACTTGAAAAACGACTGGCCCAAACGAGATTTTCTGCGCTTCATAGCGCGCGTCCAGTGAGGAAATTTTTGGTGGTAAATCAAACATTGCATAACCTCAAAATGAACGTATCTTTCAAAATCATAGACCCAATAGGCAATTCATTTAAACCATTAAAGCTTAGAGTTTGAAAGAATAAAATGGGAGAATGCAGAAGCGCGCAGGGTTAAAGCCTCTATTTTGGGCGGGCTTCCTCGGTATTCGTCAGTTTTTGAACTCCGATTATGGCGATCAGCATCATCGCCAAGCACAGGTATTGGCCCATAGTTAATCCAAACATAGTGCCAATCTGTGGGTCTGGCGCTCGCGTGAACTCAACAAAGAAACGGATTCCAGAATAAAATCCGGTGAAGGCGAACGATGCAAGGCCAGGACGCGAGAGCAGTTGGCGGCGGTAATAAAACAGTAATAGTCCGAGGATCACACCTTCCGCGAGGGCTTCATAAATTTGCGACGGATGCCTAGGAGCCTCGTCAAACGGGGCTGGAAATATGACGGCCCAAGGCACCGTTGAAATTCTACCTACGAGTTCGCCGTTCGCAAAATTTGCCAAGCGGCCGAAGGCGAGAACCCAAGGAATCGCCAGTGCGACAGGATCCGTCAACGCAAAAATCGAAACACCACGCATTCGCGAGACCACCCAGGCGGCGAGTGCGACTCCTGCAAAACCACCATGGAAGCTCATGCCGCCATTCCATAGCGCCAAAATTTCGTTTGGATTTTGAAGGTAGTGAATTGGATTATAGAAGACGATGTAGGCAAGCCTAGCACCCAAAATCAACGCAATCCAACCCCAAAGTAAAAAATCAGACTGACAAGCTATCAGGTGATTTTCGTTTCCGCGGCCAGCTACTTCGCGGGACGTTTTTTTAAAAACATAGGCACACCAAAACCATCCGCCCACATACACCAGCCAATACCAAGGGATGCTCGCGGTCCCCACCCGAAAAGCGATGGGGTCTAGATTGTGGCGATACCAATGGCTTAGGTCCGGTATGGGCATGGGGAATTGACTTTCTGCGTGGGGAAACTTTAGATATTGTACAAGAAATATCGGGCTGGCGCTTGTAAAAATGTGTGGGTCTTCATAGAAATGTGGGGTTTCCAACAAAAAAATAGTGTCGCAAGAATGTTTCCAGACGATCACGGATTGTTTCTCGACAATTTTGGGACCTATTGGTAGCCTCCCCCGCCTGACAAAGGAATAATATTGAACGAGCCGCAGCAGGTGGGTAATGGCGTTAAACTCAATTAGTAATTTGCCCATACCGATTCGTTGGGAGGCGGTCGGTGGATTTCGTGTGGCCCTTTGGCCGAAGTTACAGCAGGCCGGAGTCGATGAGTTGTGTGCCTCGGTTTCAGAGGCATCTAGTGCTCACGCACTTAAAATGGGTAACCTAGGTCGACGCCAAGAGTGGCTAGCCGCTCGCGTTTTGTCACGTGCGTTGACGGGGCAAGAGCCATCGGCAGGGGAGTTAGGAAGCCCCCTTTGGGATAAGGGATGGAAGGGGAGTATTAGCCATAAAAACGGACATGTAGCCATGTGGTGCTGTGAACAAGGGTCCACGTTTGCCGGTGTCGATTTAGAGTTGGTTCGAGAACTGGCGGCAGGCGTCACGGCAAAGGTCATGAATGCTGAAGAAATTTTAATTTGCGATGAAACATTGCCAAAGGTCGGCACGTCGCTAATTTTTGCCGCAAAAGAGGCCATTTATAAAGCCTTGTTTCCGATCGTTAGGCGTTTTTTCTATTTTGAAGCCGTGGAGTTGATGGATCTTAGCTGTGCGGGCGATGACTGTGAATTAGTATTCACGGTAATGGACGCGTTAAAGGTTCCCGAGTTGACGGGGGTGAAAATACGAGTTAGTGCAAAAAAAATAATGCTTGCGGATGCAGTTTTGGTGGGGCCCAAGGTCACTCACCATGGGGACAGGGACTATTGGTTGGTGGTCGCTTATTTGCCTGTAAGCTGTCATCCTTAGTTTCTTGCGTCCCTGGGTCCATTGCGTTCCAATGTCAAAGGACTGCAATTCAACAGTGTCCACGGCATTGAGCAGAGGTAATTTATATGAGAATGATTCGCGTCACCCAATCAAGTTTTTTCTTAGCCTTGCTATTAGGGGTTTTAGGTTGCGTCACTGCCGGCGACATCAAACTTTCTAAGTTATATCCCCCCATAAACTCATCGCGAACGGCTGCAGATTATCAGGCCGAGTCCACCTCTGGTATGGTTGTTTCGGCACATCCGCTGGCCTCGGCAGCAGGAGCAGCGATGCTGGACGCTGGCGGAAATGC
Source organism: Oligoflexales bacterium (assembly GCA_947476525.1). Taxonomy (GTDB): domain Bacteria; phylum Bdellovibrionota_B; class Oligoflexia; order Oligoflexales; family RGVZ01; genus CAMDKS01. Next base: position 5,065 of record CANJQY010000022.1, read on the forward strand.
GATTGACGCGGCCGTTGCTGCATCCTTTGTGATCAGTGTTGTTCGCCCTCAAAGCACAGGTTTAGGTGGCGGTGGATTTTTGATGTTTCACGATGCAGAGGCTCAAAAACAGCGAGTCTTTGATTTTAGGGAGCGCGCACCGATTAAAGCCTCTGCCAATATGTTTTTGGATGAATCGGGCGAATATAAAAAGATAAATTATTTTGGACATGAGATCGAAGATCCATCCGTCAACGGTCATCTGGCCGTGGCGGTCCCGGGCACGGTTAAAGGGTTGGTGGAAATTCAACAAGAATTAGGGAAACTAAAACTTGCGGTGGTCATGGGGCCGGCGATTGAGGCTGCTGAGAATGGGTTTCCAGTTTACCGGGGCCTTGCTGAGGCCATTATTGAAAGGCAGAAGTGGCTGCGCATTTATCCCGCTAGCCGTCGTTTATTTTTTAACGGGGAACAGCCGCTTGTCGAAGGAGACGCCTTGTTACAACGTGAATTAGCCGCCACGTTACGGGAGATCGCCGCATCCGGAACCCAAAGCTTCTACGAGGGAGCCCTCGCAAATAAAATCGTCTCCGAGATTCAAAGGGGCGGAGGCATTTTCCAAATGGCCGATATGCGCGCTTACCGGGTCATAGAACGCTCCGCAGTAACAGGCCACTACCGCGACCGCAAAATTGTGTCAATGCCGCCACCGTCGTCAGGAGGCACTCATATCATCGAAATGTTGAACATGCTCGAGACTAAGAATGTCAGCTCGATGCACCCAAGAGGTGCCACCTATTTGCATTTATTGAGCGAGGTGATGCGGCGAGCGTTCGCAGACCGCGCCAAGGAGATGGGGGACTCTGACTACGTTACGGTTCCGGTTGCCAGGTTGACGTCAAAATCCTATGCGAAGACTCTGATGAAATCCTTTGATTCAGAAAAAGTGACCGACTCAAAATCCCTTGCTGGTGCGTTACCCACGGGTGAGTCACCTTCGACCTCCCACATAAGCGTGGTGGATCAATGGGGGAATGCCGTGGCGACAACCCAGACGGTAAATTATTCTTTTGGTAGTTGCGTCGTCGCCGAGGGCACTGGAATCGTGCTTAATGACGAAATGGATGACTTTACTACGAAGCATGGCGGAGCGAACGTGTTTGGCCTTGTGCAGGGATCCAAAAATGACATCGCCCCACGAAAAACCCCATTATCAAGTATGAGTCCGACCATGGTGTTTTTGGGCAATGGCGCACTTGAAATGGTGGTGGGGTCGCCTGGAGGGCCACGGATCATCAACGCGGTTTTGGAGACGATTGTAAACGTGATTGACTTTAAAATGCCGCTGCTGGAAGCCGTCCATGCGACGAGAATTCATCATCAGTGGATGCCCGATAGTTTGAAGGTGGAGGCGAAGAGCCTTGACCTCGAAACCAAAAAAACATTGGTGGCAAAAGGGCACAAAATATCTTCGATTAAATTTATTGGCGATGTGCAGGCTATCCAAAAGAGAAATGACGGTATGTGGATTGGCGTTAGCGATAGCCGAAGTGATGGACGCCCAAGTGGCAGTGGAGTTGCTCCTTGAATTCGTGGATAACAAAAAGCCGTGACACGCTTCTCAGCGGGACACGGTTTTTAATTAGTCGCCGGCGCAAAAGCTCCAGCGACTAATTAATTCTAACCATCATGTAAGAAATAGTGGAAAGAACATCAGAGAACTACTTCTTGGCAGTTTTGGCCACTAACTTCGAATCACGCTCTTTTTGTTGATCGGCTGCAACCTTTGTCTTGACCAATTCTTTTTCCTTTTGCGACTTCATTTTAGCCTTTGGACTCTTATCACCCATGTGCGTCTCCTTATTGCTCAATCAGAGCGGAGAGTCGTATGAATTTACGGCTCACTTTATTTATATCGCAATCGACAACATATTGCCAACATTTCCAGGCAACACCTGTTTTAAAGCGTTCTTATTTGTGGTATCGGTGGTAGTATACCTTGCATGCAAGAGGTTGGTTTGCCGGGTGTTAGTGGCGTTTGTTGCCGTGTGCACATGTTTTATTTTTCAGAATTAAACCCGTGCTGGCATTGATTCTAGCTGAAATGGATAAAAGAGTGGAAATTCCCTATCAAAGTCTTGAAAAATCGACACTATTCGCCATGTTAGAGGAATTTGTAACCCGTGACGGCACAGACTACGGGGTGCGCGAGTGCTCGGTAGAAGAAAAATCCCAACAAGTCTTAAAACAAATTGAACAAGGGCATGTGGCCATTGTTTTCGATTCCGAAACTCAGTCGTGTAATTTAATCGCGCGGCGTTAACCTGATTTTTAGACGGTCATTCGAATGGACGGCGGTCGTCATTTAGTGAATCACGGCCGATAGTCGAATAAAGTCCTGCCAGCGAATGCCCACCAGACTTGAATAGTCGTCCCAGCTGGCGACCGCGTCAGTCGGAGTCGGCTTTAGTAATCCGCGAGAAATTGGAAATAATGAGGCAGGGTATTTTTTGCGGATCTCAGAAGTGGTGGCATTAAATTTGGCCCCTTGAGCTCCAATGCCTGGGAGTAAAAACGCGTGTTCGTCACTTGGCAAATGATCAAGAAGATTTAAGGGAATATCTGTCGCCCCCAATACCCAGCCGATTTGTTGTGTGACGTTTTCCTCATGAGCGAACCGATAAAAACTTTCAAACAGGTGTTGGGCCACAGGTTTTTTATCGTCACATAATTTCATTTGCAGGGCGCGTCCCGATTCGTTGCTAGATAACCAGACAATGTACACGCCTTTTCCTTGCTTTAGCCATGGCAGTAGAGCTTTTAGAGAATCAGTTCCCATCCAAGGTAAAACGGTGAGACTATCGGTTTGATAAAGGTCAAAGGCCGTTTTCCCATAGGCAGCCATCGTCGAGGCGATATCACCTCGTTTCGCGTCGAGAATAACATGCAGGCGTCGACGTTTAGAGTCCAAAATAATGTCTTGTAAGGTTGTTAAACCACGGGGCCCGAATTGTTCAAAAAAGGCAGATTGAAACTTGATTGAATGGGCCGACGGCAGGATGTTTTTTACGGCTGCTTGGTACCAATTGACAAGAAAAGATTCAATTGGCGTCGAGTTGAACTGACGCGCAAGAAATGGATGCAAATCCGATACGTCGGGATCAAAGCCAATGGTCAAGGGGTGGGACAGTTCTTTGATTCGCTTTTTTATGGGTGCGTGAATCATGGCCACTCAAAATTAGTTGTAGTATCTTTGGACTATCTTTGGAGTATCTAGTGAGGTCGAATTCCTGCGGCTAGAATAGACCTAGGGTCAAACCTACGCAATAGTTTTTGTGGGTCAAAAGGCAGGATTATTTTGGCAAAACCAATTTATAAACGCCCGAGGATATGAACAAAGCGTATAGATCGCTATCAATTTTTCCAGCTTTGACGTCCATATTGATAATGTCGAGAGCTTTTTCCGGAGGCACCGCTTTTTTATATGGGCGATCGGAGGCGGTCAAGGCATCGTAGATATCGGCAATGGTCATGATTTTGGACTGGATAGGAATTTGGCTGGCCACAGCATGGTGAGGATAGCCCGTGCCGTCCAGTTTTTCATGGTGTTTAGCCGCGATTTCTGGGACAAAATAGAGGCGGTCTCCCCACGGAATTTGTCGTAAGAATGCATATGTGTGTTCGACATGGCTTTGAATTTCTGCAAACTCCTCGGAAGTTAAAGAGCCGCGAGAAACGCTGAGAGCTTTTAGTTCGTCGGGCGTCAGGTAACTTTTGCGATTGCCACGAGTGTCTTCGTAACCTAATTTTGCAATTTCGTTTAATCGTTCAAAGCCGCCTTGCTCTAAAACCGTGGGCTCGTTGGCTTTGAGAATGAAGTTGTAAAAATCTTCGACTTCAGCAACTTTTTGTTGCTTGATTGTGGTCAGGGTCTCGGCGGTAACGTCCATCGGAAACCGATTAGGATTGGTTGCGAAGGAAATTTGTTGCTTCAAGTACTCTATTTCTAACGTGGCGCGAATAAGTTCAAAACGCTCAAACACTAAATCAAATTGCCAAGGATAGAGTTTTTTGGCTTTGACGAGCACATTTTCTCGCACGCCCAATTTACCAAAATCGTGTAGTAGGGATGCATATTTGATTTCACGCATCTGATCTTCACTAAAGTGAATGTCGGCAAATTTTAGGTCGGACGATAGGGACACTTGCTTAGCAAGACCCATCGTTAGCTCGGCTACACGGTGGGAGTGTCCAGACGTGGTTGGATCTCGTTGCTCGATCGCGGTCACGGAGGCTGTGACAAAACCGTCAAAGAGGCTCTGAATTTCATCATGCATGTTTGCATTTTCTAAAGCCACGCCGGCTTGCTGCGCTACGATCGCAGCGTAATCGGCGTCGAGGTCATGAAATGGCACCACGTGGTCTTTAAACCCGCCGGGGGCTAACAAGTTAGACGTCCAATCACGTTTGCGATTAATCAGCTGAATCACCCCGATGACCCGGTGGCTGATGTCAAACATAGGTAGAGTTAGCATCGAGTGGGACTCATAACCATTTCTCTGATCAAACGTGCGGTTGTGTTTGACTCCAAATGGGTTCTTGGAAGCGTCGTCGGGAAGTTCATAGAGATCTGGAATATTAATGACCGCTTGATGCAATACGGCGTTGCCGACGATTGATTTGTGATCAACGTCCATGGAGAATTCTGCGAAGTCTACTTTTATCGATGCGTTTTGAGTGAATCGAAATTTTAGTTTTGCGTCTTGAAGTTTGGAGCTTCCTTTCGCAAAGTGAAGGGTGTATATCGATCCGGCATCGGCCTTGCAAATTTCTCGAGCCTTGCGCAAAATAAGGTTTAGTAGCTTCGGAATATCTCGCTCGCCATTGAGCTCTTTTGAAATTTCCATCACGTATTTGACGTTTTCTGTCGTTTCTGCAAGAGCGACTTGTTCGGCTTGTGCATTTGTTAGCGCCGATTGAAATACATAAGTACTATTGATGAATCCCGACACGCCGGAAGGGCTGCTAGGAAGGCCTAACGTCAGGGCTCCAGCTTGAATGCAATCCAAAGGAAGGTTTTGAAGCTCCTCCTCACTGCCGGCACAGACCAAGGCGTGCTGTGGACTCTTAGGAATGGCCAAAATGCTTGCAATTCGATCATAGGATTTAAAGGTTTCCGGTCCAATAATCGTGATCGTGTAGCCGTCTCTCGTGAGCGTGATAGTTTGAGAATCACCTTGCCCTAGGCGAGGGTGATATGTGCTCATTTTCTCATCGCCAAGCAGCCACGCCATTAAAATAGGGAGACTTGTGATCGGCAGTGTCTCTGCGCTCGGCTCATATTTTAAATTTAGGGCGGTAGAAGTCACGGTTGTCCAGTTTTTTAGTTGTCCAGTTTTTTAGTTGTCCATATTCTTAGTCTACATGATACTTTGCAATGTCTGAAGCAGTGGGTAAAGGTTTCACACCAGCAAATTTTGCCGAGTTCATGGCATGGGGTAAAAATGAAATATGGATTGATTGTCGATGTCGAAACAACAGGGCTAAATGCTAAACAAGACAAAGTGATCGAGGTCGGACTTGTTGAATTTCAAATTGATGTTGGCGGGCAACACGCCATCACAAGTATGTATTCTGGTCTTGAGGACCCTAAGACGCCAATTCCCCCGCTTATCACTGAGTTGACTCATTTGACCGATGACATCGTTCGTGGGCAGGAGATCGACTGGCGATTGGTACGCAAATGTTGGGAGCGGGCAAGTTTCGTTATTGCACACAACGCAGAATTCGACCGTGCTTTTTTGCAATCCCACACAGTGCTGCAAGATCTTCCAAAACATTGGGCCTGTTCGCTCCGGCATATTGATTGGCGCAGCAAGAAATTTGGAAGTCAAAAATTAAATTATTTGGCCGCCGACCATGGTTTTGCTAATCCTTTTGCTCATCGCGCGATGTTTGATTGTGCAACTACCTTTCGCTTGATTTCGCCTCATTTAACCGAATTGATTGAGTCAAGCTATGAGCCAGAATTTGAACTCACGGCCGTTGGCGCACCATTTGAAACAAAAGATATTTTGAAGAGTGCCGGCTACTTTTGGGACAACGAAAAAAGAGCTTGGCGGATCAGAGTGGGGCCGCGTCGCCTGAATGAGCAGCGAGAATTTCTCGCAACCCAGGTGTACAAAGGCCAATCAAGGCATGTAGAAGTGGAGTCATTTTTTAACGCAAATTAACCGGCCTTCTATTCGCGGTCGGTCAATTAACGGTAACCTCCTGGGATTTAATGGCAAAAGCACCAGACTTCCTCCCACGAACCGTCATGAATACAGTGTGAGTTCCTTTTGGGACGGATTCCCAAAGGGTTATCTTGGCTTGCCGATTTTTGACCGTGCCAGCTGATACTAGCCAAGAGACGAGATGACTCTCGTCGCCACTTCCAACAATGGAACCTGCAAGGGCAACAGATCCTGTCGCACCTGTGGCGGTGGGCGAGGTGATTTCTATTTTAGGCGCTGTCCAAGAAAGCTGAGGCGATAGCGCAGCATAGACAACCGTGTCGCCCACCACATTTTCCTCATCCCCGCTAGCCGCGAATTTTACTTGATAGCGAAGGCGAGCGTAGCCTTGTTTTGCAACGAGTAATTTTACGGCGTCCGTTGTTGGGACGGTAAACGATGCCCGGTAGGAATATAAACTAAGGGATCCAATTGGTGTTTCAGAGGGGACGGTGTCAATTGGAGTTACCGCCACCGGAATGCTGTAGCGTGCTTGGGTGTCGAGCAATACTTGTGGGGTCATTAGTGTGCTAGCATATCCTGCAAGGTAGAATGTCAAATTCACGGTGTCGCCCGGTTTTGCGTTGACCGGAGTTTGTTCGACCCCAAGGGCGCGAAGTTTTGTGATGACGTCTGGACGGTCTGTCGTGGATCCGCAGGCGACCAGTAGTGATAGGGGCATCAGGCACAGGACGTTTGCGAAGTGCTGCCTTAGCGGTGTGGTGGATTGATGCTCTAGTTTTGGCTCTAGTTTTGGCTCTAGTTTTAGGATTATAGCGCGGTGGTCGGTCCTATCCATAGAAAAATTCTCCTTCTAGCCTGTGGCTTTCTGTTTACTTTATCTAGGCAGAAACGGTCAGTTACACAGATAGTTACACGCTCGCAGATTTGCCTGCACGTCGGCTCAACTCATTTTCAATCAATTGAAGCTCTCGGCTAGACTGACCGGCAATGCTTGAATTTTCTCTGGCCCGTCGAAACAGGTATGGCAACACCGCAGCAATCGGTCCATACGGAACATACTTGGCGGCAAGGAACCCAGCGTGGGCTAAGTTAAAAGTGAGGTCATCACTCATGCCAAGTAGCTGTGCAAACCATACTCTAGGCGACGTTGGACTAAGGGAGTGCCTTCCCATCAAATCAATCACGGCTTGTGTCGAGTGGGCATTGTGGGTGCCAGCACAAATGTTCCCGTGTGTAGGCGAGCTCAAGATGCGTTTAAGGGCCAGATCGTAGGATTGATCTGTGAGTTCTTTGGTTTCTTGAATCGGGCTTTTGTACCCCATGGTGGCGGCGCGCTGGCGTTCTTTTTCGAGGTAGGCTCCGCGCACGAGTTTAATGCCTGGCAACCATTCTTCTTTGTGGGCCGTTTCAATGAGCGTTTCTATTTGTTGAAGGCCATCGGTGCGGTACATTTGAATGGTGGTGTATATTTTTGCTTGACCTGCATTGTGGGGTTGTACGGCGTTGAATTTTCGCATCATCGACAGAGCAAGAATGTCAATAGCGCCTTGAATCCAAGTTTCTTCGGCGTCGATCATTACTAGCTTGCCAGCAAGGATGGCTGCCTCGCAAATAGTGTTGACGCGGCCCACGACGGCTTGCCATTCAGCGGCAAGTTCAGGAGTCAGCTGGGAGACACCGGATGTGGTTATGGTTTCGAGGAGCTCAAAACGTCCTAGTGCTGTGACCTTAAATACGCAAAAGGGAGTTGACTCCTGACCCTTTGTCTTAGCTATAGAACTGAGCACCTCGCGAAGTGTGCCGTCGTAACCAATCTCGGATTTTTCGCCCTCCACGCCGTAATCCAAAATGCTGAAGACGGATAGGTCTTTGAGGCGACCAACGGTTTGGCGGCAGGCATCAAGCGTCTCGCCACCACAGAACAGTCGAAACACTGTCCAGCGAAGAATTCCTGTGATTGGGAGCTTCAATTTTAGCGCACTTGTGACCATTAGAGGGCCAATGGTGACCAGTGGTTTGATATTTATGGCTCGAAACACCATCCACGCAAGATTTAGCTCCGAGTCGGACTTGTGCTTAAAAGCGATCTCTGTATTTTGAAAATCAGGTCTAGGAATATTCATAGTGATACCATCATCGCAAATTTTTATCGATTGTACCACTTGAGAAATTGCGTTGGCTAGCTGCCTGCCCTATAATATATCTGGGGAGCCGCGATCTTGAGTGATATAGGCGCGAATCCATAAACTTTCATATCATTGGAGCACCTAGTGATCCACTTAAAAGGCGTCAAAGTTTGTTTTAACAATGTGCCGCTGCTCAAAGATATCACATTTTCGGTTAGTCCTGGAGAAAGAATTTCTCTACTGGGGCCGGGTGGGTGCGGCAAAACAACAATTCTAAAAATGATTCTTGGTTTGCTATCGCCTGACGAGGGGTCAATCGAACTTATGGGGCATAACATCCTAACCATGACCTCCGATACCGAGAGAAGGAAGGTGTTGCGTCGAGTTGGCATGGCGTTTCAACAGGGAGCGTTATTTGATTTCATGACGGTGCGAGAGAACTTGATTTTTGCTATGGAACATATGACTGAGTTTTCCAAATTTGAGATGGATCGACGCGTCAAGTATTTTCTTGATGCCGTCAAAATTGCGAGGACTGAGCATCAATATTCCTTTGAGTTATCAGGTGGAATGCAGAGGAGGGTTGGGATTGTGCGGGCGTTGGCGACCGATCCCGCGGCTGCTTTTTTTGATGAGCCAACGGCGGGCCTTGATCCTGTCACGTCTACCATAATTTTGAATATGATTCGAGATTTGGCTGCGAAATCTGAGGGGCAGGCCCTTGTGATAGCCACGTCAAACGTCGAAATGGCCATTCGCTTTGCCGAGCGGGTTGTGATCATCAATGAGGGGCGGGTGGTTGCCGATGGGGCGTGGAGCAAGTTATTGATTGAGGGCCCGCCTTGGGTGCAACATTTTCTTGGTGTTCGCCTGATAGGACTTGACGAAGAGTATGCAAGGGAGTTGAATCTTCCAAAGCAGTTCGTGGAGAGGCATTGGAGGTAGTGATGTTTCGCTATTTTTCTGCCTAGACTTGGTTCCGTAAACCTTCAAATGGCTCGCGCCACCGGGACATGATTTTTTTAATTTGAGGATGATTTCACTTGTATTTATTCATGACTGTTTTTTCTAACTTCGTCGGTTTAATTCCACAGTCGCTGCTTGCGTTGATGGCAAATACTTTAGGATTAGTTTTGTTTGATGTGTTGCGCGTGCGTCGACGATTGATGCTCGCAAACATTAAGATTGCATTCCCAGATATTGAGGTGAGTGCGGCCGAACGGATGGCCAGGAAAGCCATGCAACACATGGTGATGACGTTTGTGGAAATGATTTGGGGTTGCTCTAACGACATTGAATCACGAGTGAATTTTAGCAATCCAGAAGCTCTGACCGAGGTTTTGACGCGGGGGAAAGGTGCGTACATTTTATGTACCCATACTGGGAATTTTGAGGCGTTTGCCATGATCTTGTCAAAAAAATTTGCGAAAGTGACTTGTCCAGTAAAACGGGTTGGATCCAACGCCGGTCTCAACCGATTCATTTTCGAAAGTCGTGCGAAACAGGGAATGGACGCATTCTTTAGGGGCAAAAAGGGCGAGGGAACCATCGCGATTAAGCGGGCCCTCAGTGAAAATCGCTTGGCAGGTATTATGATTGATCAAGCCCGACCCGGTGAGCCGCGAATTCCACTGTTTGGAATGCCGGCCAAGACCAATACCAGCCTCGGAGCGATTTGGGAGAAATATCCGTCGCCAATCATTGCAGGTTATTGTGAACGAATTGGTTTTGCGCGGCACGTTGTACATTTGTTGCCAGAAGTGCATTTTACGTCGACGGGGGATTTGGCGGCAGATATTTTGGTGAGGGCAAGGACCTTGAATTCTGTCGTAGAAACGGTGGTCACCAGTTGTCCAGCGCAGTACTGGTGGGTGCATGACCGCTGGAAATAGTCCATACAATCTGATGGTCACGGACATCGACAATACGGTGTTCAATTGGGTGGATTACTACGTCACAGCCTTTAATGCAATGTTGGACGTGGTTGCCGAATGTATCGATTCGACAAGAGTGATTCTGGCAGGGGAAGCCAAAGAAGTTTTTAGTATCCATGGAAGCATCGAGTACCCATTTGTAACGCAAGAAATGCCCTCGGTAAATAAATTTTATGGCGACGATATCGACGCCATGCTAACGGGAGCCGTTCGTAAGGGCCGCAATGCCTTTAACCTGGCGGCACAGCCGGTGATGCGTCCATACACAAACGTCATTGAAACCTTAGAAAAAATCAGGAAGTCTTATCCAGCTCTCCCCATTGTGGCGTTGACCGATGCACCGCGCTATGTGGCCATGTGGAAATTGAACAAACTCGGAATCCTTCACTATTTTGATGCGGTATATGGGCTCGCAGATCCACGCGTGCCGATCTGCTTGACGACTAACCGAATAAAATTAGACAACGAGATCTTGCTCAAACATTTGCAACAAATGAATTTTGGGTTCAAAGGGAAAATTAGAATTTTGCCTGACGACTACGAAAAACCTGGTATCCGAGGCTTGAAAACGGTCCTAATGGACTATGATTTAGATGAGCCTATTGACCGCCGAGAAAGGGTTTTGTGGATCGGGGACAATTTGCGCAAAGACGTTGGTCTCGGCAATCTCCTTAAAATTCGGAGTGCATGGGCAGAATATGGTGCTGATCTTCCTCCTGCGTTGCTGAGTAGTCTCGCATTATTTAGCCCCGCCCAAAACATCCATAAAAATGTTTATCTTAAATCGAATGATTTGAACGCTCCTAAACCCGATGTCGTCTTCCAAGATTTTTCAGACGTGTTGAATGAATTAAGCGTTGTTAAATAACCAAAATCACGGATTAAACCTTCGATAACAGATACTTGCTCGCCTTGGTTAATTTTAGCATTCGCCCTTGTCCTAAAGGTTTTACCGGGCCTGCCGATAAGTCTCCGTACAACAACTAAGGAGCTTGCACTATAAATGGAAATGACCTGTCTCATCGTAGATCTAAACGCAGGCGACGCCGAGGCTAAGTGGAATGCTAGCCCCGCTTCGAAAAAGGCGTTACTTGAGGCGAAATTTGCGGTCAACCTAGAACAGGCCCAGGACTTAATTAAGTCAGCCTTGACTTCACCCATGGTTATAATCTCAAAGGATTTTTCTCCCGAAATTAAGGCGCTATTGTCGGAGTACCAGGCTGCGTTTGGGCCAATGTCTGACTTTCAGGTGATCGTAAACTCCGACCCGTCGCCGCAGTTTATGATGTCAGTATTTGAATTTGGAGTTGAGCAATTTGTCGCAGACGAAACTTGGGTTGAAGACGTCTCTGCAATATGCCGAGACGTGGATACCAAAATGCGTGATCCTGAGTCTCCCGAATACAGGACCATGAGTTTAGTCATGGCGGTTCGCAGTGCCGATGCTGGTCATATAACAGAGGCGCAAGCTGGCGTTGCCGATCTGGCTACCTACGATTTTCGAGCAGCCTACGCCAATGGTAAGGCGAGTGAGGCCACGGGAGATTATTCTGCTGCGATCGATAACTACCGAAATGCAACTGGCATGAACAAATTGTTTCGTCCAGTTAGTACCAGACTAGGTGAGGCTTGCCTAATTACTGGACGCGTGGATGAAGCGATTGAGATTTTTAAAAAATTGGAGCGAAGCAACCCTAGTGATATTGACCGAAAAGCAAGTTTGGCATTGTCATACATCGAAAAAGGAGATTTCGAAACGGCGCAAAAGTACTCTGCCGAAGCAGAACAATTAGATCCTGGATCTAGTCGTGTTGTGGAGATTAAGGCTCAGGTTCTGTTGTGCCAAGGTAATTTTAACGAGGCGTTTGGAATGCTCGATAAAATGAGCGACGTTGGACCGTTCTTTGCTGCGAAGCTTAACGACCTTGGCATTAAGTTAAGTAAAGCAGGTAAGGGAAAAAGTGCACTCGCACTGTATCAGAAGGCGCATAAAATCGTGAGAAATGAACTGAAATACAAAATTACTCTCAATGCCGTGTTGGCATGTAGGCGATTGGGTGAGTTTGATATGGCTCTGAAGTATGTGGCTAGGTGCGCAAAAGAATATGGAAGTCTTTTCCCAAAATTAGCTAAAATTAAGGAAACATTGGAAAGTGAACGAGCACAGAAGGCACAGGCACCAGCGATAAATCCACCGCCGAAGCAAGTAGGATGAGGGCAAGCAGAAAATGATTGTAGCACAAGGACTTACAAAACATCCAATCCTCGTCGTGGTTGAAAAACCAGAACGGGCCGTTGCGATTATGACTCTACTAAGTCAGGCAGGCTATGTCGTAAAGGTGGCTGGCGGGTTGTATGATTGTCTAAAATTGTGTTCTCAAGAAATGGTTCACATGATCATTTGTGAAGTGACGCTTTCAGACGGCAATTGCGTTAACGTTTTCGACAAAATTGTAGCTGACAAAATGCTAGCTAAAATTCCAATTCTTGCCCATTCAATTAAGAAGTCGCCAGATGAGATTAGCCTGATTAAAAGTCGGAAATTTGCGTCTGCGTATGCAGGTGCAATCGACGCAAAAGTATATTTAGCCAAAATCGCGGACTGTATCAAAAATTATGCGCCGATTTCGCCATTTTTTTATGAAATGACCGCCTGTGGTGTAGACCCGAATTTAACGCTTAAAATCGACTGCATGGTGATGGGCCGTGTTGGCGAACAGATTTTGGTGCGCTCTGGCTCGGAGGTCGACCAGGCTGCGAGTATGGTGTGCATTCCTAAAAATGCGGAACTTGCGCCCGCTATTTTGCGAATGGCAAGTAACCTCAAAAATGGCGATGAAGTATTCAATCTTTTCCCAATTGGCCGAATTTTGGGTAAGGGGCGACTCTGGCTAGAAAAAATGCCATTATTCAATATGGATGCAGGCAGTTCGCCGAAAAGTGCTGGCGCACCGGCAGGCACTGGCGCGCCGAGAAAAGTAATCTTCTGCGATCCAAATGAAACTAGATTTGCTAGTTTCAAAGAAATTTTGGGAGGCTATGACATTGACCTCATCTACGCCAAAAATTTAAGTGTGGCAGCAGGAATGTTGGCGCGAGGTCCCGATGCTGTTGGTGGAGTTTATATTCACGAATTGATGAATGATACATCCAGTACCGAGTGGAAGGTTTCATATGCAAAAATCCCAATGGGGAGTCGTCCGAATATAATTTGCGGGACGTCGGTGTCGAGTGCAAAAAACACTGACGCAATGCGCTTTATTAAGCGTCCATTTGGAATGGGAATTCTTGTCGAGATGATGGAATCTACGTTTACGCGAGCCTCGAAACTTGCAAGTGTTGCAAGCGCCAAAGGCCCGACACAAGTTTTCGGAACATCGGTGGCACTCCAGTCTCCTGCCTTCATTATTGGCCTAGACGAAACGGGTGGTGTATTGCAAATGAAATTCCCACTGGCAAAAGGCAGTAAGGTGGAACTCGTGCACCCAGAAATTTCTGACCTATTAGGCGTAAAATATGTGACAATTACCGAAGTTGCGGCGGTGCTAAGTGAGCCAGATACGGTTCAAGCTCGGTTTGAGTCCATTGCCGCAGGCATGTCTAAGGGTAAATATTGGGAGAAAATTGCAGCTATTTTGTCGAAAAAATTCGCAGCCACTCAACTTGCAGCAGCAGCTGCTGCCGATGCCGCTGCCGCTGCCGATGCCGATGCCGATGCCGATGCCGATGCCGATGCCGATGCCGATGCCGATGCCGATGCCGATGCCGATGCCGATGCCGATGCTGCAGAAGACCCGGCGGCGTAAGGCGTGTAGCTTGAATTTTCTTGCCTCGTGAGGCTTTTATCGGCGCCTATATTGAAATGAATGGAGGCAAGGACATTCAGTTAAGTTCATCCCTAATCCCCTGCGGCTTGTTTGCGCAGAACATCGACGCAAAGGTCGATTAGTTCTTGTTTGTTTTCGATATTCTTCATGAGTGTCCCGAGTCGGTGACTGAGTAAACCTGCTAGTTCCTTTGGCTCAATATCTCCCGCCTCCATATGCCGTAAAATAACGCCATCTATTTCATCTGCAATTCTCAACATTTTTAAGGCGGCTGTTTGCCCTTTGAGTTTGCTACGAGACTTTAATTGAATGACCTTGGACTCGATCGGTGGTTTGGAGTCGTCGTCCTTCATGCAATGCTCCTTAACTTAGTTTTTGGGGAGGTCGTATGGCCCTTGAATCATTTTAGCATAGTTCCGCAGCTAACAGGTGGCTTTAGCCCAAACCTGAGGATAATTTTTGGGCAAAATTCTCTTGGTTATTCTGGAAAATGGACCTAAGCGTAGGCAAATGGGGTCTGGCCTCGGCTTTTGGCTGCTTGCACCAACCAGGTGTTGTTGATACCCTGCCGAGGATATTTAATTCTTTCAACCCGATCAAAACATTCTTGGAGAGCGCATGACACGGCAAGACGTTCTTGAGGTTAAAGATTTGGTGACTATTTTTTACACAGATACTGGTCTCGTGACTGCGGTGCAGGGCGTCAGCCTTAAGATTGAAAAAGGAAAAACACTTGGGGTCGTCGGTGAATCGGGATGTGGAAAAAGTGTCACCAGTCTTTCCATCATGGGTCTACTTCCCAAAAACGTGGGCAAGGTAAGTTCAGGGACCATATCCTTTGAAGGTAAAGATCTGGCAAAGCTTTCCGAGTCGCAGATGCAGAAGATTCGCGGTAATAGAATCGCGATGATTTTTCAGGAGCCTATGACCGCCTTGAATCCGGTGTTTACGGCCGGAGAACAAATCATGGAGGTATTCGAGACTCACCGCAACATGAATCGCGGTCAGGCTCGTGAGGCGGCGTTAAAAATGCTGATCAAGGTACGGATACCTGATCCTGAGAGAAGGCTGGACGAATATCCGCATCAGATGTCGGGCGGGATGAAACAAAGAATAATGATTGCGATGGCACTGGCTTGTGAGCCTGCCCTTATTATTGCAGATGAGCCGACCACGGCCTTAGATGTGACCATTCAAGCTCAAATTTTACGTCTGATGCAGGAACTTCAAAGGGAAACGGGCACGGCTATTCTCTTCATTACACATGATTTAAGCGTCATTGCGGAGATGGCCGATCAAGTCGTGGTGATGTACGCAGGCCAAGTGATCGAATCTGCCGATGTCATGACTTTGTTTGATTCCGCGGCTCATCCCTATACGCAAGGGCTCTTAAATTCGATTCCAAAGCATGGACAAACGAAATCAAATCCATTGCCTGCCATCCCAGGATTGGTACCGTCGTTGAGAGGGCTACCTGTGGGCTGTAGCTTTCAAGACCGCTGTAAGTTGCGTCAAGAGGAATGTTCCAAAGCGGCTCCTAAACTAGAGGCCTTGTCTGAGGGGCACTCGGTGGCGTGTTTTGTGGCTGTGCGAAATGCCGCTAAATCCGGGCCACAGGGGGTGTCTCAATGAATCTACTGGAAGTAAAAAACTTGTCGGTAAGTTTTCCTATTGTAGGTGGATTTTTTCGACGCAAAATTGGAGCTCTCCATGCGGTGCGAGACGTCAGTTTTAATCTGAAGAGGGGAGAGACGCTTGGGGTTGTTGGTGAGTCGGGATGCGGTAAAACAACCTTGGGTCGTGCGATTCTTAGGCTCTATGAGCCGACTGCGGGAACGTTACACTTTAAGGATCAAGATTTATTAAAACTCGATGCGAAAGGCTTGCGTGAGATTCGCCGCAGCATGCAGATGATTTTCCAAGATCCGTTTGCGTCGCTTAATCCGAAGATGAACGTGCGGGCCATTTTAGAAGAGCCCCTGATATTAGCAGAAAGAGGTAACTCTGAGGAGCGTCTAAGCCGGGTTCATGAACTTATGGATTTGGTGGGCCTTCGCAGAGAATCGCTGCACCGGTATCCCCACGAGTTCAGTGGGGGCCAGCGTCAGCGCATTGGGATTGCTCGGGCCATCGCCCTTAATCCTGAACTTATCATATGTGACGAGGCCGTATCGGCCCTTGATGTGTCGATCCAAGCGCAAATCATCAACCTTCTCGTGGATCTGCAGAAGAAATTGGGTTTGACTTATATTTTTGTGGCTCATGATCTAGCTGTGATTCAGTATATCAGTGACCGGGTTGCGGTTATGTATTTGGGTCGAGTTGTTGAGATTGGACTTAGTCAAGATGTATATCAGGCGCCGATGCATCCTTATACTATGGGTTTATTGGCCGCACTTCCCGCCTCTCACCCCAAAAACCGGCGTTCTATTCAGCCACTTGCCGGCGATGTGCCGAGCCCAACAAAACCACCGAGTGGCTGCGCCTTCCATCCAAGGTGTCGTTACGCAACTTCCGTATGCAAGAGCGAGGAACCAAACCTTCGCGAGTTGAGTGGGCGCCAGGTGGCTTGTCATCACGCCCATACGCTTGCGAGTGGAGGTCATCCATGAAAGTGATTAACCGAACCTTTTATTTGGGCAGGTTCTTTGGAATTTGGAGTTTGGCATTTTTAATTTTTGGAATTTCGGCGTGCAAATGTACCCCGAACCGCAAAGAAACAACCGGCAAAAAGACATTTTATTTTCGCAATGAGCTGTCAGCGAAGACCCTCGACCCCGCACGAATGTATGACGCTGCCAGTTCTTCCGCCGTTGTTCTGATTTTCGACGCACTCTATGCGTTTCACTATTTAAAACGCCCGTTTGAGCTCGTACCAAATTTGACGACAACGCTTCCTGATTATGGCCCTGACGGCAAGGTCATGAAAATTGAGCTTCGAGACGATGTATGGTTTCATGATAATAAGTGTTTTGAAGGGGGGAAAGGCCGAAAGTTTAAGGCGTCAGATGTTGTGTATACCTTAAACCGATTTGCCGATTCTACCGTTAACGATCAAGGAAGTATTAATTTGCTTGAGGGTCTCATCGAAGGGCTAGACACTTACATTACAAAAACTAAGGCCGAAGGGTGGAAGGCCGACTACCAGATGGATTTTATTTCTGGCGTTCACGAGGTCGACGACAGGCATCTAGAAATCAAGCTCACAAAACCAACCTCGGTTGTCTTCAATGTATTGTCCAATCCAATTTTATCGATTGTTCCAAAGGAGTGTGTTGACTATTACGGCTTGGATTTTGGATTCAATCCTGTCGGGACGGGGCCTTTCACGATTAGCTACAAAAACCGTAAGGGCGACATGATTCTGCAAAAAAACCGTAAATATCACCTAAAGTATCCTTCTGAAGGCGAGCCTGGAGACGCCGAAAAAGGATTGCTTGTGGACGCTGGGAAATCTCTTCCGCTTGTCGACGAGGTCGTGTTGCCGGTCATCGAAGAACCGCTACCGGCCATGTTAAAGTTCAAGAGAGGTGACCTAGATTGGGTTCGTGTGGATGCGGATTCCTTTCGATCGATGGTCGTCAAAAATGCGGACGCATCTTTTACCCTTAAGCCGCCCGGTGATAAATTATATGAACTCTTTCCCGCGACGGACTTGGCATCATCGTGGTGGGTATTCAATATGAAAGATGATGTTGTGGGCAGAAACTTGTTGCTTCGCAAAGCCATGGCCTATGCGATTGATCGCCAGGGATATGTGGACGATGTCTACAATGGGCGAGGGCAAGTGATCGATTCGATGATTCCTAGTTCTCTGCCAGGAAGCGCTAGATCGTTGGGTTTATCGTGGTATCCCTACGACCCAAAGGAGGCGAAAAAGTTGCTTGCGCAAGCCGGATACCCTGAGGGAAAGGGACTTCCGACTTTGAGGCTACTGTATGTGGCGACGGCATCCATTCAAAAACAATATGAGTATGTTCGTAGAAATTTCGCGGAAATTGGCATTAAGCTGGAGCTAGATACTGCGCCTTATTCTGCGTTCAACGAGAAATTTTCCAAAGGTGGATTTCAATTTTCGATTGGAGGGTG
Organism: Oligoflexales bacterium; assembly: GCA_947476525.1. Taxonomy (GTDB): domain Bacteria; phylum Bdellovibrionota_B; class Oligoflexia; order Oligoflexales; family RGVZ01; genus CAMDKS01. The sequence continues at coordinate 23,259 of CANJQY010000022.1, forward strand.
GAATGCTGACTATTTAGATCCAGAAAACTTTCTTATGCTTTTTACAAAAGGTGCCATCGCCAATGAACTGATGTACGGTGGGGGGTGGAGCCATCCTCAGTTCGAAGCCATGTTCAAGAAGGTCGTATCGCTCAGCAATGGCCCTGAGCGTTTTGAAGTCATTAAACGCATGACCGAGCTGGTCAAGGAGGACGTGCCTTATATCCCTCAGTTTACCTACTACCGCATTGGCGTCAAAGCTCCATGGCTCCGCAATTGGAAGCGCAATGTGGCCGACGACCGTGAGGCAGTTTATGTTGATATTGATCAAGATTTGCGTGCAAAAGGATATGAGCCATGATCCTGTATATCTTTCGAAGAATTTTGCACATGATTCCGATTTTATTTGGGGTGACACTGTTAATTTTTACTCTTTACACCTATTTTGGGGAAGATCCTGCACGGATTGCCTTAGGGGCCCATGCAACACCAGCAAAACTAGACGCCCTGCGCAAGACGTGGGGCCTTGATCAGCCATTTTTGGTGCAGTACGGGCGATTTCTTAAAGAGATTGTCACCATGGATTTTGGTAGATCTTTTGTGAATAATCAAAAGCTCAGTGACATGTTCAAAGAGGGTGCTTTGGTTTCCCTTGCCGTGACGGCTCCTCCATTCATACTGGGGACGTTGCTAAATATTGCGGTTGCGATGCTTGTGGTTTGGTACCGAGGCAGTTTTTTTGAGAATTTTATGTCGGTCATATTCACTGGGGCGATGAGTATTTCGTATCTTGTCTATGTTATGTTCTTTCAGTATTTTTTTGCCTACAAACTAGATCTATTTCCCATCTCGGGCTATTTTCCCGGTTGGTTGGCCCTATCCTATTTGGCTTTGCCTTGGGTGATTCAAATGGTTGTGATGCTTGGCCCTGACGTTAGGCTCTACCGGACAATTTTTTTGGAGGAAGTAAAGAGTGATTACGTTCGTACGGCGAGGGCCAAAGGGCTTACGGAGGGACGAGTGATGTTCAAGCATGTCTTGAAGAATGCGATGATCCCCGTGATAACGTATACAGTCATCGAGGTGCCATTTTTGATCATCGGTGCGTTCGTGGTGGAAAGATTTTTTGGAATTCCAGGAATTGGCGACTTGCTTGTCAGCTCGGTGACGAGTGGCGACTTTCCGGTCATTAAGGGGCTGACCGTGTCCATCGCGATTGCTTATGCGTTATTTAATTTGTTGACTGATGTGTTGTATGCGGCGGCTGATCCCCGTGTAAAACTTTCGTGAAGCTGGGGGCAGTGAAATGAGCGGCAGTGAAAAGAGCGGCAGTGAAAAGAGCGGCTGCAGTACATCCATGGAAACGAACTCTAAGGCCGATACGCTTGCAAGCAGAGCCTGGAGACGCCTGAAGGAAAGTCGCCTGACGATGCTGTGCATGGGAATCGTATTGTTGTATGTTCTGCTCGCCGTTGGTGGGTATGTGCACGTCGTTCCAGATTTTCAGGCAAAAGTCGGGGACAAATTTGCGTCTCCGCAGTTTGGTCTTAAGCCTTCCTTGTGGCTTGGCACTGACATGTTTGGTCGGTCCATATTTTTTAAACTGATTGCGGGGGTTCGTACGTCGATGACGTTAGGCGTGCTTGTTGCGTTTATTGCTGTACCCATTGGAGTTACACTTGGTGCAGTGGCTGGGTATTTTGGTGGGAAAGTAGATGCGGCGGTGCAGTGGCTTTATTCGGTTATTGTATCGATTCCTTATATTATTTTGATTGTAGCGATGTCTTATATCTTAGGTAAAGGCCTGTTAAGTATTTGCGTGGCGATGGGGTTAATCAGCTGGGTTGGCCTTTGTCGGCTGGTTCGCGGGGAGTTCATTAAGCTTCGTGACCGAGAATTTGTGCTGGCCTCTAGACTTCTCGGGGCGAGTCATAGCCGAATTATTTTCAAACACATTCTACCAAATGTTCTTCATATCGTGGTCGTCTCTGCCAGTTTAGAGATCATGGGCGCCATAAAGGCAGAGGTCATTTTGACGTACTTAGGCGTTGGAATTCAAGATGGTTCTAGCTGGGGGCAAATGGTTGTGGATGCTCCTGGGGAATTGGTGAGTGGTATTTGGTGGCCTGCTTTAGGCGTTTCCTTGGCGTTGTTTTTTATTGTTTTTGCTTTGAACCGCGTGGGTGATGCTTTGCGAGATGCACTCGATCCAAGGTTGATTTAAGCCTCGTCGACCAGCGTCAAAATGTCATGGTATATTTTGTCGTGTATTAAACATTTTTGATACTTTGTTTATTTTAAAATATAAAATGCATTATCAGTAATAATCTGATAAGAATATAAACGTATCGCTCGCCATTGGAATTATCCATTATCAGGAGTCCGAAAATGAAAATGACAAATCAAAGAATATTGGCGAAGTTCGTTGTCGCCGCTGTTTGTGGTTGGCTGGTGGCACCAGCTACAGAGACTTTTGCGGGTGGAGTCTTTAATATGGGCAATGGCGCCGAGCCAAAGGACTTAGATCCACAAATTGTTACGGGCGTGCCAGAGTCTCACATTCTTCAGGATTTGTTTGAAGGTCTAGTTGGTCAAGATCCAAAGACGTTAGCGCCAATCCCGGCTGTTGCCGAAAGTTGGAAAATATCAAAAGACAATAAAACTTATACTTTCATATTACGCAAAAACGCAAAATGGACAAACGGCGATCCGGTAACGGCTAAAGACTTTGTCGATGCGTGGACGCGTCTATTGACTCCTGTCACCGCAGCAGAGTATGCCTATCAAGGATACTACATGAAAAACGGCAAACCCTTCAACGAGGGAAAATTGAAGGATGCATCTCAGCTTGGTTTTAAGGCCATTGATGCCACGACGCTTGAAGTTAAACTTGAAAATCCAACACCATTTTTTCTTGGACTTTTGGCACACCATTCGCTCTACCCAACTCACAAAGCAACAGTTGAAAAATTCGGGCCTCGTTGGACTCGTCCTGAAAACATTGTAAGCAACGGTGCTTTTTCTCTGGAAAAGTGGGAGATGAATAAAATCATAACCCTCAAAAAAAGCGAGACATACTGGGACAAAGCCGTGGTCACTTTGGATAAGGTGAATTTTCACCCGGTCGAGAAACAAGACACCGAGGAGAAGCTTTTTCGCTCAAAGGGCCTCCAAGTCACCAACGAGCTGCCTCTAGAAAAAATCCCTTTTTGGCAGGCCGATAAAACCGGTGTCTATCAGCAATCCCCGTACCTGGGTATTTACCACTACTGGATTAACGTGAATAAAGTGCCAACGAACAATAAGCTTGTTCGCCAAGCTCTGAATCTAGGCTTCGACCGCGAGAGCATCGTTAAATACGTGACGCGCGGCGGTCAAAATCCGGCCCTTTCATTCACGCCACCGGGCTCTGGAGGCTTTATGCCTCTGGCGAGGTTGCCGAAAGACTTATCTCAACTTGCGAAGGCCAAAGAGCTGCTGGCCAAAGCAGGATATCCCGATGGTAAAGGTCTCCCTCCGATTGAAATTCTTTACAACACGAGTGACTCTCATAAAAAAATCGCTGAGGCGATGCAGCAAATGTGGAAAAAAAATCTAGGTGTTAATGTCGTTTTGGTGAATCAAGAGTGGAAAGTTTATCTTGATACTCAAACTAGCCACAACTTTACGCTTTCAAGGGCTGGATGGATTGGCGACTATAATGATGCCAATACGTTTCTCGACATGTTCATGTCAGATAACGGCAATAACAAGGCAGGTTTTGTGAATGCAAAGTACGACGAGCTTCTGCACAGTGCAGAAAAAGAAATTGATGGGCAAAAGCGGCTAAAAATTTTCCAGGCA
>CANJQY010000023.1 GCA_947476525.1 Oligoflexales bacterium
CTATCGAACAGGCTCTTTCGTTAATTCAATCAAAGCATAAAATCGTGACGGCTATGGCTTCAGCCGAGCCCTCACTTTTTTTTGAAAACCTGGCAGAACGGGCGCGACAAATCAACGACCTCGTCGTGTACTGCGCCAATCCATCAAAGAATTTTGAATGCTTCCACGCTCCAGATCTACTGGGACGCCTTGAATTAATTACCTTATTTTTGACCTCCAGCATTCGGAGTCTGCAGGGGGACGGTTTAATTCACTATGTGCCTCAACATTTATCGCATTGGGTCAAAAATATCTTGGCGCGTCATGACATCGATATATTTTGGGGGTCCTGCAGCCCACCGGATGCCAGAGGCTTTGTTACCCTTGGCACGGGCGCTTGTTATGAACCTGAGATTATGCGGGCTGCAAGAATAGTGATTTTGGAAGTCAACTCCGAAATGCCGTGCACGTTTGGAAGCACGCTAGTACCAATTTCGATGGTGACTCATTTTATCGAAAATTCTCATGCGTTACCTACAGCTGCTTTAAGTACAGTAACTATAGAGGATCAATCCATCGGCAACTTCGTCGCCAGCTTGATCAAAAATGGCAGCACCATTCAACTCGGCATCGGGGGAATCCCTAACGCCATCGCCAATGCTTTGGGCCAGCATCAAGATTTGGGAGTCCATACTGAAATGATCAATGATGCGATGATGAACCTCTATCAAAAAGGCGTGATCAATGGCCGATACAAAACCCTTTGGCCTGGGAAAATGGTAGGAGCCTTCGTGTTTGGAAGCCTGGAATTGTACCAATTTGTTCACCAAAATCCAGCCATCGAACTTCATCCGGCCTCGGTTGTAAATGATCCCTACCGAATTGGTCGAAATTTTCAGATGGCGTCTTTGAATACCGCCGTTGAAGTGGACCTCACTGGTCAATGTTGTTCGGAGTCTCTAGGTCACAAAGAACTAAGTGGTGTGGGCGGCGCGGCGGAAACACATATCGGCGCGCAGCGCAGTCACGGTGGCATCGGCATTATCGCACTGCGCTCAACGACTTCTGACGGCCTCACGTCAAAGATTTGTTTTGAACTAAAACCGGGAGCGAAGGTCAGTGTCAGTCGCAACGATATTGATACTGTGGTTACAGAGTACGGCGCCGCAAAACTAGCAGGTAGAAGCGTCGTGCAGCGCGTCATGGCAATGATAGCAATCGCACATCCAAAATTTCGCGATCAATTGTTAAGCCAAGCGAGGCAGGCAAGATATTTATGACCTCGACGTAATGTGCGCCATAAACCGCTAAAAAATGCGCCGTTCAATACACTCTGGCTTTCTGTCGGCCGGCAAGGCTCCATTTTAAAAAGAATTTTAGCCGGCAGCCGCGTTGGCATAGTTTTTGCTGCCGATACGATGTGAAAGTGCATGATTACATTTGAGTTTTTTGGACGTGAAAAGAGGTGTTTATGAAGTTTATAAGTTGGATTTTTGTATTGTCCATTTTGTCCATCTCAGGATGCGGCAAATGGCCTAGACCAACCTCGACCGAAAAAGAGCATTGGAACTATAGAAATGATCCGATTACTCTACTACCTAGTACTTATTTATTTAAGCTGGAAGAATTACCTCTGGCCGGTGAAATTTCCTCGAAACCATGGGCGGATACTTATTGGCCAAGTAGTCAGGGTGGAATAGCAAGTCGGTGGGCTGTTGGTATTGCCGGGCATGAGGTGACGCCGGTTCCATTGTCCGAAGCGTCTAGTCTCACTCTAGCCCAAATGGCTGATTTATCGCCGGCAGAAAAATTTGATATTTTCGCTGGCGATGAATCTCTTTCACTATTTAACAATGAAATTGAACGAACCCATCCAACCGACGGTTCGTGGTTCGGAATTTGTCACGGCTGGGCCCCTGCCTCTTTGGCTTGGGCTGAACCTAAAGCGGTTATTTTGACCTCGGCCGGCGGAATTAAGGTGCCGTTTGCTTCGTCGGATATCAAGGCACTACTTAGTTTATTTACTGCAGAGTATGCTCCCGAATGGACAACAAAAAGCCTTGGCTCACGTTGCAACGAAGACTTAAACACAACTCCTGACAGCGCAAATTGGCCGGAGTGCCGTGACGTCAATGCTGGCGCCTTTCATTTAGTTTTAGCCAATCTACTTGGCATTAACCACGAGGGGTTTGTAGCAGACGTCACCCGAGATGCGGAGGTGTGGAATCAACCGGTCAGTGGTTTTACTTCCCGGGAAATTAGATCCTTTGACGGAAAATCTCCCGGTGCTGCTCCAACGACCGTGCGTGAAGTCTCCTTTGAGACGACGATGGTATATGGACGAGAAATCTCGCCAAGCTGGAAATCTTCAGGACCCAATATGGCGGAAAAAGTTTACTCCTACCGCTTGGAGTTGGACATTTCAGGATCTATTGTCGGTGGAGAATGGCTGAACGAATTGCGCCCAGATTTTCTTTGGTCCATGGAAAAGGCCGAATTTCTCGATGCTGCGTCAATTGGCCGCCGCCGCGCCATTGCCTGGACTAAAGCTAGGGAAATCTATACGGCAAGCATGAATGCGGTGGAAGAGGCTCGAAAACCCGTCGAATAGTTGATGGCCGTCCAAATTTTTCGTCGGCTGGGGAATCCGCAATCCGATAGGAGATGCTCTTTGCGAACGATAAATCGACACTTTGATATTGTAAAAGTGCTGGCACTCAGGCTGAGGCCATTAGCCTCCATGCCGGTTTTTTGGTTTCTTAGTTTGTTGGGTAATGGCTTTATCGCGTTCGGTGCAGTAGTTCTTTATCATGTTGAGACTGGACATCAGGGTAAGCCATTAACGCTACTTGATTGTGTGAGTTGGTCTGTGGGCTTGGTCACCACCATCGGATATGGCGACTTAATTCCTCTGACGCAGGAAGGAAAATTGTTAGGAATCGTCATGATGATCGGCGGCACCTTGTTCCTCTGGTGCTACATGGGCCTTTTTGTTTCAATTCTCATTGCGCCGGACATATCTCTCATCGAGTCGCAAATTAAAGGCATTAAACGAGAAACAACGCTCGACGAGCACAGGCTAACAGAGCTCGCTGCACAAATGAATATTCTGCAGAGAAAAATAGAGGCTGTACTGGCTAAAATTTCGCCTCTCGACGACTCTTAATTCGCGACCGCTGTTTCTAAAGATCTGTCGACGGGTGCCGAATTGTTTTTGGTAGGGCATCAAAGCGAAATCCAAGTGCCTGTCCCTCTGTAACAAGACTCTGAACGCCTGCCAAGAATTTCTCATGGTCTCGGCAGTTCCCATCGTGGAGCAAAAGAATGTCGCCAGCGCGTAATCTGGACGCGGCCTTCTTTCCTTTTCTTTCATTGAAGCCAAACGTGGTGTCGAAGAATCGAGTGTTCCAGTGGATCAATGGAATCCTAAGACCCCTTAACACTCGTCGCAGTGGCGGCGTAATTACCCCTGCCGGCGAACGAAAACCGATAGGAGATTCGTTTAACCGCAAAGTAAGGTCATCATGCGCACGACAGATCCAGTTGCGCAGGACTTTATCTGCACGGAAAAAATTTCTGTAACTGTGATCCCAACTATGGGTGCCGATGGCGTGGCCTCCTTTTCTTACCAACTGAAGAATCTCCGGATTTTTCTGAACTTGATCTGCAACAACAAAAAAACTTGCCTTGCACTGTAGGGATTCTAATATTTGAAGCAGCAGCGGTGTCACCACTGGATCTGGGCCATCGTCAAAAGTCAGATATACGACTTTTTCTGACGTCGCGACTGTGCGAATTGTACTCCAGATCGAATTCATGTTAGAGCGCCAACCACTCTTTGACGTCATCGGTATTTGCTAGTTTAAATTGTCCCTTGGGCAATATTTTTCGAGCAAGGCCCCAGAGCACTTTGCCTGGGCCGATCTCCACGTAATTATTGATCCCCGAAAATTGTACTTTCTCAATTGTTTGACACCATTTCACCGGGCTATCAATTTGCTTAATTAAATATTCGGCGCCGTATTGATCGGTGATCTCTGCAGAATAATTAGGAATGATTTTGGTTTGGTTATTTACGAATTCTGTAACGCTTAGCATCGACGTCATCTCTTCGCGCGCAGGCTTCATCATCGACGAGTGAAATGGAGCCGAAACAGGAAGGGACACGAACCTTACCGCCTCCGCGGTTAACGCCTGTTCGAGACGAAGCACAGCCACACATGCTCCTGCTACGACGAGCTGTGCAGGGCTATTGTAATTCACTAACTCCACCGGCTCCCCTGGCTTTGATGCCGCTTTACAAAATTGTTCGAGTTTAGAGGCCTCCATGGAGAGGACTGCTGTCATAGCACCTGCGCCAACGGGCACGGCTTTTTGCATGGCAATCCCGCGAGCTCTCACCAGTGCGATCGCCCTCGCAAATTGAAGGCGCCCTGCTGCCACCAATGCCGAATATTCGCCGAGACTGTGACCCGCAAACACATCGGCGCTAAAACCTTTTTCGTTAGTCATGACCCGCCAAGTGGCCATACTCGTGGTGACGATGCAAGGCTGGGTATTCGCGGTGAGCTTCAATTGCTCATCCGGCCCTTCCAGACAAAGTTTTTTAATTGAAATATTAGCAGCTTCCGAAGCTTCTTCGAAAATTTCGCTGGTATACGGAAATTCTTGCAGCAGAATTTTGGCCATCCCAACATACTGACTGCCTTGACCAGGAAACATCGCGATGGACTTTAAATCTGACAAAATTGTGCTCCTCACTAGTTAAGCCACGAAAAAAATACTAAAAACCAAAAGAAAATCCAAAATCAAAACGCTCTTTGGTCCGCCGTTCACGGCTTGTATGTTGATCTGCAAACATTTTCGGAGGCAAGTCCGTGTAGGTTGTCGACTTAAGTGCTGCCACCAATGCTACATACCTTGCAAGCCGCACCGATGCCCCTAAAGCCCATTCTGCAGTCGGACTAGAGGAATCATCGAACACCGCTCGTCCAGTACCATCGTCTTTTGATCGCTTCCAAGTTGTGTACCCTGGGCCCGCCGAAACAAATGGTGTTACTGGTGTGAAATTTGGCACTCTAAAAATTAAAGATAGCTCACCCCCAGTTTTAATTTCACCACTTGATTTCTCATCGCGCGAATAATAATTTCCTGCAACACCCCAGGCCAAGTAGTGATTGATGGGAAACGTCAAACCTAAGCTACCCGAGAAATAATTGAAGCCAAAATTAATTCCAACAGAGACTCCAACTTCGTCTTGCTTGCCTTGTTTAGAATCATTTTTTTCAGTTTGGTCATATACTTCGCGGTATTTTGGTTTTCCCGATTTTGGGTGCGACTTCTCTTCGTCCTCCCCGTCCACGCGTTTTGGCAAAGCGGGTTCGGACTCGTCACCTGGAGCTTGGCGGCGGGTGTAGACGTCTGTTTCCGCTGGTCTTGCAACGTTATCTGGCGCCACTGAGCCGGCGGATGTGGCTTCCTTGTACTGCAGCACCAGAGGCGCTGGGCTCGATTGCTCAATTCTCGCAAAAGACGGTGTCGATAAAACACAGGACCCTACCAGCAATAATGAATTTAATGCCGGTTTGATCGGGCTTTGTTTTTGGCGAAATAATCCTATGAATTTCCTCATAGCTAGCGCCTCACTCCGCCTTGAGTCGAAACTACTTTTTGATTGATCTTGCCAAAGATCGATTTTCCACCCTTATCAAACATTTCGATCTCGATAGTATCATCCACCTTCATAAACGGCGTTACCGCTTTTCCGGTATCAATAATTTCAATCATCCTTTTTTCCGCCAAACAACTACTTCCCCGCGCTCGGTCTTCATTTGACACCGTACCTGACCCGAGAATTGTGCCGGCCGTGTAGGATCTTGTTTTTGCGAGGTGCTCAATTAATTCGTAAAACCCAAAAAACATTTCGGGACCCGCGTTCGGATCTCCGAATTTCCTGCCGTTGTAGTGCGATATAAGCGGCAGGTGCACCCGCCCATCCTTCCATGCGTCACCAAGTTCGTCAGGCGTAACGGCCATCGGACCAAATGCGGATGCAGGTTTACTTTGAAAAAATCCGAAACCTTTTTCTAGCTCGGCAGGGATTAAATTTCTGAGGCTGACGTCATTGACGATCATCAATAAACGAATGTATTTTGAGGCCTCAGCCTTCGTCGTGCCCTGCGGCGTGTCTCCTAAAATAACTGCCACCTCAGCCTCGAAGTCACATCCCCATTCTTCGTTGGATAAATAAATTGGGTCGCAAGATCCTAGAAAAATTCCTGAGCCGCCCTGATAGATTAACGGATCTGTTTTAAGGGTCTTTGGCGGCTCTGCATTGCGCGCTTTGCGGACGAGGATGACGTGATTGATGTAGGCCGATCCGTCAATCCATTCGTAGGCTCGGGGCAACGGTGCGGCTAATTTTTCTACGGCCACTGACTGGCCCTTTGCGCCCCCTGAAGACAAGTCTTTGTATAGACTTTCAAGAAGTGGCTTCACTTCGTCCCAACGGTCTAAAGCTTCTTGCATTGTTCTGGCAATATTTGAAGCTTCAATAAATCTCGTATTGTCTCGCGAAACGACGACTAATTTTCCGTCTCGTGTGGTGTCTCGAAGGGTGGCTAATTTCATAATTCATTATCCTCGTTTATTGGAGGTTTTTTTCTCCGGCGGTTGTGACCTACTTGAGTTTTGGCTCCGCGGTTTGCCAGTCGGTTTGCCAGTCGGTTTGCTAGCTATTTTTTGCGCTGCCGGCTTGGCGGTTTTGGAATTAGTGACTACTTTTTTCCCTGCTCCAGTCTCCTTAACTTTAGGTCGATTTGGGTCGTTCTTGGTAGGCGAATAACCCTTGCCACGCGCCTGCGACGCGCGGGGAGACTTGTCTGAAGCTTCCTCTGACGGAATTTTTTTAGACGGAGCATGGCGGTTGCGTTTGTCGTTTGCGATCGCGTCTTTAAAAGAGGTGGATTTTTTTCGAGAGGTTCGAGTGGAGGTGCCTCTGGCACTCGCGGCAGATTTTTTCTCTTTTGCTCTGACCTCTTTAGATTTTGAATCCAAACTTTTAGACTCGGTGGCATTTTTTGCGGCGCCCTTCGCACCCGACAAGACTGCCTCATTGCCCTCTTCCTGTGGTTTTTTAACTCTTGGCTTAAACGATAATGCTTTTCTTGCGGAGCGATTTTTGGAGGCGGAAACACGTTTGGACGTGTTCAATGAAATGGCGTGCTCGGTAGCCACACGTAGCGTGTCTACTTGGGCGTTTGTCAACTGGCGATACTGTCCCGCTGGGAGATCGGCAGGAAGGCGAATGTCGCCAAAACCAACTCGAATAAGTCTGACAACTCGTTTTTCAAAATGCTCGAAAATTCTCCGCACCAATCGATTTCGACCTTCGTGAACTGTGATCATATACCAAGAACCCGTGGATAGACCCATGTTCGTGCCGTGAACGTACACGACTTTAACGTCTCTGGTGGGGCCGTCTTCTAGGACCACTCCTTGCTTGATTTCAGCTTCTTGCTCTTTGGTTAGTCGTCCATCAAGCAAAACTTGATATTCCCTTGGGACGTGATATTCCGGACGGCAAAGTTTGTAATTGAGGTCACCGTCATTGGTTAACAACAATAATCCTTCGGTTCGAAAATCTAGGCGGCCCACAGGTGATACCAAAAATTTTGCTTTCGCTACCATTGGCAAATCATAGATAGTCGGCTTATTGGTTAACTCATCACTTCGAGCTGTCAGAATTTTATCTGGTTTGTGCAAAAGCCAATAGACTTTCGGTGGCAACTTGGTTTTCACCACTTTACCATTTAGAGTAATGCTGTCGGATTCGGTATCGACTTTTGTGCCTTGGGCTGTCACAACCTTACCGTTAACGGCAAGGCGTCCCTCAGTTATCCAAGTCTCCGCCTCGCGGCGACTCGCCACTCCCAATTGGGAGAGCCACTTCTGTAGTCTCATCTCGCTCATCTGTTTGAGCCTCACTTACTGCGCCACTTGACGCGTCGACAACTATGTCACTGGGTACGTCGACTAACGGCGTATCAGCAGACTGTGTTGCAGTCATCACGACTTGAACTTTAGTGTCCCATTCATCTTCATTGATCGCGTCCATGGAAAATTTAATTTCCCCGGCAACCGCTCCCTGAAGTGGACGGGTTTCATTATGCACTTCTGCAGCAACCCAAGCAACCTGTCCTTCACTCAAATCGTCCATTAGATCATCTCTCAACACGTCCTTGGTATCGTCCCCTGATCCAGCCACTGTCTCGGTCTCGCACACAGTTTCTACAACAGTTTCTACAGCAGTTTCTACAACCGTGTCTGTGGCCGAGGCCGCAACCCCTTCCAACACCTCGTCTAGGCGTTCCAGGGTTGGTGCGTAGACCGGCTGAACGGCCGCTAGTGCGTTGAAATCTTCGAGACTTTGGACCTCGGAAGCGTAGTCGTCGTCGTTAATAAATTCATCCGTATCCACGCCTTCTTGCTCGGCCTCAAACTCGGTGATTTTTAGGTTGGCAGCATCCAAAACGTCTTTCGGCGTTTGGAAGCTTTCGAGGGGTGGGAGATCGTTGATCGAGCCAAGTTGGAAGACCCGCAAGAATTCGTCCGTGACGCCAAAAATCATTGGTCGCCCAGGAATTTCTTTACGCCCTGTACAGGCCAATAAATTTCGTTCCACTAATGTCTTGAAAATTGATCCCGCGTCAACGCCTCGAATAAATTCAACTTCTGCTCTCGTCACACCTTTAGTCTGCTTTTGGCGGTAGGCGATCACGGCCAACGTCTCGAGTGCTGCCCGCGAAAGTGGGCGCGGTCGACTGGAAAATTGGCGCTCCATTAAATTCTTTGCGGCGGGTGTTGTTTGAAATTGATAGCCCATGCGCTTAATATATTTCAGCTGCACGCCACCAGCACGGTCTCGGTAGAACTCCGTCAATTCATCGCAGGCGTCTTGAATTTCTTTTAACGTGTGGCCGAACTCCATTAACAGGTCGTAAATTTCGACCGCACGCATTGGCTTTGGCGATGCAAATACGATGGCCTCTATTTTTCCAGAAAGAGTCAGTTCCTCGGAAATTGCAAATGGATCTTCACCCTCCGCATTTACGTCCAAATCGTCGGAGGCTTGGGTGCTGACTGAACTAGCGTTTTCTTCCATGTTTTCTGAAATGGACTGCGGATCTTGAACACTGCCCGCATCGGAACCAACTGCTATTTCGCCTGGAAATACAGGCTCGCCAGGCGTAGCGCTCGTATCTAACGTAAAAATAACCTCAGGCAATTCCATTGAATCGTCGTCTTGATTTTGATCAATCATCACTCACCTCCGGCTTGTCACTCATTAAAGACTGGTCTGCGACCACCTCTGATAAATCAGCTGTATCGATCGCACCACTGAAAAGATCTGTCGGGACTGTCGCACGGATATATTTAACGCTGGCATCGACCACACTGCCGTGTGCCGTTAGATCATGAACCTGGACAGCCGTCGCCAATGGTAAAACACTTTCGTCCAAATCGGCTCGGTAAAACCAGAGAGGGCCCATCATATCTTGCTGATAAATTTTTAGCGTGTGCTGCTTTGAAAGTTCCAACACAGCCATTAAATGCACGAGCATATCGTAGCGACTCCGAAATTTATTATATAATCCTTGAAACATGCCAAATTTAACCGTCTCTATATACTCGGCAAATCGCTCGATCGTCTGTTCGAGGGTGATGCCGTGCATTTTGGCTTCGATTTTTGACGCCTTGCGTTCCGCGAGATCACGCATGACTTGATCAAAAAGAATAATCAGGCGTGCCGGGTCACCCTCAAGCGGTGTTTCTACATCCTTAAACACTTCGGCTAACCGCACATGTTCGTGACCCGTTTGAATCTCCACGCCCATTTGTGGGCAATGCAAAAACCAGTCCGCTGCACGGCGAATCAATTCGTATTGGATGAGTCGATCTTGCAGAGTTTTCAGTGGATCTTCGTCAATGCCATCTTCGTTCGTGACTTTACGCTCCTCGGTAGGGAGCAAGCCTCGACTCTTAATCTCAATCAGAGTCGCGCCCATGGCGATGAATTCACCAGCTTCGGAAATATCGTCAAACTTCACAAGCCTAAGGAAGCCTAGGTATTCACTAGTCAATTTTAGAATATCGATCGCAAAAATGTCGATTTCGTGCACGCGGATTAAATGCAACAGCAAATCCAGCGGCCCTTCAAAGCGATCTAATTTGACGAAATACTCTGACGACATGGCGTCTTAGGGACCTTCCCTGTGTGTCTCCCGATTTTTGAACTTCGGGGGGCCTAAAGCCTAATTTATTTGGACATTATATCTCTTTTATAGTTATAACCTCCAAGAGCTTGGGTGTCCATCCAAAATCCCCTCAAAGGCCTGAGCCATGCAAGATACGAATTTAAAAACCTCTTCTTTTTTAGCTGCTATTCGGCCCGTAACAGAGGCACTAGGACGCCTCGACCTGGGTTTGTCAGAAAAAGTCGCTGTTTTGTTAAGGGCTGAAGACCAAGATTTTCAGGGGAACGTGTTTGAACGGCCTATAAATTCAGCGACGACGAGGCTAAAATCGAGGCTCGCGAGGGCAGAAAATCACGCTATAAAATTCGCCGTTCCCCTTCAAGGAAATGGACTTAACCACCAGTTATATATGCCAATTAGAGCTTTTAGGGGGCCTGTTTCGCGACTCTGGCCATCTGTGGATAAGCTGTGGATATTTCATTCCAGCGGCACCACCTCGGGCATGGAAGGAAAGTCTCGGTCAGGGTACTCGCCCGAAGGACTTGCTTGGTACCAAGCCGCAAGTCTTGCCACTTTTATCAGCGTTCTTGACCAATGTATTCCGTCGAGGCGCCATAATTTATTGAGCATTCGCGCCGTAAGTTTTATTCCCACCGTAGCTGAATGGCCAGACTCCAGCCTTGCGCAAATGGTGGCCTGGTTTGCACAACTTTGGACCACACACTATTTGGACCCTGCACACGTCGAGAAGGTTCGAAACGGCATTGCCGAGGCTACAGAAAAAGGTGAGCCGATTTATGTGTTTGGCACTGCGTTTCATTTTGTCAATTTATTGGAATCAGGCGTTACGTTTTCACTGCCATCAGGCAGCATCATTATCGAGACTGGCGGCACCAAGGGGCGCAGTCGCTCGGTCACTCGTGAAGAATTATACCAAATGATCGCGACGGGGTTTGGAGTTGATCCGTCAAAAATTATCAGCGAGTATGGAATGTGCGAACTCGCGAGCCAAGCTTGGGATGTGGGTGACAGCGATTTTGCTAGCCCTCCACCCGCAACGAAATCGGCTCACACACAAAGCACCGCGCTTCATTTATCAAATCGATCCTTTAAATTTCCGTGGTGGGTTACAGCTTCCGTGATGTCAACTCGGTCCGATGCTCTGGATTCGGGCGAAGGGGCACTGACCATTTACGATCCCCTTAGAATTGATCTCGGCGACGTTGCCGTCCAGACTGAAGATCTTGCGACCCTGAAAAATCAGACGTTTCAGTTGCGTGGGCGTGTGCCAAGGGCGGCCCTCAAGGGGTGCTCCTTGCGGGTTTCAGACGCCACCTTGATCGACGCCTCCATCCCGCAAAGAACGGCCTCTAAGGCTGCGCCAATTGGCTCAAATAAAAAAATCTCCCCAGGCTGCGCAGAAATTATCAAAAATTCTAGGATCTCCCATGATTGGATTTTAAATTTGATTGCCGCTCATGATTCGCTCGCACGACTCACTTTAGAGCTTGGAAGCGAGGCCCTTGCCCGTGAGGCCATTTCAGATCTAGAATCCAGGATTCCTCGCGACTTCGATCAGTTTTTAGCAGCGGCCACGCATGCGTATATCAAAACTGGTGTTTGTCAACGTTGGCTTATGATTCCTCCGTCAAGCCATTCTCTCGCATTTATTCATCCACTCGCCCAAGCTGTCGCCCTTGGAATTTCTGTGCGCATTCGTTTGCCCGCCATCCATGGCCTTCAACCAGATGAGTCGTTCTTAGGACTCGCCGTCGACCTTGCTCAAAAATCCGGCGCTGACCTAGTCACTGTTGATTTGTCTTGGCGGCTTGGACGGGAAGACCTACTTGATGGTGAAAATATCTTGGTGTTTGGTGACGACGAGACTTGCGATTTTATGAATTTATTTGCGCCCGGCCGCGTCTCAGCATTCGACAACCTCGTTAGTTTGACTATGGTGAATGGCACAAGGAATGACAAAAGGAATGACAAAAGGAATGACGGTAAGAATTTCGGTAAGAGCGGAAATATGAGCGGCGGTAAAAATTGCGGCGATGACTTCTCCACGCAAGACTCGTTGAAACGCATGGTTCGCGATCAATTATCGTTGGCTCAACGAGGATGCCTCTCTTCTCGGGCGATTATCGTGATTGGCGGAGACCCTACAAAAATCGGTGAAAGTCTTGCTTCATCGATTCCTGGTGATTTATTTGGGGGGCCGCCGCCTATAGGAGAAACTGTAGCTCGCTCCATGGAAGAAGTCCGATTGTTGCAAAATGAATTTTCGCTATTTAGATCTCCAAATTCTTCGAGTGTTGCCGCTCGGGCCAAAACTCATTGCGTGACGGTGGCGACTAAGGCTACTCGCCTAGAAACTCTAGGCGAGGATCTAGGGTCAGGACTTGGCCGCCTTGATCTGGTCATTTTAGTGTTCGTACTTCCCGAAAACACAGCGGAAATGGATATAATTAGCGTTGCATCCAAAATTCTTCCCTTAAAAGTTGTTTCCCTTGGTCCAAAATTATTTGATTGCCTTTCAAAAAACAAAAATACTGCTGAATTTCCTCGGGACCTTCAGCTAGTTAAGCTAGGCACTCTCGGCAGCCCCGAGTTCAATGGTCAACACATGGGTCGCGTTTTTTTTGCGACCTGAGCCCTGCACAATATATAATAAAATTATGAAGAATTTAGCCCTTACATTTGAAAAAGAAGACTTAGAGCTTTTAGCGGATTATTTTTTTGAACTTTTTTCGCCACGCTTTCTAAGCTCGGGTAGCGGCTTTGACAGGCCTGCGACGACCATTGAATTTTCTAATAAAATGAAAAATAAAGTCGGACTTGCTGTATTGTTTGAAAATAAAATTAGACTTTCCGTGTCCTATTTTGCTACGTCACCCCAGCTCCTTCCTTACACTTTATTTCATGAAATGACCCATATCTGGCTCTACAACTCAGGCTTTGACCCGGGGCACACCAAGCGATTTTATCAAAAAATGCTAGAATTTGAGCAGACCGGCTTTCCGATTGACCCTGAGGTGCATGTTCATTCAAGACTAGCAGCCGAGGGCAGTTACATTTATACTTGTGGTAATTGCGAAAATAGGTGGCATCTGAAAGAAGAATTAAGTCATAATATTTACTGTGCCCTGTGTTTCAGAAAAAATGGTGTAGAATACTACGCCACCTTGAACTCGAATTCGTATCCTACTATCGACGGAAATCTGGACAAATGCAGTTAGACCTACATAGCTCGATAACCCTGCGCCTTTTCTCAAGAGTGGCCTATGCATGGATTTTCCTTTTTCATTCCCATGTCGCCTCTGCTCAAGGGTTCCGCACAACTGATCAAACCATGAAAGAGGGGTTTGTAGATTTGCCTGCTGTGTTGGTCAGCTCCTTTAGTGATTTTTTGGTAGACGCCGCAAAACAACCGGCAGCGATCACGGTACTTTGCAATCTAATCGCAAATAATTATGCCCTCCTCAAATGGAATCCTGACACCGAGGGCTGTGGAAATAGCGGAGTACAGTGGAAGAGCCCATTGAAAAGCCACCGCGGTAGCCCGCTAATTTACGCAGAGTTTGGTCACGGGTCTAACACGACCTTGATTCTTGGCGGAGTTCACCCAGATGAATTGACGCCGATTCCCCTTGTTTTCAAGTTTGCCAATCACCTGCAGGCAAACCCAAGTCTTATCCCCGAAGACAGCCGCGTCATCATTGCGCCACTTGTCAATCCCGATGGATTTCTACAGAAGAGTGCACAGCGCACGAATTTTCGCGGAGTCGACTTAAACCGAAACTTCTTCACACGCGACTGGTACTCGAGCGCCAGGCGTTGGTGGGCCGAACGCCGTCAAAAAAATCCACGGCACTTTCCGGGACCTATTCCCAATAGTGAAATCGAAACGATGTATCAAATTTGGCTTGTCGACACCTTTAAGCCTGATAAAATCATCTCTCTGCATGCACCCTTAGGCTTCTACGATTATGACGGGCCGACTGAACAAAAACCTCGAGCCATGACCTCAAGTGAAGAGAAGGCAAAGTCTCTGGTACAGAATATGAGTGCTTCTAGCAGAAATTACAAAATCGTCGACTACTCGTTCTACCCAGGAAGCCTCGGCAATTATGCCGGCAATGAACGCGGAATTCCAACTGTCACTCTTGAGCTTGAGACGACAAACCCTGCAAAAATTGGTGAGTACTGGACCCAATTTTTACCTGGCCTCGAACACGCTATTAAATACCCATTAGTGAATTCTGCCGCTTCAAAAAAGACGGGTGCTAGTCTATTTTTGGAATCTTACCGCAAGCGAAGTACTCATGGTGGAGCTTCTGCGACCGGAGCACCGCGCCTCTAGACACGACAGAACGCTAGAAGGATATCCAAAAATCCCAAGGGTAACTCCCCTCGGGTAGTTTGGAAACTTCGAAATAAATTCCGATCCTATTTTTTAGATTGACATGACTCGGTATGTTCCAATCCATTTGTTCACTAATGGCGGCTACGTCATCGACAAACCAAGGAAACATCCCTAGTTCGACGACTTCTCGTGGCAGTATAATCTCCATGAGTGCACTTTTGTTTTTCATTGGAATTCGCAAATTGTAGGCACACTCGCTCGCACAAAATTTCAATCCATCCCCCACAAAGTCACCATCAAGAAAGCTTGGAATCAACAGAGGCATTCCGGCGGCGATTGACTTTGTGTCAAGGCCGTCTCCTAATTTGAAACTGTAGAGGACCCCGCTTCTCCTGTTTAGTCTTTTTGAAGCGTCGATGGGCAACGTCATAATCATCGGTATATTTGCGGAATTTTCAAAAAATGAGACGTCTGTTGTCAAATCTAAAACAATTTTAAAGAAAAGAACTTTTAAATAAAAACCTAAAGATGCTAGGGCAACGCTAGGCTCAATGCGTTTGGAAATTATTTTACTTTCGATGTCGGTAGATTGGAAATTTAGGGTGAAGAAATTTTTGATATCAGCCTTAATGTAGAGGTCACTATCCGTTGCCAGAACCTGATCTGGCTTGCCTTTTATCGCAATAGACTGAAACAGCATCTGATTATCCGTCTTAAATTTGTAGCTATATTGTGAAGATCGAACTTCGCTGGACACAGGGTCATAAGCCAGACCGCCTGATCTGCGTTCGATATTTTGTGAGATAGAATTTGGACAGGTCATGAGCCAAGTGATCCCGTAAGCGGAGGTTACTTTCGCACCTTTTTGGGGCGAGCACCCGGGAAATGAAACATTTCTGTTTGCTGGACCTCCGAACATTCCTTTTTCGAGAACAATCCTATCCAGAGGTAAGATCGGCGACTGCCGCCACGCTTCGTCGGCGAACCAAATGATGTGCCCGGATTTATCAATCGGTACCATGTCAGGTTTAACTATTCTAAAATTCGGCCGTTCCTTGGAGCCTGCATTAAAAATAGCGACTAGGTTTGGCCGCGGGGTGCCAGTCAACCCCATAAAATCGCGTGCAAATATTAATTCTGGCGTGGCCTCACAGGTGGTAGATAGAAATAGACCTATGATACAAAATCGGATAGAAACTGCTAGCCACTGAGAGTAGAAAGCCAGATCTGCGAGGATGAAGTGACGAACACGTATCTTGACCTTAAATCTTTTGACTTCGACGTGCCGCCAGAGCAGGTCGCTCAGTCGCCTTTGCCCGAGCGAGATCTCTCTAAATTGTTGGTCTGGAACGGGCATACAACCTCGCACAGTCAAATATTCAATATTTCAACTTCAATTCCTGAAGGCACTCTATTTATTGTAAACAACTCTCGCGTGATTGCCAGCCGGATCCATGGAAAAATTGCTACCGGCGGCGCCGTTGAGTTTCTACTGCTAGAGCCGACCGGTTCGTCCTCGGGGGAGGAAACTTGGTTGTGCCTCGGTAAACCAATGCGCAAACTTTTACGGGGCACAATAGTGGCCTTTCCCCACGGCCTTAATGCTTGCATTGTTCGCGAGTCGGAGCCCTCCGACCGCGGGCCCCAACCCTTTGAGGCTCGCTTTAATTTGACCGGCGATAAGTTACTTGCTTGGCTCGAGGAATATGGCGAAATGCCGCTTCCACCATATATTGCAAGAAAAAATCCTTCGGCAGCTCAGCAAAAGCTGGACCGGGAACGCTACCAGACCGTCTACGCAGGTGATCTGGGTTCAGTCGCCGCGCCAACTGCGGGACTACATTTTACTGAAAAGGTTTTAGCAAGCCTAAAAGCGAAGCACTGCGAAGTCGTTTACGTGACACTGCACGTGGGCGCAGGGACATTTCTACCAGTGAAAACTAGCGACCCAGGATTGCACACCATGCACTTTGAGCGTTTTCTGGTGCCAGGCGCCACGCTTGCTGCGGTGCAAAAGGCAAAGGCACAAGGGCGTAAAGTTGTGGTGGTAGGGACCACGGCCCTCAGAAGCCTGGAAGGACTCCACGCCCTTTCAATCAAAGAAAATTGCGCCGTCGAAGATCTCGGGGGAAAATGGCTTCGCACAAATATTTTCATCCGACCTTCCTTGGCTAGTGATCGGTACAAGCCTTGGTGTGCTGACGCTATAATGACCAATTTCCATCAACCAGAGAGCACTCTTTTTATGCTGGTATGCGCATTGATCGGTTATGATAAGATGCGGTCCCTTTACCAAGAGGCGGTTTTGGGTGGTTACCGATTCTATAGCTACGGGGATAGCAGCCTTTTATGGCTCTAGCCGCAAAGTATGAATCTAGCGCCCAAGATTGAAACGCCTGTGCTATACTCCAACAATGGAAAATAGCCCTGATAAAATTCTTCTCGGAAAATCCTCTGCTCCTGAGGCCGAACGCTTGCAGGCGACCTTAGACAAACACGGCATATCGATTGCATTAGCTCACAACGTTGCCACATGCACATCTGGAGGCTGCGGGATTCAGCTGGAAATCTGGGCTCACCCTGAGGATGTGTCTCAAATTCAGCAAATTGTGGCGTTGGAATGGCAAGAAAGTGCGGCCTATTTGCAGCATGACCCTGCACAGGCTGCGCAGGTGTTTGACCCAAACGCGAAAGAAGTGACTTGCCCGGCTTGCGCTACGGTTTTTGAACCTTTAAGTAATGAGTGCCCCGATTGCGGCTTAACGTTTTAGGCTTTACCGTTCTTTTTAGGACTTTTAATTGCGCACGATTCGCCGGGATCCTTCGCCTGCAGCAGGCGCGTTCGCGCAAGAGACTAATTAAATGTCTAGCTGACTTTTTTGCGTTCCAAAATTTGAACCAAAAGTTGAAGGTCTTCAATCTGCTGATTGAGAATACTAATTTCTCGCGCTCTGGTATTTAATTGTGCTGTGAGGGCCTCTATTCGTGCAGAGAATTTGCCTTCGATAGCTTGTACGGTTGTCGAGGCTTGGTTTAATGCGCGGTCGCAAAATTCGATAAGAGTTCGCGCCTCGACACTTGCCATGCCTGCCTCGACGAGAGGGCCGGTGAGGTTCCCCGGCAAAGTGTTCCATGAGTTAGTTGCTTGCTGCGAACGACTTGTATGCGAAGGACTTGTAAACGAAGAGTTTGAATAGGCAGATATTTGCGAATCGACATTTGGTTGGCCAAGATAATTTGGTGTGACTTGATAGTGATTTGCTTGAGGCATCTCGTCGGCACGCCGCACGGCCGGGGTTGCGCGTTCGTTGGAGTGATTGGGTACATGGCGATTTTTCATGGCCGCGTTCGCAGGCGCTGCTGTTTGGTTTCTATTTGATGATTTGTTGGATGAGCTGTTGGATGAGCTGTTGCTGGAATTATTTGTTTGATTATTTACATGGGGCCTGCTCAAAGAATCAACGGCTTGCTCGGCGCCGACTGCAATAAAATATTTTCCGTCACGGAGATCAGCGAGAATTTTTCCCGTCCGAATTCTGCGACGTATTGTCATATCAGAAGTTCCGGTTGCTCTCGCATACTCGACAATGGATAGCCACTGTTCTGCCATAACTAATTACCCCTTTACGTTGGGCACAATGCCTTGTCCCTTATCTACTGAGAATAGCAGTTTTTGTATAAGCAAAGGAAGCCCGCCAAGAGGTTGGCGTTTAAGCGTCAAGCGACTGACGAAGTGCATTAAAATATCTCCGTGTCTGGGGCACTTTTTGGAACGGACGGAAGAGAGCCTTGCGGAAGTACCGCAAGGCCAGAACTTTGCTGCCAAATTCGCTTGTAATTATTGTAATTTCGCAAAACCGACTTCACATAATTGCGAGTTTCACGGTACGGAATCGTCTCGATAAACTCATCCAACTCCAAATCTCCGTATTGGACCAGCCAGCGATTAACAGACTTCGGCCCTCCATTATAGGCCGCGACGGCAAGCATTGTATTGCCATCGTAGTAGTTGGAAAGTTTTTTCACATAATAGCTTCCATAAGCGATATTGACATACGGCTGATGCAGCTCTTCAAGTTTAAATCGGCTGTCGTTCAATAACCGTGCTATTCGAACCCCCGTAAAAGGCATAATTTGCATGAGGCCCTGTGCACCTACGTTGCTGCGTGCATCTTCTGTATAGACACTTTCGGCGCGCATGAGGCTTAGCACCAAAAAAGGGTCGATCTCGATCATTCCTGCCAGAGGTGCGACAATTTGGCGAAAGGCATACGGATAAATATCTCGCCATTCTTTATTGTGCTTATTCATGTGATTCTCTAACTGAGCCCACGCTATTGGGATTTTCTTTAATGGCGAATCAAACCTTGTGCTTGAAGTCATCCCGATAGAATAATCATTCAAGTCGGCGGCGAGCTTCATTGACTCACCCCACCCATTGGAATTCTGCGCCGGCTCGACCTCTGGCAAATGACGTAATAGCCTTCTACCAATTTGAGGCTGACTCCACTTTGCGAGAGCGGAAATTGTTCGCATGTCACTTGAGTAGGAGGAAAGATTCCTCGCAGCAAGTTTTTTTGGTGCTTTGCTTGAAATGCCCACTACTTGAGTTTTAATTGAGTCCACGTTCGCACCATTGTCGCTATTTCCTGCTGCGCCCACGGATAGATCGTAGGTCATAAAATTACCGCTATCGGCCTCGCTCAAGCTTGGCTTCCTCGCTAGAGTAAGCATGGCGTAAAAATTATCTCCGCTCTCCGCAAGAATTTTTTTGTACATAAGATTGGACTCTGCCGTAAGATGCAGGTGTTCCAAAATTTTTGCGCGCCAATAGTCGAGTCCTCCAGGCACGAGCCGGTCTCTTGGCGGAACATAACCAACTCGGTCAAGTAGTGCTAGGGCCCCGCGGTAATCTCCCGCCAAGTACGTGTTCCAAAAATGGTGCCACTTAAGCAAAGGATCCACGGCAGGAGATTTTGCCAAATTCTCGTAAATTTTCGCGGCTGAAGCGTGCAGCCTCAGACGGGATAAACTATCCGCCAAATTTTCACTTGCCATGCGGCAGTCGGACTCGAGTCCAAATAGTTCTATGTACAAGCTCCAGGATCTCGCTGCCGCTTCGTGGTCGCCTTGCTTACCCTGAATCTGCCCCAGCAGTGACAGCGACCTTCCCAGATTTAGCCGTCCATCGATTGACTGTGATGTGCGTAGTCGTTCCACATTTGCTTCAACCATTTTCTTAGCTTCGTTCCAGAGTCTTATTGACACTAAAAAACTTATGCGCTCGCCCTCCTGCAAAGTCCTCACCTTGCCCTGTTGGTCTCGGATTGGTCCCTTAGTTAATTCTGTGATGAATTGTTTAAGTCCGTCATCCAAGTTGGTGTTGGTCGCTAGCCGACTGATTAATGACATGCTGAAAACGTATTTTTCGCCATTCCCTTTTTTTGCTTCCGACACGCACTGAAGCTCCTGCAATTTTTGAAATGCCCACCTTCCATTTCCGGAATGTGGGTACCCTCCAGCCATAGATTCCACGATTGAAATTAGCTCGTTTTTAGAGTCGACATTTCGATAATTTAAGTAATTGGCGATTCTCTTGGCAACACCCTCATCTCGCAAAGCTGGCCTCACGCGAGCTTCCATTTCGGACCACGTCGTGGCAAGAAGAGAATCCAATCTTAGGGCCATGAATATTTCAATCATGATTGAAAATTGTTCGGGCTTCCAAAGCTTCGCCGATCCATTTTCACCTTTTATTTGTGCCTTCAACCGACTTAAAATGTCCCTAGCATTTTGGCTGTTAACCGTTGACCTTCCGTAATAAATCGAGGTCAACTGCGACAAAGGACTGTTCCCGGGAAAAAGTTTTTTGGCCGCTTCGAAATTCGTCGCTGCTTGTTCAGAATTTGCGTCGAAGGCTGTCATGCCCCGCGAAAAAAGAACCACACCACGCTCTTCGTCCGAGGCTAAATTTTCTAATTTTATGGCCGCAAGATTACGTCGGATCAGCAATTCCTGCTTGCGTTCCTGTTCCAAATCGTTGCGAATAGCTCCAACAACAGAGGCGTCACTCGCACGCAATAAACGCGGACAGACCGTGGATATTATCATTGTTAGTAAAAAGTTAGAGACAAATTTACGCGGCATTTGTTAGCAGTCTTTCACTAATATTCAGACACACCGTTTACAATTTACTACTCATGCGGGCCTTTTTGCGACATTGATGCCTGTGCGGCGAACACACGTATCCATATATATTCTAGCAGGCTGTTCGGTATTCTATTAAACATTTAGGGTGATAATTTGGCTGTAACTCAATTTATTTTTTGGTCGCGGCTGGAAATAATTATGTAGATAAGACAAAAGAGACTGGTAACGATAATGATATCAGCGACATTAAATGCGGGCAAACTCCAACTGCGACCCACAATGCGACCCCTAACCGTCACAAAGTCAACGACGTAGCCCAAGCGAACACGGTCCACGAAATTGCCCACGGCACCCGCCAGCAGTAGGGCCAAAGTGGCAGCCCCTTTTTGCATGCCTGCACGCTGAAGTTTTTCTGCGGCCCAAAAGCAGCCCATGCCCAGAAATATCCCAATTATGATGAGTACGGGTCTACGAAGGCTTTCGCTCAAGTCTTTCATAACGCCCCACGAGGCGCCATGATTTCTGACATAGGTGAGGTTTACGGTGACCCATTCGGCGCCAAACTCTTGGGCTAGAATGTTTTCACGCTTGCCTTGATAGATTGTTGTGTCGGTCAAATCTTCGTGAATGAGAAACTCGGCCCTCGCAAATTCCTTGGTCCCCTGGTCAATAGGCAAAGTCAGGAGTGTCAATAAGAGAAAGTTTTTAATTATTTTTTTTGACGACGACAAATGTTAACGTCCTTACGTTTGCGGTACTTGGTTTGTTCATTGTAGGCTAACATACAGAATTCGCGATGAAATACTAATCTGAAATGTGAAAAAGATGAAAATGCAGAATAATTTGAAACCAGCAGGTGTGATTTTTGATTTCGATGGCGTAGTGGTCGATAGTTTGACGGCGCACCTTGTAGCATGGCGTGAAAGTTACTTTTCACTATACGGCACTAAACTCCTAGACATCGATGGCCTTGCGGGTCGTTCTACTCAAGCGATTGCGGACATTTTATCTCAAAGGGCGGGGCGTCCTGAGACAAAAGAAATTCTTGCCGAATTAAAAAGAGAAGCCCTGCGCCGTAGTTCTCTGACGATCGATTTTTTTCCTGGGGCTAAAGAATCGTTTGCCTGGTTGGCCGCAGAAAACATACCGTTTGGCATCGGAAGTAACGCTCCGAGGGCCTTTATTTCGTCCACCCTTGACAGGCTTGGAGTTCGTGTTGCCCACCAATTTGGTTGCGATGACGTAGCCCATCCAAAGCCAGATCCGGAAGTTTTTTTGAAGTGCGCGAAGGCGTTGGGGATCAGCGTCCTGGATCACCCCAGAGTAATCGTATTTGAGGATAGCACCCATGGACTTCGTGCCGCGGTCAAAGCAGGAATGTTCGCCATTGGAGTCTTAACTCAAAACACAGCCGAACAAATGCTTGCATGCGGTGCACTGGCAGTATGCGCTGATGTTGGCGAAGCCTTAAAGAACGGTTGGCTCCTAAAACTTCCCGCGACAAGTCGTTTACCGTCTTAGGCGCAAGGCGTTGGTGACCACCGATACACTTGAAAGAGCCATGGCCGCGGCAGCCCACATCGGCGTGACAAATCCAGCCATCGCTACCGGCACTGCTGCGACGTTGTAGAAGAAAGCCCAAAAGAAATTATCACGAATAATTTTTGTGATCCGAGTTGACAACTCAATGGCGTCGACGAGAGTCGAAATTCCCGATTTTTGCAGGACCAAGCCCGCGCTGTGCGCTGCGACGTCAGTACCGGTGCCAAGAGAAATTCCGACGTCAGCCGCAGCGATCGCTGGCGCATCATTAATTCCGTCGCCAACAAACGCGACAATTTTACCGGTTTTTTGCAGGGCAAGAACCATATCACGTTTTGATGACGGCGTCATGGCTCCGTGAAACGACGTGATGCCGTTCAAATTCTTAACCAGCCGTTCAACCACAAGAGGCCTATCACCCGATGCCACATGGAGCTCAAGGCCGCGGGCTGATAACTGAGACAACGCAAATTTAACGTCACTTCGCGTCTGATCTTCTAGCGCAAAAAGAATTTTTGGAGTGCCGTCGACGGAAACCGCCACGAGCATATGACCTGAACTCTCAGCCTCGCGCCATTGGGCCACCGGTTCGGTGGTCACAAATTCTGGTTTTCCAAACCGGAGAATTTCTTTCGGTACGGTCAAAATTTCACACCGCACACCCTGTCCCGGTATCTCCTCTTGAAGCTTACTTAATGGAGCTGCGGATATGTCGTAATTTTCTTTGATCCAACGTGCCACGCCTCTCGATAACGGATGACTTGAATGGGCTAGGGCAGAGAAAGTAGAGGACATGACTTCCTGATTTAATTTCACGTTTTCTATTGTGCTGTTTCTATCTGCGACTATTACGTTGATCACAGTCGGGCGTCCGTGAGTTAAAGTTCCAGTCTTATCAAACATGATGGCATCCGCTTTTTTGAGCGTTTCAAGGGCCTCGTAGGAACGAACAAGCACTCCCGCCCTCGCCGCACGCCCGAGGCCAGCCACCCAGGCCACAGGTGTTGCAAGCCCTAGAGCACAGGGGCACGCCACGACCAGTACACTCAGTCCACGCATCAAAGCGACATCCCCACCAACGTCGCTCAAAAACCACCAACCCAATCCCGTCAACGCCGCTAGGCCAATCACAATCGGCACAAAAACAGCGGAGACCTGGTCCGCTAATTTTTGAATGGGTGGTCGTGAAAGCCTCGCATCTTCGATGAGACGAATAATTTGCTCGACCGTCGTATCGTTACCAATTTTGGTTATTCGAAGTGAGACCCCAGTGCTACTGGCGTTTACAGCCCCGGAAGGCACCTCGTCCCCTTGCTGACGAACCACCGGCACACTTTCGCCGGTGATCACTGATTCGTCAAAACTCACGTCCCCCTCTACCACCACGCTGTCTAGCGGCAACATATCCCCCGGTCTAAGGTATAAAATTTCTCCTATTTTGGCCTCCGCCAACGGAATCTCTACGGGTGGCCCACCCTGATTCATTCGCCAAATGGTTCTCGGCCTAAGTTTTACTAGACGGTCGACATCACCAATTGATTTGCGCCTAGCTTGGTCTTCTAACGCCTTTCCAAGCATCACAAAAAATCCAATCATCACAGCAGATTCAAAGTATAATTGATGACCATCCGTTCCTCGCGTCACGATGCTGGCGAGCCATGCACTCCCCATACCAATGGACACGAGCGTGTCCATCGTCACGAAGCCGTGTGTTAACTGCTTGTATGTGCGAATAAAAAACGGAGATGCTGGCCACGCCAAAAATAACGTCGTCAGAATAAGCTGCCACCGCTCGCCGTGGTTTATCCTCGACGTAGCATCCTGCCAAGGCCCCATGGCCAAGGCGACAACAGGGAGTGCTAAGGCCGCGGCAGGTAGCAGTCTTTTGAACTCTGGTCCAAGTTTTTGGTAACCCTGCTGATTGCTGTCTACGGAGGCATCATATTCGGGTGCTAACTTGTAGCCAACCGCTTTAATGATAGCGCCGACCTCGTCACGTGAAAGGTCTCCTTCGACCACCCCTGTAGTCGTCGCAAAATCAACGATTGCAGACGTTATTCTGACATCGCGCTGCAAAGCGGATGTTACTTTCGAGGCGCAACCGCCGCAGGTCATGCCTTCAACGGTAATTTTTATTTGCTGAGCAGACATTGATGAACCCCCTGTTGCTTCAGTCAGACTTCATGGTATCGTGTACTCCATGATTCGAACATTAAAAATATATATTTCGCTGCTCTTGATTTTCGCCCTCCACCGAATCGAGGCGTGGCATGTATTAATGGAGCCATATGCAGCCAATTTTGACAATCAAATTGGCACGTTGCTGAAATCAGCCGCAACTGGGGTTTTGAGTGATATTTGGGCCGCTACGCTGCTTTCGCTCCCCTTTTGGGCTTTTGAGTATTATCCCAGCACGGGAAACCGGCGCCTTCAAAAGAATTTGGGATCAATTTGGATCCTCGTTATCGGCGGCCTGACGGCAGGGCACCAGGGATATGTCGAATTTTTCAAATTTCAAATCATTCCGTTTCATTTAACTTATATGACCGATACAGCCTTCATCTCGGCCAACGGCACAAGTATGTTTGGCCCCACATCTTGCTATATTTTGGCACTCTCCGTGGCATTAGCTGTTTGGCTACAAAAGGGCTCCGTCATTCGAAAAAAACGTGCGCTCTCGCTCAGGTTTATTTCCGTTATCGTGTTAGCACTAGTTGGCCACATGTTAAATATTCGCTTTCGCGTCAATTGGTTTATTGTAGAGCCGCTTCAAGCGAATTATATTGAATCTCTATATTCAAACTTTGGCAAAAAGCCGGTCCTAAAAGCTGTTTCTTCTGGCGAGAAGGAAAACTTCGACCGACTATCCGGTCAAACAAATCTCTTATTTCCAAAATCTTGTGCTAGCTCCTATCTCTCCATAATCCAAGCAGAGGTGAAGCGCCTACGCACCGAACCACAGCCCCTCATTTTAGGATTGATCCTCTCTGAATCTCTACGCGACACGGACACGGGGAAAAGAGCCTTAGACAATCGGTCGATCACTCCGAATCTCGATCAACTGCAAAATTCTGGAGTTCGTTTTACGCAAGTATATAGCTCCGGGCCCGTGACTCGAGGCGGTCAAGAGGCCACTTGGTGTGGAACTCCTTCGGCAACTGACACGTCCCTAATGCGTTCATTTCCTGACGTAAGTATCAAGTGCTTGCCAACATTATATCGCGGGTCAAAAGCTATTCGCACGGTGTGGCTACACGGTGGAGACCAACAATTTGATAGTCAGCTGGCTTTTTGGACCCGTCAAGGCGTGTCGCAATTGGTTACAAGAACTGATTATCCATCCGACACGCCGTCTACGGGTTGGGGGATTAGTGACCTTGCACTGTTTGACAAGTCGGCGGCTATGCTTGGTGAATTATCCGTAGCCGACGACGTTACAACCCTAATGCCAATGATTCTTTCCGTCACCAATCATATTCCTTGGACGGTGCCGAGTGATGCTTCCGTGGAGACCAAACAAAGTATTACAGAGCATCCTGCCCACAGAACGATAAAATATTTTGACGAATCCTTGGATTTATTTGTTAGGCGCATGAAAGAGAAAAATCTTTGGAACCGAGCCATTTTTGTTGTCTCAGGGGATCACGGTAATCTTGAAATTCCGTGGGAAGACCATTATAAAAATGACCCCATGAAGTGGGAGCGTCTTCTATCCCACGTCTCCGTCACTGTTACCGGCGGCATCATAGAGAAACTTCGCCGTGAGGGGAAATTACCGGCCGTGATCGAGGAGTTTACGGCACAAAATCAAATTGCGCCATTTTTAGCTTCTTTCAATGCGTCGGACGCAAAATCGGATGCTGGCGAAAAAAATGCGGGGCTAAATGACTCCGTTTTCATGGACGCTCCATTGTTTTGCAAAAGTCCTTGGACGATCACGAGTGACTTAAATCAGTACTTATTTTTGCCAGCAGCCGGCTTAAAATTACCTAAAGAAAAAGTGCTTGGGGGTCTAATTCCAGAGACCCCAGCCCCTTCTTGGCTCGCTGCGACTCGGTACCGTGCTTGGCTAGAGCTGTTATATGCTGGCGGGGACGGGCCAGGCAAAACTGATATTAAATGAACTTGGCGACGACGTACAACGGCCTGCATTGCGGGCGGTCGAACATCGAATAAACTATTTTAATCTTCGGTAGGATTCGCGGCCCACTCGGGTGATTTGATCAATCAAGCTTGGGTCATTAATGGCTGAAAAAATCGACAAATCCACCATGGCCCCCAGCTTTAAAATTGAACCGACAATATCGTCAACCAAGAATAATTGCGAAAAGCGTACAATGTGTGTTGCTACTACAGTTCTTCGTCTCTGCCAATGACCATAATGGACCTTTATTTTTTAAAGTACGTCACGGCAAAGTAAAGCCCATAACGACCATTTTTCCAATTATAGGCTGAAATATATTATATACCAAGCCTATAATATAAATTGAGCCTGTTTTGGGCTGGAATCTGATACACCAACACGGCAGGAGGGCGAAAAATTAAATCACTGAAACTTGACTTCAAAATCGAGCTCTATGATAATTTTAGCATGGAATGACAGACTGTAGTTGAAATAATAGGCAGAAATATCAGTCGTAGAACAGAAACGTTTTATTTTTCCACTCTAGAAAAACAACACGAAATGCGGTCTTTCAAACAAAAATTGATGCTCCGAACGAGTGCGACCTTAACCCTCGCAGTGACACTCGCCGTACTCAGTTCGTCCATCATTCATTACAAAAGA
>CANJQY010000024.1 GCA_947476525.1 Oligoflexales bacterium
CAGGTGACAACAGGATTGTCGGATGATCTGAACGCGAGTATCACGGATGCCGATCATAAATTGTCAGAATTAATCGAAAATGCGCTTAACGGTATCCTGAGGCCACAAGGTCTGTAGAGCGTACTGGCTATTGTCGACATAGGGTGATATCTCTGGTTGGTAATTTAAACATTAAAATGGGCAAGAAATCATGCAAACAAGTTCTGGCAATAGCTCTGAAAAGCCGCAATTCGCTTGGTTCTATGACGGTCTGGATGGGTATCTTGAGCGGATGGGCCTCAAACAAACTCAGCCACGGCGAGCAATCGTGCAGGTTTTCTTGGAAATGGACGCCCATGTGGATGCCGAAGAACTACATCAGCGCGTGCGAATACAAGGATTTGATATCGGACTGGCAACTATTTACCGGACTCTAAATCTTTTGACTGAGGCAGGACTTGTCGAGCAAAAATCTTTTCAAGACGGCCGTAGTGAATTTGAAATCGTAAAGCCGGATATGCATCACGATCATTTGATCTGTAGGCAGTGCAGGCGCATGATTGAATTTGAAAATCAGCAAATAGAGACCATTCAAGAAGAAATAGCCTCAAAATATGGGATGAAGCTTAAATCGCACCGCTTAGATTTATTTGGACTGTGCCTCGACACCGTGGCCTGCCGGAAGCGTAAAAATGGCCTCAAGCCATGAATGACGAGGCCTAAGCCTCGCTGCCTACGGATTGGGTTTGAAAGCTCTAGGGTCCGCGATTTTTTTAAAAATTTCGGATTCTGCCTTAAACTGCTCGCGAAAATGGGTGCTGTCTGCGTGGCTAGCGACATAGGCGGCGATGCCCCCTAATATCACCAAGGTGACCACGGCTTTAATCACCGTCAAATCCACGTTTTTTTTGACTGCGCCGACAAATTTGGTTTGGGTATTCGCAATAGTGGTGGAAATGGCAACGCCGTAGTCCGTCGCAACACTTTTCTTGAACTCGATGATAGGTTTCCCGGGGACAGGCAAAGGCTTTACCGTAGGTGCGTTCGGATTTACCTCCTCTCGGGCTATGAGTACCTTTTGAACGGGGGCTGCTTGGAGGCTCGCAAGGCTTCGTGGCGGTTGAAGAGATGGCGTCACGGTACTTGAGAAATATTTTTTGTAGTATTCCGCAAGCATGTTTACGAGAAAGCCTGCAAGAGTAATTTGTTCCGACAGAGTGATGTCAGCAATGTAGAAGTGGGCGTGCTGATTGAACTGGGATATATTTAGGTCAGATGATTTTTCTACCGAATCCGTAATTTTAATGTATGGATCGCGTCCCAAAGCCTTGTGCAAAAGAGGAGCTTCAAGCTTCGCGAGGGTAAATGCCCCAACGCAAAATGGTAGCGAAATTTCACCAACACTAGCATTCAGTGATACCAGCCGGGCAGGGACGTGGACCTCAATTTTACTCCAACCATGGTCAGCTTTGATCTGTGCTATTGGCGTCGTAGAATCCGCGCCATGTGCATGTGGAATAATGCGGTAGCGCCTACTTGCGTCTGCGAGGTGAGTTGCGTTCGGTGACTTTTCATAAAACACGGGTCTATTATGAATGGCTGCGGTAAGTTTTGCTTTTTCTACGTCTTCTCCATAAATTACTAGTGGTACGTCGCCTGGCACCTTATTGAAAATGGTGACTAACTCAACTCCAGTCATGGCTTTTACGATGGGAGCGTCAAGGAAGATCACGTCTGGAGAAAAGTATTCAATTTCGTTTGGTACAGTATACCTCTGAAGGCCAATTTTGAGCTCGAAGTGCAGAGGGTTCAAGTCCGTGGATAATGCCTTTCGAAAGCCTGGGTTCGAAGCCACGACGTAGGCCCTCAATTTCGAGTCATTTTGAGTCGATGCCAACATGGTGCGAATCATCTTTGAGACGGCTTCAGCATTTGCAGCGGGTACCCTCCAGCGGCAAACGAGTGCTTGGCTGAAACGAAACAGGAGTTGATTTTTATGAATGCTTTCTACCGTTAGACCAATGTGCCCGACCCCAAACGATTCTGACACAGCCCCAGTCATCTGAAGTGTACTACCTGCTTGCATACTGCCGCGGCACTCAATCCTAATATGCGTTTCATTGATCCAAACCACTCGCGCCGGCACTCGAACGACGGCGAATTGATTCATGCTAATTTCGCAAAGTGGCGCTGAAAACTTTTGGGTAGGCTTTGTGGCGGTCGTATATTGAATTCTTTGCAGCCACATTTCATCGGAAAGATTAAGTGGGAGAATGTCCCGGAAATTTTCTGCTACCGCAAGTAACATCGCATCAGTGGACGGTGTTACGCTCGACAAAATGAAGCGCACTCCATTTAGTTCTGCAAGTCCTGTTAAGTCTTTCATCAATTTTAAAGTGCTGGCCGAGTCGCCTTCAGGGGTGTCTACGATAATGCAGCTTGGTCGCCCAGCTCCAGTTGCGTCAAGAATCTCTTGGAAATTTTTCAGGCTGACGACGTCAAACCCATTTTTGTTAAGCAGTTCAATGCGCTGGGTGTGCAACGGCGTCACAGCTGTCATAACCCAAAAAGTGCGTTTGCCTTTTGCTGGCATAAATTCGCCTCCAAAACCGTGTGCGTGGATTCTTTGATGTTTCATTTTCGGTCATTTGACGGGAATAATGAGTTGCAAAAATTGGTGGTTTGGCTAAATCGTTAGATTTTCGCTCTATATTTGGTTCATTAAGTGAAAAGATCTCCGCGCGGATGGATTGGTTTTAGCTAATTATATGGTATAACTTTCATAGTACTATCATGATGGGAGTCACTTATGAGCATGGGTATTGTGTCGGATGCAGCGCGGAAGCATGTGAAAAAAATCGTTTTATTCATGCCTGTTTTAATTGGCGCATTGATTTCATCCACGTCATTTGCCTTGGATTGCAAACAGGTCCGTTTATTGACAAATTATTATTTTAAAATGCATTTCACATATTCCGAATTTAATGATGAGCTCAGTAAGCGATCTCTCGATCTATTTATCAAGGCTTGGGACCCGGGAAAGCTCTACTTATTACAGAGTGACATCGACCGATTTGAGAAACAATATTCGACGACCATCGACGATGCGGTGCTTGCCGCGAACTGTAATTTTATCGACGACATCGTGAGTACATATAACCAGCGGTTCGTTGAGCGTCAGAAGGGAATTGATGAAGCCATTGCCAAGAAACACGATTTTACTGTGGATGAATACATGGAGGTCGATCAAAAGAAGATGCCTTGGGCCCAATCAGGCGACGAGTTGGCTGATCGATGGCGAAAACGCGTAAAATTCCAAATAATGGGAATTCGTGAAACGCTGACTGATGAACCAAAAATTCGGACCAAAATGGAAAAGCGAATGTCTATTGTTCGTAAACGGCACAAGGAAACTTCAAGCGATGAGGTTATGGGAATTTATCTCAATGCTTTTGCTAGTGCTCTAGATCCTCATAGTGATTATATGGGGCCAGATGAGTTGGAAGACTTTCGAATTAATACTCGATTATCTTTAGAGGGGATAGGAGCCGTACTTCGAAGCGACGATGGATTTACGACGATACAATCCTTGGTGGCAGGCGGTGCTGCTGCTCAAAGTGGGCAGGTAAAGAAAGGCGACAAAATCATCGCTGTAGCTCAAGGCGACAAGCCGGCCGTTGATGTTGTTGATATGGATCTAAAAGAAGTCGTAAAATTAATTCGTGGCCATCACGACACAGAAGTTAAATTAACAATCACTCGCGATGAAAAAGGTAAAAACACCCAACGCATTGTCGCCCTCAAGCGTCAGAAAGTTCAGCTGACGGATAAAGCAGCAAAATCCCAGATAAAAATTGTCAAAGTCGGCGAAGGGGTAACGGCTAAAAACATAAAAGTAGGAGTCATAACCTTGCTTTCGTTCTACATGGATTTTGAAGGTCGACAAAACAAGGAGAAAAACTTCAAGAGCTCGTCTGCGGATATGTTGCGAGAGATTGAGGCGGTGAAGAAGGCGGGCGCGCAGGTGGTTGTATTGGATTTGCGAAACAACGGCGGGGGATCTTTGGACGAGGCTGTGACTATTTCCGGACTATTCATTAATAGCGGGCCGATGGTTCAAATAAGGGGGAGTAACGGAACTAACACCCTTTTAGAAGACAGAGATTCAGGTGTCGCTTGGGCCGGTCCCCTTGCCGTTATGATAAACCGACAGTCTGCATCCGCAAGCGAAATTTTTGCCGGAGCGATTCAGGACTACAAAAGAGGATTAATCATTGGCGATACGCATACATTTGGCAAGGGTACGGTTCAAAATCTAAATGACGTAAGTGATAAATTGGGTGCTATCAAAGTCACTATTTCGAAGTTTTACCGGCCATCTGGTTCAAGCACGCAGCTTCGCGGCGTTGAATCAGATATCGTGATTCCTGATATTTTCGATGAACTAGAAATTGGCGAGAGGTTTTACGACTACGCATTGCCTTGGGAAAAAATAAACGATTCAGAATTCAAAAAACTCGCAGAGGTTGAGCCTTACGTCAAAAAACTTGCCGAAGCTAGTGCAGCCCGTCTAAAGACGGACAAGAGTTTTATGCAAGTAAATGAAGATATCAAACAATACAAAGACAAAATTCTTGATCGAACACGTTTCTCATTGAAAGAGAAATCCGAGGCCGAGAAGGCCTTAGACAAGGTAAAACTGGAGACTCGCATAGGATTTCGACAGGACGCCGATCCAGAATCTGCCGATGAAAATGCGGATGTTCTTCTTATCGATGACTTCCAGCTTCAAGAGGCGCTCAGGATCGGGGCTGACTACGTGGCCCTAAAGGCTGGTGAAGACCTTCAGATAGACACAATTCCTGAGGTTGAGGCGGCGGAAAATGCTCGCATATTGAAAAATAAGGCTGTGAAAAAAAAGGCTGCGAAAAATAAGGCAGTCCCAAAATAAAGCGGCTCCTATGCTACGAGCCAATTGTGCGGCGTGCCGTGTGCTATGAGGCCGCTTTGGTGGCGGCGGCCATAAGCTCTTGCTGCTTTGAAGATATGACCTGTCGAACTTGCGCGTTGGAGATGGGTTTTTCATAGGACCCAGAGAAACCTATTTCCGTTAATTGGCTGGCGACATCTGGGCTGGTACTCGGAGTAATCGCTATGATTGTTGGGGGTGGAAGTCCTGCAGATTTCGCTTGCGTCAAAATTCGCTTGCAGGCCTCTATTCCGTCCATTTCAGGCATGACTAAATCCATAAAAATAATGTGGTGTTGCTGGGTCAACGCTTGGTGAACGGCCTCAATCCCATTGATTGCAAGGGATGCCTGAAATCCTTGCGCGCGAATCATTTTGAACAACACTTTCTGGCTGATGAGGTTGTCTTCGGCAATCATAATCTTAAGGTTTTCATTGACCACTTTGACTTCATCCAGCGGCGATAGATCTGCATCAGCTACAGCGTGGACGTGAATTGTAAACTTGAAGTCAGAGCCACTATTTACGACACTTGTGACGCTAATTTCTCCGTTCATTAGGCCTACAATTTGCTTTGAGATGGCGAGGCCTAGTCCCGTGCCGCCAAATTTACGTGTGACGGTTGCATCGGCTTGAGAGAACGGTTGAAACATATTCTTCAGAGACTCTTCCGGGATACCAATGCCATTGTCTATGACGTGAAATTCAATTTCTTCACGGTCTATGTGGGTCGGTGATGGTCGAGCAGTGACAACGATCTTAACGCCGCCGAAGGACGTAAATTTGGCGGCATTGCCGGTTAAGTTTACCAAAACCTGTTGGAGTCTGGTGTCGTCACAATAAACTACGTCGGGCACATTGTCTGCAATTTCAAATGTCACGGATAGGCCTTTATTGCTCGCCACGGGGCTAAGGATTCTCACCACATTTTCGACCACGTTTCTGATGTGCGTGGGTACGGGGGAGAGGTCAAACTTTCCGGCCTCAACTTTTGATATGTCCAAAATGTCAGAAATAACGCTTAGCAACTGTTTACCGGAGATGTCGATTGTTTTGATAAATTCGAGTTGTGTGGCATCCAATTTGGTGCGCTTTAGTAGTGAAGTCATTCCAAGCACTCCGTTGAGCGGTGTACGGATTTCGTGGCTCATGTTAGCAAGAAACTCGGACTTGGATTTGTTTGCGGCAAGCGCCTCTTCTCGGGCGTTCACCAAATCGGAGATATCCAAATTTGTGCCGACCATTCGCGAGGAACGATCTGTCGCGTCGCGGTAAACGGCTGTTCCTGTGCAAAGCACCCAGATCCATTGTTGGGACTCGTGTTGAATGCGGTGGATGTTTTTGATGGAGGAAACTTCTCCCTTAATTAAGGCATTCCACTCCTCCTTAAATCGATGCTGATCGTCGGAATGAATGCGGTCGGTCCAAAAGCAAAAGTAAGGCGAAATTTTTTCCGCAGAAATTCCTAGAATTTCCCCCCAGCGATCATTATATACAGCCGATCCGTCAAGAAGGTCGATCTCCCAGGATCCTAGCTGGTTGGCTTGCATCAGAAATTGAAGGCGTTCGGCCAAGTCGCGCTGGTGGGATTCACTTTCTCGGAGGGTCGTCTCCCTGATTTGCAGGTCGGAAATTAATTGCTGCAAACGCTGCTCGCGGTGTGCGATAAATCTGGCTACGGTGCCGATTTCATTTTCCAAACCAACGCGGGCCGCCATCATTGAGCGAGGGCTTAGGGACTCTTCAATTCGTTGGTCTTCGGGAAGAAGTAAAATGGTCTTTCCCAGTTTATTCAAAGGACGAATCACGAGGCGGTTTAGGAGATTCATGATGATGTAATCCAGGACCGAGATTTTGATAAAATTGAACAAAAGAATGCTGAAGAACGTCTGTGCTAAATTTTCAAGGAGTGGTTTTTCAGTATAGACGACTTTCATTCGACCTAAAACTTTGGCTTTGTCGCGTTGACCCTGAATAATACTTGTTCTTTCGACTGTATATGAGCGATCTAAGTCTTTCATATTTACATAATGCAGTCTGTCAAGCTCATCCCAAATACTGACCTTGAGCACTTCACCATTTGAGAGCAATTGATCGCCAATGATTTTGAGCGTGTCGTCGTTAAAATTCCAAAGGGCAATCGCTACTAATTGTCGTGAGGTTCGTTCCATTTCGGCAATTCTGCTTTCAAGTTTTCTTGAATCTATGCGATACTCTATTGATGCTTGGACAACGGTGAAAAACGTTACAAGGATAATGCTCGCAATAATCATGCTTTGCCGAATTGACGAAGCGATGTTTTTTACCTGTTTTGTGGAATTTCGTTTGGCGTCCACTGCGTTTTCTAGATTAGTTTCTAGATTGTTTGTCACATTGTTTGTCACATTGTTTTCCACATTGTTTTCCGACGGCAAATGGTGTCTCAAGAGATTCAAAGTCGCCTATAGTTTCGCCTAGTTGTCGGATGATGGGTGGAAAACTTGAGATCTGAAGTTCGC
Source organism: Oligoflexales bacterium (assembly GCA_947476525.1). Classification (GTDB taxonomy): domain Bacteria; phylum Bdellovibrionota_B; class Oligoflexia; order Oligoflexales; family RGVZ01; genus CAMDKS01. The sequence goes on from CANJQY010000024.1 coordinate 7,446, forward strand.
AGTTTTCGGTGAATTGTAAAAATTGGCTGTATTTGAGAATAAAATCCGTGACAAAAGAATGTCGGATAAGTGTCTGATGGTAATGTGAAGGAAGGAGAATGACGTGGCCGAGTTGTGGATTTTAGTGGTCGATGACAACGACGTAAATTGTTTGGTCGCAGATAGTATGCTCAAAATTCTTGGCTATAAAACCGTAATAGCTAAAAGTGGAGCTGAGGCCCTGAAGTCAGTCTTGGTGCAGAAATTTGACCTTATTTTGATGGATTGGCAAATGCCTGAAATGAACGGATTTGACACGGCCACGGCGATTTGGAACGGCGCGTCCCAGAATGCTCAAACCAAGATGATCGCCGTCACAGCCAGTGCCTTCAAGGACGATCAAGTGGCTTGTTTAAAGCATGGGTTTAAGGCGATTTTGACAAAGCCTTACGACGTAGATCAGCTAAGTGATTTGGTCGTGAAATTTTTGGCGCATGATTAAAGATTTTTTGCGGATTGTTTTCTAGCTTTTTCCAAGTCAATTTTTGTGGAGGCAATTCGGTCCTCCAAAAAGTCTATACCTGGTTCTCCCTTATCAACCGCCTGTGCGAGCGCGGCTTCCGCTAAGGCGAGGGCGGCTGCCCAAGACTCAATAGCGAGTGGTATGTCGCCGGATTTTAAGGCGGCTATCGCCAATTGATTGAGAGCGTTTTCTCGAATATCAATAATTTTGGTCGCATTTTTGAGCCACGAGATCGATGCTTTGGGGTTAGACGAAGCAAGCATTCGCCCGTACAAGAACTGAAGTTCTAAGGAATTCGGATTTTGCTGAATTTTCAGATCCAGAAACGCCAGTCCCTGATCATAGGCCCCAAGCTCACCGTAAACGAGTTCTAATTCGTTGAGGGCAGCTCGATAATTGGGGTTAATCTCGATTATTTGTTCGAGAGCCATTCTCGCTTTTGCCGGGTCCTTGAGGTCCAATGAGTAGGCCATTGCCAGCTCCATGAGGATCTCTGTATTATTGGTGTCGAGGGAGGCAAGGCGCAGCAAAAGGGCTACACCTTCTTGAGTTCGCCCTCGGTCTATGAGCGATAGGGCTTCGCTAACGGTGGAGGTTCTAGGGGTGGTGTCTGACGGTGCCAAAGTCATTGCGGAGAATTCGGAGGCAGGCTTAGCCACTTCAGCCGAAATATCCTTGGACTGGGAGGCCGACGGCGAAACGAGCGGTTGGACTGGCTGTGAAGCTTGGACGTCTTTTATGGTCTCGGCGTCCTGCCGCTGGGATTGGTGCTGATAATTTTCAACGTGTTTAAACCAGCCCCAACCCAATGCGAACATCGCGAGGATTGTGATGGCTTGACCGCGTCTAGTTTTCTCCAAGGTAAGGGCCCCAAAGCGTTTGCACTTTTTTCCGGGTGTTTTCGGGGATCTTTGTAATATCTGTCATGATCGCATATTTTGCTGCCGAAAGAATTTCCGAGGTTGACGTGGGTGGCATCAAACTGGCCACACGCTTAATAATATTATTGGCTAGATTGGCATTGGCTTTGACGACTGCAATCACCGCGGCAACAGAAACGTCTTCTTCGCTTTCATGCCAACAATCGTAGTCGGTGGCAAGGGCCAGCATGGCGTAACACATCTCAGCTTCGCGAGCGAGTTTTGCCTCGGGAATGGCCGTCATTCCGATGACACTCGGCTCCAACGTCTTGCGGTAAAAATTACTTTCCGCGCGGGTAGAAAAGGCCGGGCCTTCCATGCACACATAAGTGCCGCCGTCGTGGACGGTGGCTTTCTCAATTTTCGCACCGGCTATAATTAAAGAGCGCATTTCAGCACAAAACGGGTCCCCGAACATGACATGGCCAGCGATGCCTTCGCCGAAAAAGGTGCTCTCTCGGCTGCCGCGCGTGCGGTCAAAAAGCTGGTCCGGTACAACCATGTTACCTGGCTTGATGAAGTCTTTCATGATGCCAACAGCACTAACGGCTAGGACGTGGGTTACGCCAAGTTGTTTCAGGGCGTGAATGTTGGCGCGGTAGTTAACCTCACTTGGTAAGTAGCGGTGGCCCCTGCCGTGGCGAGGTAAGAAGAATACGGATCGACCCTCGATCCTAGCCTCCATGACACTGTCTGACGGCTCGCCAAAGGGGGTCGCAAGATTGTGCTCTCCCACATACTCGACGCCGTCCATTTTGTAGACGCCGCTGCCGCCGATGACTCCAAGGACTACTTTTTTAGGAGTCTGACTAGGTGTTTTTTGACTCATTGGTTGCTCCATAATTATCTACTCCTAAACTATCTACTCCTAAACTATCTACTCCTTAATTATCTACGTCCAAATTTTGAGAGTAGGTCGTTCATGTCGTGGTTTTTCTCGGGTATTTTGGGCATTGGTTTTGGTTGTGTTCTAGTCGCGGCGGCCTGCGCCGGGTGCGCAGCTTGGGCAGGGCGTCCTGCCGTTGCGCTAGCCGATGCTACCCCAGGACTTCGCGTTTGGGTTTTAGCCGATAGGCTGATGCGACGTTTCACCTTGTCACAATCGAGAACTCGAACACTGAGCACATCTCCAACGGCGACAACGCTCGACGGATCTGTGACAAATTGATCCGATAATTCTGAAATATGAATGAGACCATCTTGATGAACGCCAATGTCGATAAATGCGCCGAAATTTGTCACGTTTGTCACGGTTCCTTGGAGGACCATGCCTTGACGAAGATCTTCAATTTCAGAGACATCGTCAGAATACACTAATCGAATGCCCTCTTCACGAGGGTCGCGGCCCGGCTTAATTAATTCGGCAGCGATATCTCTTAGGGTTGGTAGGCCTAGGGTTTCGCTGACGTATTTTTCAAGGGGAATCGCGTCAACAGCCGTGCGTTTTCCGATCAAATCAAAAATGTTGGAGCCGAGGTCTTTGGCAATCTGTTCCACAATGCCGTAACGCTCCGGATGGACTCCCGAATTATCGAGTGGGTTTTTAGATTCAGGTACGCGCAAGAATCCTGCGGCTTGTTCGAACGCCTTTGGCCCAAAGCCAGGCACCTTATTCACGTCAGATCTGGATAGAAATTGGCCGTTTTTATCGCGGTGGGTCACGATCGCCTTTGCCAGTGCACCGCCAATGCCGGATACGTAGCCGAGCAATTTATACGAGGCCGTATTGATGTTGACGCCTACTTTGTTAACGCACGATTCCACAACTTCCTCTAGTGAAAGCTTTAATTTGGTGACGTTAACATCATGTTGGTATTGGCCAACACCGATGGAACGGGGATCAATTTTTACTAGTTCTGCGAGTGGATCTTGAAGGCGCCGTGCGATGGAAATCGCCGAGCGAATGGTGGCGTCAAGATCCGGGAATTCTTCGCGCGCGATCTCATCGGCCGAATAAACTGAGGCTCCGGATTCATTGACGATGAGGCGCTTTATGTGCGCGAAATTGCCGTCTTTTAACACTTGGCGAATGATGCGGTCGATTTCGCGAGATCCAGTGCCGTTGCCGATCGCGATGTACTCCACTTTGTAAGCGCGAAGCGTGTTGGCCAAAATTTCTTTGGTTTGGCGAGTCTTTTGTGAGTCCACCGTTTCACTTGGTTTGAAGTCTGGATAGACGGTTGTGTGAAATAAAACGGCGCCAGTTTCACTGATGACTGAAATTTTGGATCCCGTGCGAATTCCTGGATCGACGCCCATAACGACCTTTTGTGGGATTGGCGGCAACAACAGCAAGTTTTCGAGGTTTTTAGTGAAGACGCGAATAGAATCATTTTCGGCACGAGTCTTGAGTTCAATTCGAAGTTCAGTCTCGATAGACGGGGCCAAAAGGCGACGATTGCAGTCGTCAGTGACCTGTGTCATCCAAGCTCGGACGGCCGGCGTCGTGGGGGATGTTCCCACTACTGCAGATGTCAGATCTTCAAGGATTTTTGCGGTGTCGACTTCGATGCCTACTCGCAGAATTTTTTCGGCCTCGCCGCGACGAACGGCCATGATTCGGTGGCTTGGGCAGGTTTTGATCGATTCGCGGAAATCGAAATAATTTTCGTACTTGTGTGCTTCACCCTTTTTGCCTTTGCCGGCTAATTTGCTGTTGAGTTCATCTTCCTCAGATTTTCCAGCTACGGAATCTGCTGCGTCCGACCTCTTGGCGACAAGAACTCCAGTTTGACCTGAGGTCTCGCGAACCATCCTGCGGAATTCTGCGGTTTCACTGACCCGCTCGGCCAAAATATCGCCGGCGCCTAAGAGTGCAGCTTCCGCTGTCGGAACCTTTAGCGTGGCGTCAATGGTGGTGTCGGCAAGGTTGATGTAAGGGGTGGCCAGGGCCGTCAAATCATTTAGCGACGACCGTTGCGCCAAAATAGCCTCGAGTAGGGGTTCAAGGCCTTTTTCTCGCGCAATTTGCGCTTTAGTCCGACGTTTCGGTTTGAACGGGAGGTAAAGATCTTCAAGCTCTTGCTTGGTCGCACAAGCCTGGAACTTCTTTTTTAATTCAGGAAATTTGCCTGCATATAGAGGACTTTTTTGACAAAACTCTGCCACGACCTTTAGGTATTTTTCTTTGTTGGTCTCGAGTTCTACCAAATAATTGTAGCGATCACGAAGGTCCCGAATTTGGACCTCATCCATGGAGTTTGTCATCTCTTTGCGGTAACGTGCAATAAATGGAATGGTGCATTCTTCATCGACCAGGAGCTTGATTGTGTTGTTGACCTGATGGGCTTGAAGTTTAAGCTCCGAGGATAGCTGCTTGAGAATATCGATCATATTTTCCATTAAATAATTACCCCAGTTCATCCGTGAAAATAATTGTGATTCTAGTTGCAAGTGAAAGTGGAGTTTGCGAAAAATGACGCAAACTCCACTCGTGCACGCAGGCGCGGCGGGCTTGACTAATTATTTTTTGCTGTAAACGCTGATTCCGCGAAAGAAGTACGCGATCTCGCGGGCTGCCGCCTCGGGGGAATCAGAGCCGTGGACGCTGTTTTCGCCAACAGATTTAGAGAACAATTTGCGGATGGTGCCAGCGTCAGCGTTTGCTGGATTGGTGGCACCCATAATTTTGCGATTTTTGGCGATGGCGTCTTTGCCTTCTAGGACCATCAAAACCACAGGACTTCGGGTCATAAAGTCACACAATTCGCCAAAAAACGGGCGGGCTTTGTGCTCAGCGTAAAATCCCTCGGCCTCATGGCGGGCGAGATGGCGCATTTCCATGGCAGCAATTTTGAGGCCTTCTTCTTCAAAGCGGCCGACGATTTTACCGATAAAATTGCCTTCTACTGCGTCTGGTTTGATGATCGAGAATGTTTTTTCTGTCATGGTGAGAAACTCCAAGGATTTATTAAAAAAAGGGATAAATTTCGAACCTCAAACATGACTGATTTTTGCCTATAGCGCAAGCTTGGATCCATCCAGACTCAGCGGAAAAAGATCGGTGCCTTTGAATTAGTGTCGCACTATGCGTATTAAAGAGGTAATAGACGTGCCAACAGCACCTCGGCGGCGCTAAAAATGGCGCTTTTCACGTTTAACTACAGAATTTGAGACATAATGACCCAATATCTTGCCAAGCCTCAGCGATTTCTTGTGCGGCCAGCCCCAGGGTGGGCAGACATCACGTTGGATGAGGTGTTGACAGTTTTGAAAACCCCAACCCAAAAGTACAAATTTCAACCAGAGGCTCAGGTCGAAGATGGCGTGATCGTGGTTCAAGAATGTGATTATCGGCAAGCCCTGGAGCTGGTTGCAAGGTTGACAACCGCCCACGATGTCGAATGGGTGATTCACAGTGGACGGGTTTCGTCGAGGGCAGATTGGCCTGGATTTTTCCAAAAATCAGGAGTTGGAGAACTCTGGTCTGATCCCGCAAAAATAGATTGCCACGTCACCGCCGACGTCGCCCACGCGGTGGTCGGTACCGCCAAAGAAATCAAGAAATTAGCTTTAGACACCTGGCACCTTCGTATCGTCGACGTGGCCGATGGGGACGACTCAGTGGGGCATCCAAAAATGCACAGGGTGCGGATTGATTCAGCTAAAAATCGCACGAGAATTCTGGTCAGCATGGGTGGAGAGCCCCTCTACAAGCGGCACTATAAAAAAATGTTATCAGGGGCCATCGCTCCACTGCCCGAGCACCATGCGTCGGCTTGTTTTCTTTGGAGTGCGACTAAAATGAGTACCGGTTTACTAGACCGTATTGCCAGCGGCGAAACCATGGTTGCTGTGCCGTTTGCAGGGACCGGGACCACGGGGTTTGAGGCGTGCTGCCGAGCCTTGAGCGTGTCTCCTAGTGTGACAAGAGCGAATTATGGTTGTGAAGATTTTGCGTTTCATCCGGTGGCCACTATGGCCTCCATAAGAAAACGCTTAATCGCAGCCGTCAAACGCGAGGGAGCTCCGCAATTAGTTTTTGGTGATAACAGTCAAGACGTGTTGAATGTGTTTAATTCCGAGGCCCAAAACTTTACCTTGGCCACGGGCTTAACCGTTCATATAGCGGTGGAGAATAACGATTTTCTTGATAATCCAGAGGCACTATTTCGCAATGCGAGGGGAGCGAATATGGCAGGGCGTTCAGTTTTTTTGCCGCTAAACCCGCCCTACGGCATGCGTCTATCTAAACAAACCGGTGGAGTGTCAATTTACGAACGCCTTGGCCTTGCATTGGCGCGTTTGGCTAAATCTTTGGATTTGTGTGGCTACGTCATTTGCCCGGATGAAGAGACCTGGAGCATTTTGCTAAAGAAAATGTCAAACGTGAGCAGTCACTTAAAGTGCCAAACTCGCCACTTCACGCACGGTGGTCACGATACTCGTTTGGTGGCTTTTAAGGTTGATCGATAAGGCGAAAGCGGCCGATCTCACCGCAACTTCACGCTTTTTTAACAAATTCTGATTTCAAGTTCATGGCGCCAAAGCCATCAATTTTGCATGCGATGTTGTGGCCGTCACTCGAGTCGACAAGGCGAATATTTTTCACTTTGGTTCCCACTTTTACCGACGATGACGTGCCCTTGACCTTCAGATCTTTGATCACCGTTACGGAATCTCCGTCTACCAATAAATTACCGTAGGCATCACAAAAATTATTTCCATCATGGCTTTCAGCGGTATCGGCACCCTCTGTTTTATGGGCGCTCCACTCGTGGGCGCAGTCGGGGCAATTGAAAAGGCTTCCATCAAAATAAGCGTTTTCAGAATTGCATTTTGGACAGTTAGAAATTTCTTGCATGAGACGTCCGCTAATTTAAAAATGTTAATGAGTGGTCATTCGCCGAGATCCTTCGCCTTCGGCTCAGGATAGGTCGCTGGCGCCTTCGGGCTAGTGACTAAGTAATCTGCTTTTTAATGGCTTGAATGTATTTCTTAATGGACACGGCGTCGTCATCACTAGGAACCTCGCCAAATTCACTCGCTAATTCGTGGCGAAAACGTTCGTGCCACGCAGCGAAATCGTCGGCAGGGTCCCTGGTCGCGGAGGACGTTTTTTGGCGAAGATGTTCAGCCGCGCCAAGACCTTTAATCGCGGCGGCAAGGGCCTCTCTTTCACCGTGTTTGGGGCCCGTCACGTGATTGTTCGAGTGATTGGTCAAGGTGTTCTCAGAAATGTTATAAGACGTCGTAGGCACGGGTTTCTATCCTTTGAAGTGTTCGGTAATACGGCGGACGACCTTAGCGGGAGTAAACCCATACTCTTCAACCAATTGTTCCATCGGCGCACTCGCTCCGAAGGTGTCAAGCCCGATATTGAGACCATCAAGGCCCGTGAATTTTTGCCAGCCAAGCGTACATCCTGCTTCAATACTAACTCGTTGTTTGCACGAAGGAGAGGTCATGCGATTTTGAAACGCTTTGTCTTGCGCAAAAAATAGTTCCCAACAGGGTAGGGAGACGACCTTAGTTTTAAAATTCGGGAGATCTTTTGCCGCGGAGAGGGCGAGAGAAACTTCAGAACCGGTGGCAAAAATCACGAGATCTGGTGCGTCGTGATCCTTAACAATCCAAGCACCGCGGCGACAATCGGCTTCCTGCGAGGGTGAAAGTTCAAGTGTCGGTAGTTTTTGTCGAGATAAGCAAATGGCCGAAGGCTGCGAAATTTTGAGAGCCTCTTGCATCATAAGTTGTGTCTCTCGGGCTTCGGCAGGGCGCATCAAGTAGAAATCAGGAATGAGGCGAAGACTCATAACGTGTTCAACCGGCTGGTGTGTTGGGCCGTCTTCACCAAGATAAAAACTATCGTGCGTAAACTCGTGAATGACCCTGATTTTTTGAATCGCTCCAAGACGTAGTGCTGGTCTTGAGTAATCGGAGAATGTTAAAAATGTTGCGTCAAACGGAATGACCCCGCCGTGCAACGCCATGCCGTTGGCGATGGCTGACATCGGAAATTCACGAACGCCAAATGCCATGTTGCGACCTTTGGGCGAGGCGGCTTGGAAATCGCCGACCGCTTTTGCGAACGCTCCCGTCATGTTGGATGGTTCCAGATCTGCGCTGCCACCCATGAATTTAGGGATATCGGTTGCCCACTGCTTGATGACTTCGCCAAACACGTTGCGTGAGGCCACCGAACTGCCTACCGGCCATGTTAGGTGAGTGAGCTTAGTCCAATCTTCTTTGCCAAAATATTTATTCCAGTTGGTTTTAAAATTAGGGTCCTTCATTTGATTTTCAACCGTAGCTTTCCAGCGAGCGGCATTTGCTCGTAGACCAGAAAAACCTCGTTGAAAATGCTTTATCGCAGTGTCAGGGCAGTAGAAATCTTCGCCGTCAGGGATGCCTAGTTTCTGTTTGGTTTTCGCACGCTCGTCCACTGATAATGGAGCGCCGTGAGTTTCGTGATCGCCTTCCATGGTGGCGCAGCCTTTCGCCATGGTCGTGTTGCCAATAATCAAAACGGGACGCTCAGATTTTTGGGCGTCGGTCAGGGCTTTGCGAATGGCGGCGTGATCGTGGCCGTCGATCATCATTACGTTCCAACCAAAACCCTTGAAAATCATTTCTTCATTGTCACTCGTTGCACGCTCAATTCCGCCAGATATTTGTTGGCGGTTACGATCGTAAAACCAAATTAGGTTATTTAGTTTTAAATGGCCTGCAAGTGATGCTGCGCCAAGTGTGACGTCCTCTTGCATACATCCGTCACCCATTAGAGCATAAATTTTGTGGCCAAATAACGAAGGGTCGATGCTTGCCGCTAGATGACGTGCGGCGACCGCAAATCCGGCGGCCATCGCCACGCCCTGACCGAGCGGGCCGGTGGTGCATTCAATGCCCTTAGTGTGCTTGAATTCTGGGTGCCCAGGTGTTTTGCTGTGGAGCTGCCTGAATTTTTTTAGCTCATCCACAGCCAACCAGCCCATCATGTGCAGCATCGAATACTGCAGCATGGATTCGTGCCCCGCACTGAGGATAAAACGGTCTCGTCCCATCCATTCACTGTCATCAGGGTCGAATTTCAAGAATTCTGTGAAAAGAATATAGGCGAAATCCATGGAGCTCATGGCTCCACCTGGATGCCCTGATTTCGCTTTGTTGACGCCGTCGATCACTAAACCTTTGAGTATACTGATTGTCTGATGGTCGTTCATAAATTCCTTCTAAGTGGATTGGCTCTAGTTATTGCCTGTTCGGCGTCCCCTGACGCTGCGAATATCTTTAGGTAAAACCCGAATTAAAGGTCTACCTCAAATACCACAATTTATCGGGTAAATAATTACTATGTTCACGCGTCTATCTAATCCGCTGAAATCAAAGAGTTTTTTATGTTCGGCGCCCGCAGCGACAGAAGGTCGGGTCGTTTAGATGCTTTTTTGTACGCCTAGTGTAACGCTAACAAATTCAATTTGGTAGTATCCAGGGTTGTCACCACTAGCACTAACCGTGGTGGCGCCGGAGGTGCGGGTAACGGCTGCGTGGGTATCCCACTGCGCAACCCTGCTCCTCCAAGCTAAGGCTTGGGTACGTACTGGAATAGCATTGAATTGCCCAAATAGATGACCGCCTTCGTGATGTGGAATTCCATCCGCATCTTTATAGTAATAGCCTTCACCCCAAAAGGAATCTAAGTAGGCTGCGGCTAGACTAATTTCTCCGAGCTCTGGGGTGGTGTATGAGGCACGAGCCCCCACGTGGTTTGCGTCTTTTAGGTCAGCCTCTTTTGTCGTCCTGTTGATGCCGTCGCGTTGGATGTGGCGTCCATTTTTTCCGTATATGTGATTGAAGTTAGCGGACAGCGCTGCTCCGCTCATAGCCATTCGTGTCGACAACAAAAGTACGGCTGGGTCGTAGTCTACTTGCTCGGTGGCATAAGGAGTGTCGCCGCCGATTTTGGTGTCGCCTGAAAAATGTTTTTCGAGGGGAAACATATATGCCGCAGCCGCAGAATTAGAATCGTTACGCCATGTGCTGCCGATGACTGGTCTGAAAAAATGGCCCTTCGACGTCATATCAATAATGGATGTGTTAGGATCTGACACAGCAGCAGCATTGATCGAGCGTTTGTCGTAAGTGTAAATGAGGCTTGCGCCCACCGTGATGCCAGTATCCGAAAACGCATACGAGGCGCCAACGGGTATATGAATTTGTTGGCGCTTTGCGCGCACATTTAGTGACATTACGTTTCCACTAATGCGTCGAGGTAGACCCTTGATTTTTAGATCAGCGCTTCCAACGGGCATCAAAGAAAATCCCCACGAACCACGCTTTTCAGCGAACGAAGATTTCCAGCCCTGAGAAAACATTGGCGACACGACCTTGACGCGCACGGGATCATAACTCGGATGTTCAAAGCTATATTCAAGTCGCGCCACGCCAAATTCGCCAGAGATCCCGTCGGAAATATTCGACAAGACGGCAGGATTATAGACCAGGGTTTGTGCCTCAGTACAGTCTCCGGCCGATTCCATCGCAGCGGATTTACATCCAGCACCCGCTTGGTAAAGTCCTAAAATATTGGCGTAAGAATTGTGAGTTAAAATAACAGTTGAGGCGACGGCGCAGGCTGCAATGGTCCGCCAGGTTGAATCAAAAATCATGGTGTTATGAGTCCAGTGCAGTGGTTGTAATAATTGGGGACAACAGATAAATGCGTGCAGAATTCAAAGGAGTACAGCAGCTGAACTCCTTCTGTGTCGTTTTGTGGAGGAAACGCTAGTTCAAAGGCCATGGCTGCCCACGATCCATAAGTTTCACGCATATAATCTGCGATGGCAGACCCTTCTAGCTTTAACGGGGACTGGACCGTGCGTTCAATTTTTACCATCACATGCTTTTCATTGTTAATGAAATAATTAACCTTCGAGTTCAGTCGCGTCAATTGATCAATATAAGGGCCTGTTTTCGGCAAATATGGTGTTAGGGGGTCGCCTAGAAGTAGGCTGTACGCGATGACAATTTCTGCGTCAGAACGTAGAGGCTTATGAGTCGCTCGAGTCATTTCAGGAGCGCGCCTAGTTCCCATCGTAAGCTTGTACTGAACTGGCCTACGGTCGCGGATCTCCAAATTGGGTGCATCACACTTGACGTTACCTAGATGTGTGATGACGTCAATGGGGCGAGACGTCAAGCCAGCACCCACGGCCGTAACAAAAGCCTCACTGGAGTAATTAGAATTTGGGCTGTAAGGAATCGCAACAGGAGCTTGTGTTTCGCGGTCCACATAGCAGTACGTCATGGACGTTCCAACGTTAGGTACCCAAGCCATGCGTTCAACGCACACAAATTGACGCGGGCATGAGGCCGAGACAGCGGTACCGGCGAGGGCCCAGTCAATGACTTGGGTGCCGCTTTGGGTGTCCTCTTTTTTGAAATTTGAGATATTATCGCCGCCGGCGGTGTTGACTTTTTGAGTGACCGAGTTGTGGCCGACGCCATTTTGCCTTATAAGCATGGCGAGCGATTCGACATTCGCCGTTTGATCGCCGATGATAAATTTAAGAGCATTTGCTGCGAGATTGTCTAGGCGGCCCCCTGTTGACACGCTTCCGTTGTGATCGGCATCAGGTCCACGCAAGATCCGGTGAGTGCTCTCGAGATTGAAAGAACCACTAAAACCGTAGTGACTCAAAACTTGGTCGGTAGGGATCACTGGATCTTCTTGATCTTGCGGTGCGTTAGGCTCGTTGGCAGGCGTGGCTGAGTCAGGTGAGGCGGAATCCACCTGCGGATCTGCCGCATCTGGTGTCTGATCTTCGGTGGTTTGGCCGAAATTTTTACCTGGATAATGTGCTTTTTTATTGACGCCACATGAGAAAATCCCCAAAACCATTAGGCTCGTAGCCATCAAAAACACTGAGGTCGATAACTGATGTTGATTACGGTTTGATTGCATTGGCGTACCCTTTCTTCATAAAATCTACTAGCAGTTCAGAGGCACTGACCTTAGCAAGGTTGTAAAGGCCGGGACTGTTGATTGTTCGATGCTCCAACTTGATGATCATTGTCGTGTTGTCGGCGAGTTGTTGGTACATGGCCATTTGCGAGAAAGCAGCCACCCTCTCATAATCGCCAGTTGCGCGATTCAATTGCACAAATAAAGTCGGTGAAATTTGGTAGAGTTGGTTGACACCTTGATAACCGATCTCATACAAGCCTTTGTCGGCTCTAAATCGGTATTCAACACCTTGCTCCCAAGTTTTTCCGGTTAGATTTCTTTGCTCACGAGTACCGTCTATCCATTGGTAGCCTTGGAGTTTGAATTCTGGAAAGTTTTCAAACGCTAAGCGAAAACTCTTAAGAACGTTGCCTATTGGCGCGGGTGCGTGAATGACCGTTGAGTTCACGTCTTCATAATTAAGCGTGGGATCGGTGCTCATCGAATAAAAGGTTTTGAACCGTTTCAAGGTACTCGGACTTCCGTCCCATCCGCACTTGGGGCTATTAAGAATGGCTACCAATCGGCCCTGCTCACAAACAATAGGATAAAGTTCTTTGTAGCTAGCGTCTGGCTTAATCGTTTCGTTGCAAAGCTTGACGAGATTTTCTGGAATATTTTTTGTGGTGCGGCTGAAGCACGGGGTGACTTGGCCCGACTCTGCATTAGGGCCGCTAGGTGACTGTTCAGAAGACTGTTCAGGTGTCTCAGCTTGGTCAACGGGTTGTTTTACCGGGGTTGCATTGCGGCCAGTATTAATCGTCGTGCCGCAGGACGCTGCAAGCACTACCGAAGAGATAAAGGCAATAAAGAGTGAACGAGTTGTTGTTCCTGATTTTGGCATGTTAAGACGACTCCTGACTAAGGGGGGCAATACATGGACAAACACATCGACACAATACGGAGTAGTTTATGAGAGATTGATGAGTTTATAGGCGAAGTCTAACAAATAAGCAATCGAAATGGTGGTAAATTTCAATTATTTTAATACATTTAATATATTGTGTTGATATATTGTTGTAATTTATGGTCATTTATGACTATAATGACCGGACTATGTCCTTTGAACTTCTCATATCATTTACTTCTAAGGCCTTTTCGGATCGGGCTCACACAAAGAGTCGGGTTATGTCATGGCTGGAGGCTTGCGGCCGGTCTGATTTTGTCGAAGGAGTGATTGACGGTGTAGATATGGAATTAACGGCCTATGAGGCTGAGTCTGGGCAAACTAGTGAAGAGCGATTTTCGGAGTCCCCGTTGGCCGTTTTTGATCCCGTTGAGGCGCGGTCAAGAAAGCTGTGCCGTGAGCTTCACGTGGAGTTTGGCTCGGATGTGAGGATGGCCATTTGTGAAATCAGTGACGAGTCATGGCAATCTTGCTGGCGTGACGAATTCTCGGCCTTTGCGACATCCAGATTTTTTATTACGCCCTTGGGCGACCCGATATCAACGCCACCTGGACTCACACGAATCGAAATTGAGGACCGGGGAGAGGCCTTTGGTACAGGCCAACACGCAACGACGCGGGCCATCATCAAAATTATGGAAGAAAAATTTATCGACTGGATGCCCACCTCAGTTTTGGATGTAGGCACAGGCACCGGAATATATCTGGTGTTAGCCCACGAACTCGGTGTGAAGGTTTTAGCTGGCACCGAAATTTCTAGTGATTTAGTTGAGGTCGCAAGATCCAATTGTCTCACCGCAAATGCACGGGCAGAGATTTGCTTGGCCAACCGTCCGGCCTTTGATGCCAAGTTTGATGTGATCATTGCAAATATATTGGTTCCCGTGCTGCATGATTTGATGCCTGATCTCGTGGCGCAATTGGCACCAGGGGGCCGATTAATTGTGGCTGGTTTTGTCGAGAAAGAGCAAGGGCCATTGGTTCAAAAGGCCAAGGCCCAGGGATTGACTGTAGCTATTGACGCCCAAGAGCTTGGATGGAAGTGTGTCGTTTTCGTTCAATGAGCAATTTTGATGCGTCTGCAATTTGCACTTGTGGTGATTTTTTTACCGGAAAGTGAAAGATCAATTTTGGTTTTGGCCAAATTCTTTTCTGGATTTATGGTGAAGGTGCACGTAATGGGTTTTGACCGGAAGGAAGCCAGCCCAGTTTTACGTATCTCTAATTCATGATCTCCTGATAAAGCGTCATCTAAGATCAATGGCAAAGCGCTTTCCTCATATCCACCGTCGACCGAAACTCGCAATTCGTCATCATCGAGGTCAAGTCCAGATATTTCAACAATATTTTTCGCGGCGTCTTGACGTTCTAATGAGGTCTTGATTGGGTTTGCTGTGGGGCCTTCAATAGCTATTTTAAATTTGTGGGAAGAGTAGCCAGGACGTTCAAGCACAATGTGGTGCAAACCCTGGGGCATGTTTAGAATTAGCGGTGCGGTCACCCAGCCATTTACCGCATTATTTCCAGTCCAAAGTATGCCATTAATCGTGAGCTTGAATCGCGGCGGATCAACGTCAAGGGAAACATGAGTGCCGCTGCGAGCCAGCAGCGAAAATGAATTGTTATGGCTGAAATAATTTGCCGACCAAAGCGCAATATTCAGTGCGAAGAGAATTAAATTTTTTTTGAATGGTTGCATTTAATCTCCCTTCTGGCCGCTTTTAGGCGTTAATCTAGAATTTTGATCAATCTTCTGCTGAGGAGCCTGTGGTGCCGCGGTATTAGATTTCGGCTGCGGTGATGCAGTTGGTGAATTTGTCTGGGAACTGATCGATCTCCTCGCGTTTTGTTTGTACTTTTTAAACATTAGGGATCCCGCAAAAAACAGAAAAGTAGTAGCCACAAGCCAAGTTAACCAATGGCTGGAGTTACCTTCAGGAGCGCGTGGTCTAGAATGGGCACCAGAATGGGGAGCCTGACGTCGTGCTTGTGCGTATCTGCTGTTAGAGACTGTAATGTGCGCCGAAGTATTTGAGCTCACGACTTTCTTGACCATTTTGTGGGCGACAGCCACTGCAGAAAAATCAGGAATGCTCGGATCCATCGTCAATTCAACGCCCTTGCCTCTAAGTGTGCTGCCTCTCGGATCTCCAGACACGGCCACGCTAAGTAGCTGGCGAGTGTCTTCTTTGGATTTCTCTTTTCTGGCGCTAAGGAGCTGTTCAAGGACTTCACTGAGATCACTATTACTGGTTGTAGTTTTAGATGAACTCAGAAAACCGCGAAGAGTTTTGTCAAGTTCCTGCATCGAAGAGTAACGTTTCTCCGGGTCCTTATCCAATCCTCGCAAAACAATTTGCTCGAGTTGTGGTGAAACGTTTGGATTTAATTTCGAAAGTTGTTCGGTTATCTTGCAATCGCGAACCATTTCAATGACGTCCATTTCGTTATCTGCACTAAAAAGGCGCCTCATCGCAAGCATTTCCCAGAACACAATGCACAGCGCGAAGATGTCGGTTCTTGGATCACACCTCTTGCCGCGTATCTGCTCGGGACTCATGTAAGCAAATTTGCCTTTGACAATCCCAACCTTGGTTTCAGTTTGCTTGAAATCTCTATCCGCTGCGGCAATACCAAAATCAGTGACTTTTATTTCGCCGTCCCATGAGATTAAGATATTTTGTGGGGAAATATCTCGGTGGATAATATTAAGCGCTTTTTTGCTGACAACGTCGTGACAAACATGTGCATGGTGAAGGCCGCGTGCTGCTTCGGCAATGATAAATGTACAGAGCATTGGAGAAAGGCCTGAAGTGGTCAGTTGCCCATTGCTTTTTTGCTCAAAGCTGGCCAGCAAAGACCGTAAATCGAGGCCATCGACAAATTCCATAATGATGCACGCTACACCGTCAATCGTATCGAAACACTCCACGCGCACAATGTTCGGATGCTGAAGGTGCTGCCCGATACGCGCCTCATCTTTAAACATGGTGGTGAACTCCGCATTATGGGCGAATTGGGGCAGCATGCGTTTGATTCCCACTAAACGTCGAAAGTCATTTTGCCCAATTTGAAGGCCGCGATAGACTTCTGCCATGCCGCCTTTTGCGACAACAGGTCCCAGTATGTAAGGTTTAACCGCCATGTCTCTTCAATGACTCCAATTCGTCAATAATGCTTTTTGGGCCTAATGCTGAACAATCGCGCTAACGTGTCGGTTGTTTTATCAATGTCTGAAGGAGGGGGGGTGAGACAAGTCTTTTGTGCAAATAACGATCCTGGCGCAATAGTTTGAAATAAAAGAAGAAAGCGTCGTTTTATTTGGTCTTGTAACAGAGGTCTTTTCATGGTGTTATGAGGGATGGGCGTAATACCAAAAAATAGTAGAGGGGCCTTCGTGGCGATTCAATCTCGATTTATAACCCTTGAGGGCTCAGAGGGCGTTGGTAAATCTACCCTGATGACTTCCCTCGTAAAATGGTTGGAGTCGAGAGGCGTTGCGGTTGTGTCAACTCGCGAACCTGGTGGAACGCCGATCGCAGATGCGGTTCGTCGCGTGTTTAAGTCTCCGCCGATTGGTGAAGAATTTTTACCTGAGACGGAGGCATTATTAGTCTCCGCCGCTCGCGCCCAGCACGTTGGCAAAGTCATTCGCCCCGCACTTAAAGCTGAAAAATGGGTTGTGTGTGATCGGTTTGCCGATTCTACTAGAGTCTATCAAGGATTGTATGGCGGCGTAGCATTGAACCATCTTGAATGGTTAATAGAGTTTTCTACAGGTGGTTTAGCCCCTGACCTCACATTTCTTCTTGATTGTGAAGTGGCGTTGACGGCGGGACGTATTGGTGGACGCGGATTGGCTGCAAACGATGATGATGCCGCGCGGTTTGATCAAGCAGGAGACGCTAATCTTGAAAGGCTGCGCCAGGGATTTCGCAGAGTTGCAGGATTCTATCCTAGTCGATTTTTCATCTTGGATGCCTCGTTGCCACAAGAAAAAGTTTTTCAGGATGCATGCATGGAGTTGGAGCGGCGTTGGCAAATATAGCTGCAAAAAAAACCTCAGCTAAATCACCTAAGCAGCCTGTAAATAGCAGGGCTGCTGGAAGTCTGACGTCAGGCGCAAGCACCCTAGACTGGCGTAAATTAATTGGCTTAGACGATGTCAAAGCCGATCTCAGTCGATGCCTCGATACGACTCGTATGCATCCCGTAGTTTTATTGGAAGGACGTGAGGGTGCAGGCAAACGGCATTTGGCAACTTGGATGGCAGCACGCTTTTTTTGTAACACACCAAACCTATCGCAACGTGCCTGCGGCTCTTGTAGCTCCTGCCGAGAGGTTCTTGCAGGCATGCATCGAGATGTAATGATTTTGGATTTAGGGCGAGAAACCATCAAAACTTCCGACATTGAACAGTTTCAAGTATTTTTTGATATATTGAGCTCCAACGCCATTCGTTTCGGAGTGATTATGAATGCCGATCGCATGACGAAGGAAGCCTGTAACCGCCTATTAAAGACTCTTGAAGAGCCCGGCGAGCAGGTGCGAGTGATTTTGACCACGAGTCGGCCACTGATTTTGCCGGCAACTTTGCTCGGACGTTGTCTACGCTGGAAAGTGAAGCTGCCGGATAGAAATATTGTCACACATTGGATGCGTGCTAAGCTTAACGATCTCGGCCGTCCTGCTGAATCCGAAGAAAAGCTCAAGTCGTGGGCCATGCGTTTGGGATTTAGTGTTGGAAATATTGCACGGGAAATCGAAGAAAACGCGGCGAACGATGTGAGTGCCATCCAAGGGGAAGTGCGCACCTTGCTAACCGCTACAAGACCAGTGCAGGTTCTGCAGGCAGCCTCCGATTTGGCGCGAGTTCACAAAGCGAATGTTCCCGAAATTCTCGGAGCCGTCGAATGGGAGTTGTCGAGGATCTATAGCCAAAGTGCTGTGGGTGGGGCTAACCCTCCCATTCAAGACCAAGGTGAAGCATTGATTCGACATCGACGTAGAACACTACTCAATGAGATTCGACGAAAATCTGTGATTGGTAAAATTGTTTTAAATGCACAATTAGTGGCGGAGTCCATTGGACTGTGTCGCTGGGAAAAGAGAGCGCTATGACTTTTATGAATGTAGTTGGAGTTCAATTTAATCGTGCAGGAAAGATATTTGACTTTCTGCCGGGTGAAGTGCTTGTGACGATCGGCGATCAAGTGGTTGTCGACACTGACCGCGGTGCCACCGTTGCCAAGGTCGTCCGTGTAGGGCTTAAGGCCGATGCGGATATCGACAAAATGCAGGTTAAGCCGATCATGCGGATGGCCAATGATGTTGACAAAGATGACGCAGGCACAATGTCCGAGGCTGAGGTGTTGAACATTGCGAAGGGACGTATTGACGCGTTTAAAGTTGACATGAAGATCATGAAGGTCGAATTTCAAATGCGCGGAAATAAAATAACTCTCTATTTTTCCTCGCCTGGTCGCATCGATTTTCGGGATCTCGTCAAAGATCTCGCCGGCGCACTTCGGGCGCGAGTCGAATTAAAGCAAGTGGGCGCCCGTGATGAGGCGAAGCTAGTGGGTGGCCTTGGAATTTGTGGACGGGAGTATTGTTGCTCAAGTTTCTTGCGGGACTTTGTGCCGGTATCCATTAAAATGGCTAAAAATCAAAATCTAGCCCTTAACCCTAATAAAGTTTCGGGAGGCTGTGGTCGCTTGTTATGTTGTTTAACTTATGAAAATGATGCTTACACCGACTTACGCCGCCGCCTTCCTCCCCTGAGAACTCGGGTTCGCATGCTACCGGATGGGGATAGTGGAAATGTTATAAAGACAGATATATTGAATCAAATGGTTATATTTGAAACGGCCGATGGTCGATTGTTGTCAGCAAAAGTGACCGAAGTTGAAGTGTTGGAAAAGTCTCAAGAAGTCCAGCGAGACATGCCTGATAGCGAAGCTGATGTTTGGGCTGAGGGTATTGATCTCGATCTCCTTATGAAAGACGGCCCCAAAAAACCACAGCAAGATCGCAGTCGCTCAGGCCAAGGTCAGAGTCAAGATCGCAGTCGCTCAGGTCAAGGGCAAGGTCAGAGTCAAGACCGCAGTCGCTCAGGTCAAGGCCAAGGTCAGAGTCAAGATCGCAGTCGCTCAGGTCAAGGGCAAGGTCAGAGTCAAGACCGCAGTCGCTCAGGTCAAGG
>CANJQY010000025.1 GCA_947476525.1 Oligoflexales bacterium
AGCAATCAGTGCAGTGCGGAGATAATCGATGGAAGTCGTGTTTAAGAATGTCACAAAGCGCTACGGTAAAACCGTAGCCGTAGAGAACCTAAACCTTACAATTGCGTCGGGCGCCCTTCATTTTTTACTAGGGCCATCCGGCTGCGGTAAAACCACGACGCTGCGGATGCTAGCAGGCCTTGAAAACGTGACCGAGGGTCAAATTCTTTTTGACGGGAAGGACGTGACGAAGAGCCCAGCAGCCGAACGCGGCATCGGCATGGTGTTTCAGAACTATGCGTTATGGCCTCACATGACCGTTTTAAAAAATATTGAATACGGATTAAAATTAAGAGGACTCTCGAAAGAGGAGCTCCAAGAGCGAGTCACTGAGGTCCTGCAAATTACGCAATTGGTACGTTTTGCCGATCGCCTACCTGGTCAGCTATCAGGTGGCCAGCAACAGCGAGTGGCCTTGGCTCGAGCCTTAGCGATTCGTCCTAATGTTTTGCTGTTGGACGAACCTCTCTCCAATTTAGATGCAAAACTGCGCCATGAGATGCGAGATAATATTTCTCGTATTCACAAGCAAACGGGCATCACCACCGTTTACGTGACTCACGATCAAAAAGAGGCCCTAAGTATGGGCACGAATATTTCGGTCATGCACGCAGGGTCCCTCATCCAAACGGCACCACCGCGTGAGCTCTACAATAATCCTCGGTCTCCTTTTGTTGCCGGCTTCATCGGCGAAACAAATCTCATCAGCGGCACGTTTGCAGGCAGTGACAATAAAATTTCTGGCGGCATGCATCGTGTTGAGACTGATTTAGGGTGGATTGACGTCAGTCGAAAAATTGGCAGTTATAAAGTTGGCGACAAGGTCATTGTTTCGATTCGCCCTGAAGCGATTGAGTTAGCATTGATTTCGAAGCCTGGTGACACAAATTGTTTCGACGTAACCTTAAATTATTTAACTTATTTGGGTGAAAGCGAGCAGCTTCAGCTAAACCGAGGCGACACATTGATTCGGGCAACGTTGTTCAATGCGACCAACCACGGACTAACCGACGGCGATGGCGCCCGCATCCGCATCCCAGAGGCCTCCGCGCTTATTCTTCCTCCCGACGATCAGTTAGGAGCGGGGACTTGACGTCATGACCACCCTGCCCGCTAAAAATATCGGCTTGCAAAGCCGCTCCATAGAATCAACATCCGCCTTACAACGCCGCTTGAGCAATCTCATGGGCTACGGTGCGGTGGCAATCACGATGGCGATGATCGGTGTGTTCTTGTTGTGGCCAATGTGGAGGGTCATGATCAAGGCGTTTTACAACGGCGAGTCGTTGACCTTAGATTACTTTTATCTGTTATTTGACAACCACCTCATGGTTGAGGCCATCACAAATTCCATATGGGTGGCGGTGGCTACGACTATTGTGTGCACGATTGTTGCACTTCCGCTTTCGGTCATTGGCAGCAAATTGGAATTTTTCGGTAAAAGTTTCCTCATGGGTTTGTTGCTGGTGCCGATGGTCATGCCTCCGTTTGTTGGCGCAATTGGTTTTCAACGATTCTTTGCACGTTACGGCACGATCAATTTATTTTTGATCAAGGGTAACCTCATTGATAGTCCGATTGACTGGCTTGCTGACGGCAACAAGTTTTGGGCCGTAGTTATTTTGGGAGTGATGCATCTTTATCCAATTATGTATTTAAATCTGGCCGCAGCATTAGCCAATGTCGATCCTTCCCTAGAGGAAATGGCAACGACCCTTGGCGTTAAAAAATGGCGTCAGTTTAAGGATATTGTCTGGCCGCTAGCGCGCCCAGGATATTTTGCGGGTGCGATTATTGTGTTCATTTGGGCGTTAACTGATTTGGGTACACCGTTACTTATTGGTTACAACGAGGTCATTCCTGTACGCATCTTCAACATGGTAAGTGACATCAATGAGAATCCGATGGGATTTGCATTAGTCTTTTTGGTGATCATGCTAACGGTAGGTTTTTTTCTCATTTCAAAAAGTACGCTCAGCGGAAAAAAATACGACATGATGGCTCGCGGCCACGTGACCAGCTCTGTGCGCAAAACGGGCGTCATGGGCACGTTGATCATCTATGGAATTTTGCTATCGGTAATATCTTTCGCTTTGTTTCCACACATCAGTGTTTTGATCACAAGCTTATCCCACAAATGGTTTATGACTCCACTTCCCGTCGAATATACGACCGAACATTACTTAAAGGTATTTCAGCAAGATTTGCCTTTGAGCGGGATTAAAAACAGTCTTTTCCTTGCGACGTTATCAACATTAACAGACGTCATCCTTGGGTGCCTTGTTGCTTACGTAATCGTTCGAAAGTTAGTCCCTTTGACTGGAATATTAGACTCCATCGTCATGATTCCATTGGCATTGCCGGGAATCGTTTTAGCGTTTGGATACGTGATTACATTTTCTGGCACGTTCCTAGATCCTCTAAATAATCCCGTACCACTTCTCGTGATTGCCTACGCAATTCGGCGCCTTCCCTACATGGTGCGTTCCGCCTCAGCCGGCTTACAGCAAACTAGCATTAGTCTTGAGGAGGCCTCAGCCACATTTGGCGCAAGCCATTTCTACACCCTCCGCAAGATCACAATGCCCTTAGTCTTAGCCAATGTCATTGCTGGTGGACTATTGTGTTTTGCCTATGCGATGTTGGACGTTTCCGACAGCATGATTCTCGCGATGAAAGACCGATTCTACCCCATCACAAAAGTCATCTACGCCCTTTACCTTGAGCAAGGCAGCGGTGAATTAGTAGCCTCCGCCCTAGGCATGATATCCATGGTCATTTTGACCATCTGCATCATGGGAGCTTCCCTTATTTTAGGGAAAAAAATGGGCGAGCTATTCAAATCCTAATTCTCACCTTGTCGAAAGGTGCCGGTAACACTTCGAAAGCATTTTGAAGCGAGCCTCATTGCCACCTTGGCGGTCCGGGTGCATTTCTAAAGCTAGGGCATGATATCGTTGTTTCAAATCCTCGGCAGCCGGAAAATCGTCAAAACCCATAAGTTTTAAGGCTTGAAGATCTAATGCCGATTTCATAACTGAACGCTTGCCGTCCGCCGTAGCACGGCGCCTGCGAAAATCTTGACGCATACTCTCGGCTTGACTTTGACCATCGTAGGATTCGTCTCCGCTGCGAAATATGCGCTGACGTGGAGCTGTACTCCAAAATCTTTCGGATGCCTCAAGTAGTATGCTTTGGCACCTATTTAAAACAGCTCTCGCAGATAAATATTCGAGTTTAACATTGGTTAAAAATGCCGTTAAGGCTCGACTGTCAAATTCCTTTGGCAAACACTCTGGGCAAGCCTCTAGCCGCCCCCATTCCCCAAAATCTCCCAGGCGCTCCAACTCGAAATTCAGCGCTAAAAGGATTTTCCAAAGGCACGGCTCAGTGGCCCTCAGCGGATAAGAAACAAGGTTTTTTTGCGTCCAACATTCGAGTAGTTTAATGCGAATATTCTTAGTGGTACTCTCGTCATACTGTGAAAAAAAAGGCTCCGGCATAAGCGCAGACACAAATGGGCCCGCTGCTGTCGTGGCGTTAGCTCGAAACCATGCACCTCGGCGGTCGACACTGAGGATACTCGCTCGAAACTTAATGGTATTCTCCAACATTCGAATTCGGGCCGATAATTTGCTAAGGGCATCGCCGCCTGTCGATGAATCTTCTCCAAGCTTCTCGCTCAGTAGTTCTATGAATTTTTTCTTGCGAGACAACTCTCCCATCACTTCAGCCAAGCATTGACGCACCGAGCCATCCTTGACGATGGCATTGACAAACCAATCACTGCTTATGAGGGCCTTTAACGACATGGGAGCGACTCCGTCAGAATAGAAAAAGAAAAATCCTCATTTCACTACTTAGAGTTTTTCTCGAATTGACTAGACAACTGACTAGACAATCGATTCAGATCATCTGCAAGCTCCATGAACGAGTCGCCCTTTCGAAGTATTGTCCTATGCTGATATTTCCCCTCCGAAATCATCTTCACATGGCGCCGAAACGCAATCGTTGGCCCAATTAGGCGGTGCGTGAACAATATTGTAATCGCTATATTTACGACCACGTAAACCGCGATTGTCGCGCCAATTTGATATATTGCCGGATTTACATACTGATGCAATAAATCCCTGACTTCATCAGGAACTCCTGTTAGCTCCAAAATAATTTCTGACAACTTCCCTAGATGGAAATAAAGAATTCCAGCTATTGCCGCCGAAAAAATCAACGACAATACGACACTGTATAGTCCAAGCTTAACCTGTAAATAAGGCTGCAATGCATAGTTTTTTACACTACGATTAGTTTTTTGTGGCACATCATTGGACTCTCTCTTTGCACCCCGCATAGTCGCACCCCCGCTAGAACAAGTTAATTAACTATTTCACGTCAAATGTAAAAGACAACTCTCCAACCATCGTCTCTTGAACAGGCATCGGTATTTGTTGCAATTCCCCGATCAAACAATCAATCAATCCGCCGTTTGTAACTGAACCTCTGGCCTTTTTGGCCTTCTTAATCGTGCCGGTTTTTTCTGAAGTTAAAATCTGAAAAACAATGTCTCCTTTCAACTTATAATTCTCCTCCAAGGCCTTGAGGTAACAACCTCGAAGGTTTAAATCGAAGGCCGTCAGCGAGCCCAGTAAATCTTTGGCGTACATATTGTGCTTAAATAACTCCACCTTGTAGTACATCCCAATTTGCCGCGCAAACGTTGCTTCCGAGCGCAGGACACTTCTGGTGGAATAGTCATTGTCCGCATTAGCGATTAAACCCTTTCCTCCAATTGCCTTCTGCATCGTTCCTGTGAACCCGTTAACCACTGCTGCAACAGCACTGTCTTTGGCTGGAACGGTTTCAACATATGAATTCGGTATCATCGAGAATTTAACCGCAATCTTGTCGGCGCCAACCGGCGACAAATTCCAAACTCCTAAATTCGAAAGCGTCAACCTTGGAATCACCACCACCACCGGGGCATTTTTATCGCCACGCCAAAAACGCTTTGTCCCCGTTTGATCCGTAAATTCAATGACGTCAACCCGGTATTTGCCACTTCCGAACTTCCAAATGGAGCGAGGGGGTGCTGTCACTTCGGTTTGAGGATTCGAAAAAATATAAGCTTGTTGTTGTATGATTCCAAACAACGTTATTTTTACATTCGCTAACGCAGTGCCAGAAAATCCGCTTGCCAGCGTTTTGACAAATAAAGCCCCTTCCTGTTTCCTAAAAAATTCGCCGTTCCATTGTGAAACGCCCTTCAAGGGCATCACTGCTGGCACTCCAGCAAAGCCTGCTTTGGCTGCGCCTAAATTTATCGCTAGTATCAAAAAAAAACTGAAGAAAGGCCGAATTTTTTCACGATTCCTGGAAAATTGATAGCCATGTGTGACAACTAAATGCATTTGATCCCTGATACGTTACGCTGACGTTGAGCGTCCTCTTTCATTATTAAACATTGGAGCTCTACTGCATAAACAAACTAAAAACTTATTTCTCCAAGCTCCTCGAGGACTTCACTCTGAGCAACGACCCGTTTTAGCTCGGTCAAGAAATTCCTTTTTGCTGCCGACATATTCCGGCGCGACCCCTCAATGTACGCAATTTGCACCCAAACAGGCATCCGCGCTAACGACATAGCCATGCCGACCGGATTTTTAATCGCAAGCTCTTCGACCAACGTCACTGCAAGATCACTTAGCCCGGAATTCCTCGATACCGCGTAATAAAAAATCGTCTCAATCAACGACTGGTTTTGGTTGGGCGGATACTTCAACATATGCTGCAAAGATATAGTCGCCGCAAAAACCCCAATCGAAGTAATCGTCAACTGTCGCAATTCCTCTGGTGGACAAAGGGAGAGGTATTCCAACAAATCGTCACTCGATTTTTCTGGATTTAAGGCTATCATCGCTGACGCAAAGGCTTCGTGATTTGTCGACAGAAGCCCTTGTTTTGCGACGGAATACGCTGTTTTCATATTATTGGCCTGAACCGCCGTAGCCATCGCTGGGATCAAAATCGCCGCCTCGTCATCATCAAAAATGGCTCGACTAATCTCGGAATTTATTGCCTTGCCCATCGTCTTTCCCGGCAAAACAGTGGCCATTTGCCAGGCTAAATGCCGAACCACTAGGCGATCTGAGGCCACCATTTTTTTGAATAGTTCACCGCTTGGATGCACCGGTGAAGAGAGGTACAGCATCATCACGTTTGACATTTGGACATTTGAATATTCAATAATTCCAATCTCAATATTTTTATATAGAATTTTTTCGGCCGCAGGCCATTCCTTACGGTTGGTCACAAGTTTACGAACGCTTTGTGCAGTCGCACCGCCAAATTCTATGCCCGCAGCAAGTGCATCTTCAAGGCTTGTAGTCTTGGAGATTATTGGCGGTAGCTTGTCGGACTTACCCCCCGGCGAGCTTGGAGTCACGCAGCCGTTTATGGACATCAAAAAACTGATGCAAAAAGCAAGGAAAACAAGGCCTCTCGGTTTTTGCCCCAAAAAACTCACTGCTGTGGTCGCGGTGTAATGTAGCATCTCGCTTGGCCTCCTTGATTTGCCCGTTTCGTAAACTTTGGGTGAGTTATTCGGATTTTTTGAATTGAATTCTTACTCCGCCACCCAATTCAGAGATCAGTCTTTGAATCATTTCACCAATTGTACTAGGTTCGCTGCGCAAAATAAAGAAAACGCATGGCGACTCGCCTGCTGCAACGGTAATCGCCTCGATGAATGCATGGCGGTGGAGCTCGAAACATCCGTCCAGCTTAGTTTTCGTTGGTGGCAAGAAATCAAATGGAAGTTCAGATTCGAAATCAGCGCCCACAGCCCCTGCAAACTGCCTTAAGACACGAATCGGCTCACCTACTGTGACTCTCGGCTGAGAAGCCGCTCCACCCCATTGACGCCACAATTTTAGCTTGACCTGCAGCCGCAAAACCAGAGTGACAAGCACCAGCAAGCCTGCGAGCGAAGCAAAATGAAAGACTGTCGATAGATTTCCCATTAGATACCCCGTCTGCGCCGCCACGAGGCCACTAGTGGAAGAAGTAGCGCGCAAATCACTGCAAACCTAGAGCTATAAGCCCTCTGTCCTTCAATCGCGGTGACTCGCCCAATTGTGCCGCACCCCGCCGAAACTCGGTCAAGAGGCTGGCCGGTAGACGCGCCTTTAGTCGAGTTAATCATGGCCTCGACGTCCAGCATTCCAGAACCGAGTAAAGGGCGTCGCGCCGTTTCACCGGAAATTTTTGGATAATAATAAGCCGAATTGATTTTGCCACCATCTGTGTCGGTACCGTAGAGCAGCGATGCATTTGCGGTCGTTAAAATACGGTCTCGCAGTTCTTGGAAGTTTAAATTTGGGTAGGCCGCGAGTAAAAGACCAGCAGCGCCCGAGACGACAGGAGCGGCCATAGATGTACCGCTTTTAGCGCCATTTGAATTGCCAGACATCGTCGAATCGATTTGAAATCCTGGTGCTGCAATGTCTACCCACGAACCAAAATTACTAAATGAGGCTTTTCCTACATAGTCTGCATCGGCCGATCCAATTGCGGAAACAGCGATGGCGGGGGCCAAAGCAGCAGGATAAGCCCGAATCATTGAGTCTTCGTTTGACGCTGCGCCAACCACGAGTGTGCCTGTTCCCACATGCTTCAAAACATCGACTAATATGGCCATGCTACGAGAACGTGAGTATTTTCCAAGTGACGCATTGGCGATGCGAACCGCACTGCCGCCATTTTTTCTAAACTTAGTTATATATTTAAACGCGCGAATTTGGCTATCGTCGCTAATTTGCAGTGATGCCGCGTCGACCACGCGTATAATCATAATTTTGCAAAAGGGACAAACCCCTCCAATCCGATTGGACGCGTCTGGTTTGGCAGCAATAATTCCTGCGACGTGCGTGCCGTGCTGACAAGGACTGTCTAGTTCAGTAGAACAACTCTTCCCTGGCCCCGGCGCAAGCACGGGCCACACGTCACCATTACCCAGGGTTCCCTTCGATGGGCTCGTAGTATTGCATCCGTGGATGTCTTCGCCGCAGCCCCCCACTCCAACAGTTGTGTTCGTCCAAATATTATCGGCCAGCAGCGGGTGCTCGTAATCTACTCCAGAATCCAATACGGCAATGAGAGGCCCATCAGTTATAATGCTTGCTTCCGTGCCCGCACCCTTAACGTTGCCACCGGCAAGTGCACTGAAGGCCTCCGGCAACTTAATTATACGGTGCCATGCTTGTAGATTTTTGTAGTCGGACGCAAATTTTGTCAACTCACCTTCGAAGGTCTGAGAAAGCTCATTTGGCTCAGCATACCAGATGCGGCCGTCTTTCTCCCATTCGCCGAGCATCTCCGCTGCGGCCTCATCACTTTCGAAGTCCACTTTTACCATGACACCAGCAGGAGCCTCGTCAGACAATCCTTGGGAAAATCCTTGGGAAAATCCGGCGCCTACTTCCATCAGGGCTTTGGGCGCTGAAAATTCTGGCGCCCATTCTGTCTTTTTGATCCAGCTCAAATCCACAGAGGTCAAAACATCCATGTTGGAAATTCGTGAATCGGCCAAATAAGAATCTTGAAGAGTCGTATAATGGTGAGCATATTCACTTGAAAATGAGGAGAAAAACAAATTGGAATCGACGTTCTGTTCGCGAAACATGACGATGTAGCTACCAGGCACCCGAGCCCCGGTGACTCCCGCTACCGAATCAGCCTCCAAGCGCACGACCGGCATCGGATCCGGTGCTTGCCCCATAAACTCAGGCCCCATTCGCCCACAGCTAAGCATAGCCAAGCTGCCCATCATAAAAGCGCCCAATCTAAGGACAGTATTTTTAGTTGAATGATTCATTCCTGCTATTTCAACAAACTTTAAGCAAATTAGCAAACTTTTCGGGCTCCTAAATTAAGACGCAAGGCAATCTGTGCAGAAAATTGTCCGCAATCCACGGATAGGCAAGGTGAATTCGTTGCGCCTACTGGTTGGTTAAGTTATGATAAGGTATGAAAAGTAAAGAGGAAATTATCTCGTAGAGATAACCTACCAGAACGCCGCGATGCATTCAAAATGATGTCAAATATGGTTGCTTGAATCCTTTCGATTTTTATGAATAGGCGATTTTTATGAATAAACTATTCGTCGTCTCCGCTCCGTCAGGGACTGGCAAAACAACTTTAAACAATCGACTGGCGTCGGAATTCTCGAACATAGAAATATCGGTTAGCCAAACTACGCGTAAGCCACGTGAGGGGGACGTCAATGGGGTCAGCTACCACTTCGTGACGGTTGACGTGTTTCAGTGCATGATCGATAGCGGTGAAATGCTCGAATGGGCGGATGTTTTCGGAAATTTTTACGGAACCAGCCATAAAGAAATTCAACGCATTATGGACAAGAAACATGACGTGTTATTGGAGATTGACGTGCAAGGGTGCATGTCCATCTTGAGACGCAAGCCGCAAACCATCACCATTTTTATACTGCCACCATCCATCGAAACCCTTTGGCACCGTTTAGAGCAACGCGGGACAGATCCTCTGAATGTTCGATGGCGAAGGTTTCTTGAGGCCAAACACGAAATCGATGCAGGCCATGTTTACGAGCACTTTATCGTCAACGACAATGTTGACAGGGCGTATGGGGAGCTAAAATCAATTATAATTGACGGCAAGCACTCGACTCATAGCCACCAAGAGGGATTGGATATTTGCCGTAAGCTGATGAATGAATATCAGACGTCGCCGCTTTTGCAAGATCTCAAGAATAAATTTGGTGAAGACCTCGGACCGGTCCATGGCTAATCCGGAAGCACAAACCCCAGACGAACTCTACCAAGTCTTAGCGACGTTAGTCGCCAAAAATATTCCACATTTTAACGAGCCCACACTTAGGAAGGCCTATGAATTCGCCGCCAAATGTCACGGCGATCAAAAAAGGCAGTCTGGAGAGCCGTACGTCACACACCCACTCGAGGTCGCCACCATAGTGGCCTCGTTTAAAGTGGATCAATCCAGCATTATCGCCGCCCTGCTGCATGATGTTGTTGAGGATACGGAGACTAGCCTCCTGACGATTGAGAAGGAGTTTGACAAGACAGTTGCAGAGCTTGTTGACGGGCTCACAAAAATCGCGCGCATCGAGTTCAGGTCCAATCAAGAACGCCTAGCCGAAAATTTCCGCAAGATGGTGCTCGCAATGGCCAAAGACATTCGCGTCATCATTGTCAAGCTAGCGGACCGGCTGCACAATATGCGGACGATGAAATCTTTGCCCGAGGCAAAACGCCTGCGAATCGCACAAGAGACCTTAGACATTTACGCACCATTGGCCAACCGCCTTGGGATGTACGGTGTAAAGAGTGAACTCGAGGATCTTTGCCTTCGCCAAATTAAGCCAGAAATCTATTCTGAACTGAAGGCAAAAATATCCTCCAAAAAAAATCAACGCGTGCAGTATATTGAAGACGTCAAAGAAATCTTGATTGCAGAAATGCAAAAATACAGTTTCACAAAATTCGAAGTCACCGGCCGTCCGAAACATTTCTACTCGATTTACAAAAAGATGCAGGACCGCACCGTTGTTTTTGAGGACATCAACGATCTTTTTGCCTTTCGAATCATCGTGGAAAGCGTCAGGGACTGTTACGAGGCACTTGGCGTCGTTCACGCCATGTGGAAGCCTATGCCCGGACGATTTAAAGACTATATTGCTATGCCAAAAGCAAACATGTACCAGTCCCTGCACACAACTGTAATTCGGCCACAAGGCGAGCCTTGTGAGATTCAAATTAGAACTCGCGCCATGCACGAGGTTTGCGAGTACGGTGTCGCGGCCCACTGGAACTATAAGGAGCGGGGTTCGACCACCGCACGTCAAACGCCTGAAGCACAGAAAATGGCGTGGTTAAACCAAATTGTAGAGTGGCAAAACGAGCTTAAAGATCCCGACGAGTTTATGGAAGCGGTCAAAGTCGATCTATTTGACGAAGAAATTTTTGTTTTCACGCCAAAAGGCGATGTATTTCAGCTGCCGGTTCGGGCCACGGCATTAGATTTTGCGTTTGCGGTGCATTCGGCGGTTGGACAGTCGACGATTGCCGCGAAGGTCAACGGACGAATGGTACCTATTAAAAAGGAGCTCAAAAGCGGCGACATTATTGAAATCATGACGTCGTCAAAACAGACGCCTAACAAAAACTGGTTAACGTTCGTCACAACGTCTCGCGCAAAAAACCGAATCCGTTCTTATCTGCGTTCCGAGCAGCGAGAAAAAAGCAAACTCCTAGGCTTGGAAATATTGCGTCATGAGTTAAAGGCCCGAAATTTAGATTTCGACAAAATGGATAAATCAGGCGAATTGCTTGCACTCTCCAAACTCGCTAAAGAATCAAATATCGACGAAATGTGTATTTCGATTGGCTACGGTAAATGTAGTCCAGAGGCTATTTTAGAGCGTGCATATCCTCACAAACTCACTCAAACACTAGTTGAGGCGCAGACGGCACAAGAATCACTTGCCGCAGAGAAATCTACACCCGCATCGAAAAAATTGGGCCTAGGGCCAGGAATCATCGTATCCGGGTTGGACCACCTGCTTGTCGTGATGGCCCGTTGCTGCAACCCATTACGCGGCGAAGAGATTGTCGGTTTTGTGACGCGGGGACGAGGCGTCACAATTCACCGCTATGATTGCCCACGCGCTAGAGATTTAGATCCGGCAAGGCGAGTTGAAGCCACATGGGGGCAAGGAAAGGCGACCGATAACACCACTGAATTTTTGACTCACCTGCGCATCATTACTGCCGATAGACCTGGAATATTAGCTCAAATCACCAACATTATTAGCGTGACCGGGGCCAACATTCAGAAGGCTCAGGTTGAAGTGGGCAAAGATGGTCTTGGGATTCTAGATTTTGAGATTAAGGTTCGTGATGCGGCACAAATGCAAATGATCATGCAAAAAATAGAAGCTACACCCTCAGTCATGCAAATTGAGCGAAAAATTCCCGGTTACAACGTTAAAAAAACCAAAGCCACTAAAACAAAAAAAAAGAAAGCAGGTAGCTAATGCCATGGATGCCCCCCCCCCTCAGTGCCCTAGTCCTCCTAACAACATTACACATCTCCTCGCAAGCGTTTGCGGCAGGGAAATCGACGGCCGAAATTTCTGCAAAGACATTGAAAGAGAATAAGGTCGAACTGACGTTCGTGACCAAGGCCGCAGACGGACTCGTCATCAATCATGATGGGCCGTGGAAGCTTACGGTCTCTGATTCAGGCTCAATTAAGCTAGACAAATCAGAATTTAAGAAAGAAGATTGGAATGAGAAGAACGCATCATTTACCGCAGTAGGTGTTACAGGTGCCAAAAAAAATTCTGACATAAAATACAAAATGATCACGTTTGTGTGCACGAAAGATAAGTCACAATGTTTTCGCGAAGTGTTAGACGGGCAGTCCTCCGTCACTTGGAAATAGCCGCTGTCCTGCTGAATTATTCATTGACCTCTTAACTGCCAATTCGAGACCGCCCATGAAACCATCCACTTCATATGTACCACCAGATATCGCCAGCCTGAAAAAAAACGTATTCCGTCCCAAAAAGGCCGTCGTCACTGCTGGGATGGTGTACGCGAATGGTCCTGCCCATTTGGGACATTTGGCGGGCTGTCATATCCCAGCGGATATTTGCGCAAGATATTTGCGGATGCTCATAGGTGCAGAAAATGTTTTATTTCCGTGCGGCACAGATGACCACGGATCGGCCAGTGAGCTGGCTGCGGTGAAGGCTGGCGAGTCTATTCAAAACTACATCAGGAAAATTCACAGTGGCCAGAAATCTACGATGGAGCGTTACAACATCAGTTGCGACGTCTACACGGGAACGTCAAGAGACGAGTGTTTTCCGATTCACAAAGAGATTTCTGAAGAATTTATTCGTAAAATGCACAAAAACGGCATGCTGGAAAAGCGGACAAGCAAGCAGTGGTATGACCCCAAACTAAAGAGATTTCTTCAAGACCGTTTTGTGACGGGAAAGTGCCCCAACGTTAAGTGTGATAACCTTGGGGCATACAGTGACGAGTGCGACCACTGCGGAACGCAGTACGATCCCACAGAACTCCAGTTCCCCAAAAGTGCCTTGAGTGACGCTGTGCCGGAGCTTCGCGATACGGTGCACTGGTGGCTTGATCTGTGGAAGGTGGCCGATCCGCTTCGGCAGTGGATTTTGACCCGAGAGAAAATATGGCGTAGTGGTGCTTACTTGGAGGTGATCAACACGGTGTTGCCTGGACTACGCTTTAGCAACGTCCATGAGCCCGCTTATAAACTGCTCAAGGACACACTGCCAAAACACAAGAGCAAATACGCTGCGGGCAAAAAAATAATGCTGCAGTGCGAAAACAAAACTGAGTTAATGGCCATTCGCACTTTGCTGGACGGCAAGGGGTTCGGCACGGAACTGGCCGACGACTGGGCACATCGGTCGATGACTAGAGACGTAGCGTGGGGAATCCCCCTACCTGTAGACCTTGATCCGGAAATGAAAGATAAGACACTTTATGTGTGGCCTGATTCTTTGATCGCACCGATTTCATTTTCCAAGGTGGCTCTCAAAGCGACGGGTCGAGATCCAAACTTATCCGACAGCTTTTGGAAGGATCCCGAGGCACGGATTTTTCAGTTCCTTGGTCAAGACAATGTTTTTTTCTATACTTTGATGCAAGGGGCCATGTGGCTTGGCACCCAGGCTGACCCGTTGACTTTGCCGGCGAAGGGCCAGTATCAGATGACGGATGTTTTCAGCGTTTTCCACCTATTGGTGGACGGCGACAAGATGAGTAAATCTCGTGGAAACTTTTACACCGGCGATCAATTACTGGACGAGAAGGGATATACGGCTGATCAGATCCGTTATTTTTTAGCGCTACTTAGTCTTCCCGAAAAATCTTCCAATTTCGATTTCAACACGCTGGCGGAGCGCAATAAATTTTTGGCAGGCCCAATGAACGCCGCCTTTGAAAAGCCGATTTCCGCATGCCACTCGAAATTTGGCGGCAAAATTCCGAATGGCAATTTACACCCGAAAATACTCGAAGAAACGACCAAGATGATTCAACGTTATTTGAAATCCATGGAGCGTGCCGAGTACGCAACCCTTCTCTATGCGATTGAAAACTACGCAAGAGCCATCAACAGTATTTTCACTCAGTTTAAGCCCCACGACGACCGATTCCCTGAAGACCAGCGTAACGACGCCTTGTTTACTTGTTTTTACGTGCTCAAAAACATCGTGATCATGCTTTATCCATTTGTCCCCACCACAATGGACAAAGTGCGAGAGTCTTTAAACCTACCGCCGTCGGTTCTATCGGTAGACGAACTTGGGGTGCCGATGGTTGCGGGGCACGCCATTGGACAAAAGCAAGATTTTTTTCCTCCAGTCGCCGGGAATCCTGAGCCAAATTCCCAGCCACCGTCTGAAGCTTGATACCCGATGTCGAGTATTTTACTGTACAGTGATTTTAGACCGGACGTAAGCAAGGTGGTGGACGACGAGATGCTTCGTCTTTTATCTGGTAAGGCCTGCAAGATCGGCTATATTCCCTCGGACTCGGACGTCAAAAGACGATATTTTGCGAAGGTTCTAGAGCACTATTCTGTGCTTGGAATTTCGGACGTTGTATACTTTGACCTCGGTGAAGAGTTTGACAGCGCCAACATTCCTGCCCTTCTCTGTTCAGACTTGATCCACCTGTCTGGTGGTGATCCGGTGCGTTTTATGGACCTAATTAGTCGACGAAACTTTGGCGAGCATTTACGAAGCTTCCTAAAGCGTGGCGGCGTGCTGCTAGGGGTCAGTGCCGGAGCGATGATCCTGTCACGCTCACTAGGGCTTCTGGCGATTGACGAGCCCTTGAAATCCGGAGGTAAAAACAAGAGTTCGCCCAAGGTGCAAGGTGGTTTGAGGCTTCTAGATTTTGAGTTTTACCCGCATTTTCACGGCGACGAATCTACGGCAAAAAAGTTGGCGCACTATGCCCGCACGCAAAAAACGACGGTCTACGCCTGTGATGACTCGGCAGGGCTACTCGTTGAAAACGGTATTGTTTTATCTCTTGGCGCAGTTACGCGATTTAATCCGTAAGCGAGTCGATAGGCACCGAATGAACCGGCCTACCATTTTTTGTCGTACGGTTTCTTTATGACACCGCGGCGAATTAATTCTTCTTCTTCGACCGCTTTAATTTCGTCGATCATGCCACGAACGTCGGCTTTTTTTGTGGAATGTTGGAAATAGCCGGTCAATTTTGTATCGGGCTTCAACTTTCCATTTTCATAGAGCTTCCAAATTTCGTGTGCGTAGTCACTAGATGCGATTTCTGGGGCAAACCGGCTAAAATAAGCAGCAAGCTGGACTAGGTCTCGTTGAAACAGTCGAAACGCGTTGTTGGCGGTAGATTGGATGGCTTGAGGGAGGTCAATAATGACCGGGCCGTCATGTGCCATGAGAATATTAAATTCCGATAAATCTCCGTGAACGTAACCTGCACAAAGCATCAAAACGACTTGTCGCATGATCATCGTGTGGCATTCTCGCGCTTTTTCTTTGGTCAAAGTCACGTCATTGAGGCGTGGGGCAGCATTTCCTTCGGAATCAACGATCATCTCCAGAAGGATAACGCCTTCGTAGTAGTCAAACGTTTTCGGCACACGAACACCCGCTGAAGCAAGCATCGTAAGGGCTTCGACCTCGGTGCTTTGCCAGTCAGATTCTCGCTCTTCTCGGCCGTGGCGACTGCCGCTATTCTTGGCGCGTGCGTCACGAGAGTTACGAGATTTTCGACCTTCGGTGTATTGCGATGCGTTTTTAAATGAACGGTTGTTGGCTTCTTTATAAACTTTAGCGCAGCGATACTCTCCAGCGGACAATACAACGTACACTTCGGCTTCTTTGCCGCTCTTAAGCTGACCGACGACGTCCTCGATCAGGTTGGCATCTAACAATGGTTGTAAACGGGGTGGCATTCTCATAGTCCTACAAATATACCAATCCGGTTAGAAAAGTCGATAAAAAGTGAGTCAAGGCCCTTTGATTTTTTCGGGCAGGGGGTGCCTGTTTTTTCCCGAGCCTACCAACTGACCGAGGCCGCAACCTCTAAATTCCCACACAACCTATTTAATATCAGTACTTTAGCATCATTTCTCAACATCCAGACCACGGCGCCCATATCATTAGCAGACAAGATTCATTTGTCGCGAGGGCGTAAAATATGATACTTTAGCACTTTAAGACTCGGATTCAGTTGAAGGAATTCAGAAAACATTGAGAATAATGAATTTTTTATCCACGATTTTTAACATGTTATTTAAAAGGAAAAAACAGATGTCGAAACATGATTACAAAGTAACAGACATAAGCCTAGCCGATTTTGGCCGGCGAGAAATAATTCTTGCCGAAGTCGAAATGCCTGCCCTCATGGGCCTCCGCAAAAAACATAGCGCTGCAAAACCATTGAAAGGCGCGAAAATAATCGGTTGCATTCACATGACCATTCAAACTGCCGTGCTAATTGAGACCCTCGTAGAACTGGGCGCGGAAGTTCGTTGGTCTTCTTGCAACATTTTTTCAACTCAAGATCACGCTGCTGCAGCGATTGCTAAAGCTGGCGTTGCCGTTTACGCATGGAAAGGCCAAACCAACGAAGAAGCGAGCTGGTGCATCGAGCAGACGATTCTTAAGGACGGCAAGCCTTGGGATTGCAACATGATTTTGGACGACGGCGGCGACCTAACTGAAATGGTTCACCACAAATATCCTAAAATGCTTGATAAAATTCACGGCATCACCGAAGAAACCACCACTGGCGTTCACCGCCTAGTGGAAATGATGGTTGAGGGAACCCTCAAAGTTCCTGCTATTAACGTGAACGATTCCGTAACCAAATCAAAGAACGACAACAAGTACGGATGTCGCCATAGTCTCAATGACGCGATCAAACGCGGCACTGACATGCTAATGGCCGGCAAAAAAGCGCTCGTGATCGGCTACGGTGACGTGGGTAAAGGTTCCGCTCAAAGTCTTCGACAAGAGGGAATGATCGTAAAGATTTCTGAGATTGACCCTATCTGCGCAATGCAAGCTTGCATGGACGGATACGAAGTTGTGTCTCCATACAAAAACGGCATTAACACAGGTAAAGAAGACGGCGTAGACAAAGCCCTAATGGGAACTCTCGACCTAATCGTCACGACCACAGGCAACGTCGATGTTTGCGACCGTTTCATGCTGTCGCACGTCAAGAACGCCGCTGTTGTTTGTAACATCGGCCATTTTGACAGTGAAATTGACACGAAGTTTCTCCGAGAAAAATTTGAATGGGAAGAAGTGAAGCCTCAAGTTCACAAAATTCACCGTGACAACAAGGACGCTTCCAACTTCATCATCTTGCTATCTGAAGGACGCCTGGTAAATCTGGGCAACGCCACCGGACACCCTTCACGTATTATGGACGGCTCGTTCGCCAACCAAGTTCTCGCGCAAATGCACATGTACGCTGCGAAGTGGGCAGACAAAAAATCTGAGCCGATTTTCGTTCGCGTGCTGCCAAAGAAATTGGATGAAGAAGTGGCCCGTAATATGGTTGAAGGCTTTGCCGGCGTCATGACTCAATTGACTGCTCAACAGGCAAAATACATCAACGTTAAAGTTGAAGGTCCATACAAGCAAGACGCTTACAAGTACTAGTTTTGTTCATTCAGACCCCCGTCACTTGATCTTTAAATAGTCGCTAGCGCGAAAGTGCTAGCGACTATTTTGCGCGACGATGGCGAAGAATTCTTATTCTAAAATATATCTTTTTTAATAGCACAACTTTATGCCGTCTTTGATGAATGCTTAGCACTTGATTTGATACTTCATTTTTTTGGTTTCTGTGATCTGAGACATAATGAAACTTCCTTCTTTTTACGGGCTATATCGCACTGACTGGATCGCTACTAAAATGTCAGCTTATTTGGCCAGGGAGCGATCAAAGGATCTTGACGATTTAAGAGCCATAAACACATTGCCTGAAGAAATATAAAACATAGCGAATCCACCAAGTCTTTTGGCCACAAGCGTATAATGTGAATTGCTACTACAGTGTAAATGATACCGGTGACGAAGTCTATCTGTCGCTTATTTAAATAACCATTAATTTATCAATTATAACAGGATATTATGCCATATTTTACTCCACTCTGGCTGCAATTAGTGCCCGAGAATTCACGTGTCAATTTGTTGCGCCCTGCTAATAACGTGAGAAGATAATAGTAGGTAAGATCTATTATGACGATTTAACACGGAGCACACAGGAATACTTATCGGCTTCATGAATGAAAAATTAAATAAATTCCTAGATTCAAGCATCGCACGGTTCATCGTCAGGAACTGGATGCGCCTTTGTATTATTGGGTTTTCTTGGTTTGCCATTATATTTGCCTTTCAGCGAACTGACCTCGGAAAAAACATCGAATACCAATTGGCCCATCGTCTAGAGTTTAACCTTCGCGACCAATTGGGAAAATCTCCGGCTCTCGACCGAAAGATCAAAATATTTGCTTATGATGACCTATCCATTTCAGCATTTAACGCCGCAGAAATTGCCCTTGATGACTGGGCCAACATGTTAAATGCGCTCGGCGAGCGCAAGCCTCAGACCATCATTATCGATAAAATATTTGGCTACATCTCACGGTCTGACGAGAAGTCACTTCCCAGATTTGTTCGCGAGTTAAGAAATCAAAAAAGCACCACCGTATTAAGCTCCTTTCTGCGAGACACCCTCCTTCCGCAACGTCCACTGCTAGATTTGGAACGTCCCGAATACAACCTCGATGCAGAGCAAAGAGAAAATCCAGATGCTCTCGATTGGCTGCCAATTCTGAATAAAAACGCCTATGGGCCGTTACCTGAAATTGCTGAAGCCTCTCCTTTCATCGGACAAATTCTTTATCACGGCCTTGGCAGAGTTTACCCATGGGTCCGTGTATCGCAAAATCGCGCCATCCCCCATGCGTCTCTCTTGGCAGCAGCAGACCTCAGTTTAGACGAACGTGGAACACTCCTTGACGGGAGTGTTCTACCCACTGATGCCGACGGCATGCTTCCCATTAATTTCACCTCGGGGAGGCAGTACTACAAAAAAGCAAAGTCGATGAGGTCCTTAATCTCGCGTGCCAGAGCAA
The DNA here is from genome assembly GCA_947476525.1 of Oligoflexales bacterium. Taxonomy (GTDB): domain Bacteria; phylum Bdellovibrionota_B; class Oligoflexia; order Oligoflexales; family RGVZ01; genus CAMDKS01. The sequence continues at coordinate 19,288 of CANJQY010000025.1, forward strand.
AAACACCCATTACTGACGTCCAAGAAGGGGACACTGTCATCTTGTTGCCGCTTATGTACACGGGCAATATTGACATAATCGACACCCCAATGGGGGATCTTCCTGGAGGATTCGTTCATGCTAGCGTGATCAATAGTATTCTGACAAACAAGTGGCTAACTCCAAAGTTGAATCCAAAAATAATGGTCGCCGCTGGCGTGATTAGCGGTGTAGCCATTGCGACGATCGGCGAACCACTGCTATTTTGGGGAGCACTCCTTCTGATTCAAACTCTCTACATTCTTCTCTCGATGGGAGGGTTTACCTATTTGGGCATAAGGCTTCCTTGGTTTTATCCCTGTATGGCAATGGCCGGCGCTGCCCTAACCATTCATTTGATTCGTTCAGCGGAGCTTCGCAAGGAAGCTGGTCGCCTAAAGTCTGCTCTGAGCGGACTCTTGCCCCAGAAAAAAATGAAGGAGTTACTCGCCGGCAGTAGCCACATCGTCCGTGAGCCCTGCGAACGTGTGGTAACGGTTATGTTTCTTGATATTGCTAATTTTTCTGCCACGGCGCAAGTTCGAACGCCAGGCGAAGTCTTTCATTATCTTAAGGACGTCATGGGACGTATCACGACGCTCGTACACAAATATGGCGGCACCGTGGACCGTACGCTTGGCGATGGTCTCTTGTGTTTTTTCGGCTATAGTTACGATGGCCGTATTGATGAAAAACATGTCGACGAAGCGATTGCCTGCGCCATTGAAATTCAACGTGAAAACGTGGTGAGATGCTTTAACCAAATTGACACCCAAGACCCCATCTGGCCATTTCGCATTGGCCTCAACACAACGTCCGCTTTCATTGGTGATCTCGGCAATCAAGACCGCATGGATTTTACGCTCATTGGCGATGGCGTTAATTTAGCTCAACGGCTTGAGTCCGCATGCAATCATCATTCTGTTATGATTTCGTTAACTACTTTTGGTTTGTCAAACCAATACCGCATGACCTCCGCTGGAGTGAACCGCTGTAAAATTAAAGTCAAAAATCAATCTGCGATGCTAGATTGTATTGATTTCAATCCACTGCTCGACATGGAGGCACAGCGTCAGCTGGCTGACAAGGCCTTTAGAGGCAGGTTCGGGTTGAATCGAAGCGAAGAGAGGTACCCTGTCAACAAGGACGGTGTCATTGAATTTAAATCAATTTTCGCCGACACTTACTTAATAGACTTTTCAAGATCTGGGTGCTGCCTAGGCCTCAAAGAACTGCTCTCCCGCGGGGTGCAGTTTTCCGTGAAAGTGACATCTAATGATAAGACCGTCGAGCAAAAAATTAAAGATCAGGGGCTCACCGACTTTCGAGCCGTTGTCCGATGGAGCAGGCCACAAGATAAAGGATTTATTCACGGCATCCAGTTTGTTGACCTAAATGAAAGTCAGCAGCTGAAGTTTTTTGAACTGATGCGAGAGCAATACGCCTCTCACTAGCCGTCCAAGAGATTACTGAGGGACGGCCCTATTTCTACAGTCTAGAATAGGTTCCTTCGAATCACAATTCTCCAATTTCAGAGGAGTGGGCGAAGCATTTATGAAGCCGACCGAGAGAGACGGGTCGTTCTCTAGCCCGAATTCTATTGCCCCAAGAAGTGGAGATGAGCAGTTTTTGTCAATATTCCTTAAAACAGAGCTTTTTGCTGCAATCCTAACGGATGACTTTTCTCCAGCCAAAAAATTTCTCGGTGTAACACCTGAACAAATTGTCAAATCTTCTATGGTCGATCGCAAAGAAATAGAGGAGGAGTCTTCCGCCCGGAGAATTTTGAGGGGTGAAGTCTGCGTACTCGCTGCCGTGCTAGCGTTAAGGGAGACCTTCACTGCAACCTCGTAAATGTTTCTGTCTGGCAATTTGTCCGTCAACACAGCGTTTTGTCCAATAGTTAGCGTGCTGTTAATGTCAGATCGCAAACAAACGTCAGCGCATTTTCCAATGTCAACATCGGATGTGTTCAAGCCTACTATAGCATTATCATAAGCCCACATTCCAGTTCCCGTACTGCCAATTTCAAATCTAGTTCGATTGCCTTGACTAGGGTTCTTCTCGAGGGAGCTATCAATCAACTGGCTAAAATTATACACCCCAATCGCGACCTTTGTGACTTCTGAAATCCCTATTTTGAGAATCCTACCCGGGGATTGGAGCGCTGTAGTGGGATGTAAAATCATCCGCGAGTGGTCGACCACCAGAATTCCATGAGTAAATTTTGCGTCAATCACAATATCGGACCAAGTTTCTAATACTGAACCACCGATCAGAGCGATGCCGGTCCGTACTCCCATTAAGTTCGTGTCAAAGTTCGTGATCGCAAACCACTCCCCTGTAAATCTCACTTTGGACTCCGACACAGTTAGCCCGGAAAACTTTGCGAAAGGGGTTTGGTTATCCCCGATAAATGGGTAGTGACAGCCAACAATTTGCACATTCTTCAATTCGACCGCCGCTTTCCAAACAGAAATCCCGCGACTGTAGCACGCTTCGACTTCAACATTTTCTATGGACAGTCCCGCTTCGGACATCGCGGCAACGTATAGCATCGGTGGTAGTGGGAAAACACCAATTAAAGACTCCTTTGGTGGGCCTTGCAACCTGAAGAGAGGCCTCCCGACGGTCGTAGAATTTGGAGATTTTTCCCCTATTATTTTTAGAGCCGTAAGACCTTGCGCAATTTTTGTCGGATCAAACTTCTGGCCACTTACTATCAGACTTTCTGAATAATTCCCCTCTTCCACATGAATTGTGATCAGTGGGCCAATCGTATCTGGCAAAAGTCGCATCGCTCGCTCTATCGTTTTGCAAGGTTGCGCTTGAGCGCATTGGCTATTCTCGGGAGAGGCTTTACTTGAGACATAGTAATCTTTTTCAACAGTATTTTTAGTGCTGTACTCATCCAGCACGTCGTAAAGTACAGCAAAAAGTCCATCAAATTTGGCCTTTAGCTCAACTCCAAGGGCGTCATTGGGGGAGACACCGGCGAAAATTGCCCTGAAGGAATATTCCGAATTTGCCGGCTCAAGCGTTTGCTGGCCAGCAACGCCCGTGGTACTGCTTACCCGCTCTAATTTCACCTGCGCAGTATCCACCTGACCCTTAAACTTGGCGGCACGGTTATCCAAGATTTTGCAAGCTGCGTTTGTATCTTTTGCTGCCGGATCGTTTTTGTTTGTAATAACACACTCAATCGTCAGGTAGGCGCCAGTCACGCTTTCGGGAGCAACCGCGGGGTCGCTGTCTGCTGGAGCTTCTGATTTTCCACCTTTGGAATCAGAGGAAGTTTTGTCGTGTTTCGTGATCTGTTTTCCTGCGCAACTTGCAGCGAAGACCACAGTCAATCCCAGTAGGAAAAATGCTGGACGTATTATTGACTTCACCATTTGATTTTGAATGCTGATATACATAGCCCCCCCCCCGCGAAGTTTCCTAAAGCAATGTCCTGCGCCAACAAATGCGATTGACCTCTCCTCGGCAAAGTTAGCGCAAAACTGAGGAATATCTGTAACGCCCTAAAATAATAGAATTATTTTTATCGTATTGATCTGGATGCCCGAGTTGCGTCTGTAAAAGACAGATTTATTGCGAAATAGTTCCAAATCAATCTCCGCAACCCGGTTGCCAAAGAATGAACTCTCCGTGAAGTTTTAAAGGCTACACAAACTCTCTCAAAAACCGATTGGCTGAGACGACACGAATGCACACCATTTCAGCAGGTGGCAGACCACCAGATTCTCGAAGCGAGCGCCAACGTTCTCAATCAGTGTCCAATCATAATGATAATGCTTGGCCTCCTTTTTAACGGCTCTGACCGATGGAGCGCCAAAAGGATAGACTCTAAAAATGGCATATAATCGCTCAAAAATATCGATCCATCGGGCTACCGTCTGGTGAGCCGCTGCCAAGTCCTCGCGAAGCGCGTTAATGGAGAGGGGAGAGCCAACAAGTTCTGGCAACCGAAATGATAGGCGTTCCAGTGTACCAATGTCTTTAACGGTTTCCAGTTCCCGCAGATCTTCTCGCACAAGTCTGGAACGATAGTCACGGCTCCAAATGCGGGCTTCGGCTAGATTTTTTTTGAGAAATGGTTCGGGAAATCATCGTGTAATTGCCCCAGCATTTTTTCGTAAGACAAAATTTGTCCAGAATAGTTGCAGGCGGCAGCTAACAAAGATCACACCGCTGCACACTCATATGTTTTGATTTAGACAGTATTAATGCTAATATCACCTTTGATTTAATCAAATTTATTCGCAATAAACATGCTGTTTAGGCAGAGGTGATTTATGAAGAGGCTTAACGAGGAGGTATTTACCCAATGGTTTAAGGGTGATAGCCGATCTCCCTTGCTGATCAGAGGGGCTCGACAAGTCGGAAAATCTTGGATCACGAGCGTTTTGGGCGCCCAGCTGGCCAGGAAAGTCCATGTCATTGATTTTGAGTTGATTCCTGAGGCGAGATTTGCCTTTGATTCTCCGGACCCCCTGAAAATTATCGCAAACTTAGAAGTAATCTTGGGGCAAAAAATCGAATCTACAAATACGTTATTGTTTCTCGACGAAATTCAATTATGCCCTAAGGCTATCGTGGCTTTGCGGTATTTCAAGGAGAAGATGCCCGCTCTTGCGGTAGTGGCAGCAGGGTCACTGTTGGAGTTTACACTGAAACGAAATGATTTTTCATTTCCAGTTGGCCGGATTTCCTTTTTGTTTATGAAGCCAATGACATTCAAGGAATTTTTGCTGGCAACCGATGAGGAGCCAGCCCTTCGAGCCCTCACCAACGCGACGCTTTCTCATCCGTGCTCTCAATCAATCCATGTAAAGCTCCTTTCCCTGGTGCAAGACTATTTTCAGATCGGCGGTATGCCGGCTGTTGTAGATTCCTATGCCAAGTCAAAATCTTGGTTGAAGGCACGAGAAATTCAGTCAACTTTGATTCAATCGTATCGGCTTGATTTTCCAAAGTATGCCAAACAGACACAAATTGAACACCTTGAAAAATGTTTCCAAAAGGCCCCGTCCTTAATCGGACAAACTTTAAAGTATGTGAATTTTGACCGGGACGCACGGGCCTTGAATATAAAAACAGCGTTGGAACAATTGGAGTGGGCCGGTCTAATCCATCGGGTACACTCTGTGACAGGTGACGGTCTGCCATTGGCGGCACACGCCAAAGATCGACCCGGGAAAATAATTTTGCACGATATTGGAATTATGCAGGCATCCCTAGGTGGTCCCATGACTCCAAGTAAAGATGAGGATATTACGGGAATTTACCGTGGCGCCATCGCAGAACAATTTGTCGGGCAAGAACTTGTTGCTTTGTCTCCACAATATGAACCTGCTTGGCTAGCCTATTGGGAAAGGTCTGCCTTGAACAGTCAGGCCGAGGTCGATTATGTAGTGATCATTGATAGCAAAGTGATCCCCCTGGAAGTAAAGTCTGGAAAATCAGGGCGTTTAAAATCCCTTCACCTGTTTATGCAAGAGAAAAAAACGCCCCTTGGGCTGCGAGTTTCTTCGAGACCCCTTGAGCTCGAAGGACAAATTTTATCAGTGCCATTCTATATGGTGTCCGAAATTCCTAGGCTGCTTTAAAGAGAACTAGGACAAATAGAGGTAACAGGATTTGTGATTAGGCCACGAGTTCCGTTGGTGACCGCCGACTGTCCTAATTCCATTCCTGGATATAACTCTAAGCCGTTTTCCCGTTGCTCAACAAGAGCCAAAGTTAAAACAATTCGCCCGCCCATAACTTATTCAGGAACACGTCATACGGCATATATGATATTCCGCTGTCGTGGACCCCTTCGTGTGAGAATCGACCAATCAATAGAAATTTTTGAACTAAATTTTCCTCCTTTAGCGCTTTGAGCCCTCGAAAAAATTGATTTTTTACCACCTTCGACATTTTAAATTCCAGAGCAAGTTTTTTGCCGACGATCAAATCAACTTCACAATCTTTCACCCTCCAATAAGACAAACTTTCATTTTTTTGACTATATGAGATATAGGCGCGAATCTCGAGAATCATAAATTGTTCGAAAGAAGCTCCAATCTCGGAGTGATTTTCAGCGAGTGGCAAGCGCTCGGAGAGAAAATTTGCAACTCCCGTGTCAAAAAAGTAAAATTTTGACCTTGTCACAGCTTTTCTTTTTACGGTTTTTGTAAATGGTACGAGCTCAAAACCAACCAAAGTGTCCTTTAGAACTTCTATATAGCTTTCAATCGTCCGAGCCGGCACACCTGAGTCGCTAGATAAAGTCGCGTAATTTATTTCTTGCCCATTTGAAAGCGCCATAGTCTCTAAAAACCGAACAAAGCGCTCATAATTCCGCACCGCAGCCTCTGCTTTAATCTCCTCGGCCAAATAAGTTCGAACGTATGCTTTTAGATCAAGCGCAGGTTCCTTTGATAGATAGACTAAGGGCAATCCGCCATAATTTAGATAGCGAATAAGGTTAAATCTTGGGATCTCCGAGAAACTCAAAGGATGCATGTGAATCTCTCGAGCTCTCCCGCCCAGCATGTTTGCGCCTTCGCGTTTGAGCTTTCTCGCGGAGCTACCGGTCAAAAGAAAGCGGATGTTTTTTTTTTGAATAAGGCGATGGACTTCGTCAAGTAACTTCGGAAGTTTTTGGATCTCGTCAATCACCACGATTTGTTGGGGATTTTTGAGTCTTGCGGATAAGCTTGTGGGCCTTTTTAAAAGTTCCTCGTAGACATCATCGTCAAGAAGATCGATCACAAGTGCGTCTTTTAGTTCTTCTTGAATTAAAGAAGATTTTCCTGTCGCACGAGGGCCAAATAAAAAATAATTTGCATCGTTAAGCAAGGTTGTTAAGACCAGTTTTCTTGGAAACATAACTCACCTCTCGTCCGTTTTAAGCCCGACATAATCGGCACCTTATTGCCGTATTTTATTCTCAATCGGCAAGAGGATGCCGATTGAGAACCATTTCTATCTAATAATACTATATTTTTTTAAAAATATAAGATGAGACTCCGGGCGAAGGACTGTACTTTTAACAGCTATAGATATTAGATGGTTGCAAAGTGCGGCCAATGATGGCCGACCAATTTCTCGAATGTCTGGTTACGCATCTGGGCTAGATCATTAGGGATCATCGGCCCTTCTTTTTGAGGAAGGATGGCAGCATAATAAAGTAGTAGTATAGGGGCACTGGGACCATATACTTTGCCGATGACATTCAAGATTAATTTATCTACTCATTAAGCTAACAGGATTTGTGATTAGAACACGAGTTCCGTTGGTGACCGCCGACTGTCCTAATTCCATTCCTGGATATAACTCTAAGCCGTTTGCCCG
>CANJQY010000026.1 GCA_947476525.1 Oligoflexales bacterium
GCTGGTATTCGACGATTGTCCATTTGCTATCAGGAATATTTTAACGGACGCCGTCCGCACCAAGGAATCAACGGTAAAACACCGACTAAAGTCATCCAGCTAGAAAGTCGACAGACCCTAATTCCCGCGATTCGATACTCCAAGATGCCTGAAGTGGAAGGTCTTATCACCAGTTTTAAGCGGACAGCATAATAAAGCGGTAGTACAGGAACAAAAATCGCAAATTAAGTTTCATATTTTATCCTTTTTTAGCGAGTTACAATACTACGTCACCCACCATGATCGAACTGTGGCCTGGGAACGTGCAGAAGAATTTATATTTTGTGCCCTTTTTAAATTTGCTTGTGGAGATCGTAATCGTGGCCGATTCACCGCTGCCAAGTAATTTAGTTGCTGCAATGACGTGCTCAGTACCGGGAGAGTAGTCTTTTGCGAAGCTTGATTTTGCGGCGGCCGCAACGATGGCTTTCATATCTGCTTCAGCGGCTACAACCAAATTATGACCCATTGCCGCCTTTGGCAGCTTGCCTGCGTGCTTTAGTGTGATTTTGACTTCAGAGCATCCAGTCGCTGTAATGACTTTCGTGTTGTAACTCATGGCGTCAGTGGCCTCGATGGCGACATCGCAGGTTTTAGCAAAAGAAGCGCTAGAAATAAGAGTTGAAGCCAAAAATCCAAGTATTAATTTCATGTTTTATTCCTTTTAAAAAGTTATTAATTTTAAAATATTGACCAATGAGAAAAAAAAACGTGTCATTTGAAACAACTAAGGCATTTGTAAATATTACACCCTGCCACGGTAGCAAAAATTGTTTCATTAATCAATCGTTTCCATGTGACTGCGCTACTGCGTCTATAACACTCGCCAGACTAGAATTTCAGAAATGATAGGTCTCCAAAAAACGGTGAATTCGTTGATTGACGTATGTGGGATCGTCCATTTGTGGGCAATGACTCCCGTGGGCGATGATTTCGAGTTCGGCCTGAGGCAGTCTTTTTGCCAGCCATTTGCACTCGTCTAAAGGCACCATTTTATCCAAAGCACCAGCGATAATAAGGGCAGGAACGTTGATTAAGTGATCCATTTTGCTAATGTCAAAATCTTGTAGATCTTCCGCCAATTCGTAGAAGAGGTTGGGATTTGTCGCAAAAAAATGTTGGATGTAATTTTCGATTTCCTCGTTTCTTGCAAGGGCTGGATTAAACCTATTGCGACGAATCAGCTCTCGCATGACCAATGGGGCATGGCTCGCGGCCTTGTTCATCATGCGGGCCCATTTGGGGGAAATTTTGTTGAGGCCAATCATCATTTTTATGGCGGCTCGGCCAGAGTCTCCGATACTCATCGTGGCGTATGGGTTGCGACCGGCGGCGCCTTGGATGACGAGGCCTGCACATCGATTTGGATGGTCATGGGCAAATTGAAGCGCAATGGTGCCCCCCATCGACTGACCTAAAATGACAGAGGTTTCAATGGATAACTGGTCTAACACCTCACGCAGATCGTGACTGAGGGTTGTGATGGTCAGCGGGCGTAGGGCATCGCCTAAAGTCGAGATTCCATGCCCACGGTAATCCAAATGAATGGTCAGGCGTTTCATAGATTGGGCGTGAGCTAATTGATATTTCCAGTGGCTCGTGGAGCTGCCTAGCCCGTGTAAAAATACTAAAGGTGTGCCGTTGCCCGGATGAACCCAGGTTTGAATTTTCGCACCGTCACGAAGCAGGATTGGCGCAGCCGCTTCGGCCGTTTGCGATTTTTCAAATTTGAGAGCTTGTGTCAAATTAGACTCCGTAGGAGGTCGTCAAATTCGGAGCATGTGCCCCGATTACTATCGCCAGATTCTAACTATAGCACGAAACGTGATTTATTGCCGTTTTTCTAAGATTTGTGCAGCAATACTGACCGCAATCTCGGCGGGGGTGTTGTTGCCGATGGGAAGACCCATCGGGCAATAGAATGATTTTGTATCCGCTTCCGTAAATCCTTCCTTCATTAAAGTCGCACGGATCGTTTTTGCTTTGACTGTGCTGCCGATTACCCCGATGTATGATGCGGTCCCCATTTTTAAAACCTCGCGCAGTACCACAAGATCGAATATATGGCCTTGGGTGGCGATGACATGGTACGTGTCCTTGGGTAGCGTGCCTGGGATCTCAGCCATAGTTGCGCTTAAAATTTTCTTTAGCCGCGGGTGCTCTGGAATTTTTGCCAGCCATTCTTCTCGAGAGTCGACTGAAATTAATTGGCATGAAAACGTGCTGAAAAGGTTGACTAGTGCTTGCCCCACGTGCCCCGCGCCATAAACGGCAATCGTCCACGAAGCAAAATTGGCATACTCAATAAACAATGTGGCTACGCCGCCGCAAATCATTCCCAAGTCTTGATTTAGGTCGATTCGGTGCATCGCCGCTGACGATTTTCCGGACGTAATTTGCTCAACAGCAAGCAAAATTCCCTTTGCCTCAATTTTTCCACCGCCGATGGTTCCCGCATAGAGACCGTCTAGGGTTACGATCATCTTAGCGCCAACTTCCTGTGGAACATGAGCATCAATCTTTACTATCGTCACCACCGCATAAGGTGTGCCCGTTAAGTTAAGATTCTGGCAGATTTGAATGACGTCGTTAAAAAGCATGGAACTAGAAACCCCTAATAAAATAGTTTTGCTTACTTGATGACAGGTGCAGTGAATAGGTGTGGGTCCAAATGGCGAAGAGTTTGTTCCGCGGTCGCTGGAATTGGAAGGAGGTGGGTGCGATTGAAAGCTAAATGGTCCGCATCTCGTTCTGAGACGTAGCGGATAGCGTCCTTGACGGCTGACCACACGGAAATGGCTAGCAGCAAGGGGGGTTCACCCACGGCCTTCGTGCCACGAATATTCGCTTTGTTACCGGGGTTGTGGTCTAGCGTAATGTTGAACTCTCGAGGCGTATCTTGAACACTCGGTATTTTGTACGTGCTTGGGGAGTGCGATAATAAATAACCTTCGTTGTCGTACACAAGATTTTCTGTTGTGACCCAGCCCATACCTTGCACAAATGCCCCGGATACCTGTCCGATATCAAGGCTTTCATTGATCGGGCGTCCGACGTCCATTAAAATATCGACGCGGCGCACTTTAATTTCTCCGGAGTGCCTGTTGACCTCGACTTCGCTTAGGGCCGCGCCCTGGGAAAAATATTGGAAGGCCTGGCCTTGACCTGTTAGTTTGTTAAATCCAAGATTTTCAGTGCGGTGGTGGCCGTATTCGCCCAAGGAGATTCGGCTTAAATAGGCTTCGTTCACTAATTGTGGGAAAGATATTGAGAATCTTTCCGCATTTTTTAATTGGCCAGTGGCCGTATTGTTGGAGCTAACATTGGACAGCTTGCGCCTGGGGATCACAATTTTATTGCCGGAAAAATCCGTGAGGCCGGGGGAATCGTCGAGGGTATCAATCTCAATTTCGGGGAAGGAGCCCAGACCCGCAGTTTTTGAAGGCCAATTTTCGGGAGAAATAATTGCAAGTTTGAGGGCAAGGGCCGAGAGTCGCTGTTTGATTTTTTGGGCGGCGAGGACTGCTGCAGCACCGTTGATATCTGTGCCGGTGGAGGCCGCAGTAGGGGAGGTGTTGGCGTTTTTTTCCGTGGAGGTCGTCATCACCCGGATTGTGTCCAATGATACCCCGAATTCTTCGGCGACTAACATGGCAATGCGTGTGTTCACGCCCTGGCCCATTTCAACGGCTCCGGTGGAAACTTGAATGGATCCGTCGCGATGAACCTGCACCAGAGCGTTTCCTTGATTCAGAAATTTCGTCGTGAATGAAATGCCAAACTTAACCGCTGTCATCGACAGGCCCCTGAGAGTTTCCGCACCCGGCGAAAATCGGTTGGTTGCGGTCAGCACGTTGTGATTAAAAAGTGAAATGTCGGATCTGCGGCGGCGGTAGTCAGACGTTTTTTCGAGTTCATTGAATAGACTTGGTAGCCTGTTGTTTTCGACCACCTGGCCGTAATGGGTGACGTCGTGGCCCTCGCGGTATACGTTGGATTTGCGAATGTCTAAGGCATCTAATTTTAGTTCTCGGGCGATATCTTCTATAATTCCTTCGATCACCGCGACGCCTTTTGGTCCTCCAAAGCCTCGGAATGCAGTGTGTGGATGGCAGTTTGTTTTGCAAACTTGACCGATCACTTCTACATTTGCGATGAAATAGGCATTATCAGAATGCAACATCGCTCTTTCCATGATGGCCGTGGAAAGATCTGCATAGGCACCCCCGTCCGAATATAGTCGAGAGCGAAGAGCCAGAATATTTCCTTTTTTGTCGAATCCGACTTCGTAATGAATTTCAAAAGGATTTCTTTTTCCTGTCATGATCATGTCGTCATCTTTTGTCAGGACGATGCGGGCAGCACGTTTGGTTTTGTTGGCGACCAAGGCCGCATAGGCAGCGATCGGGCTCGACTGCGATTCCTTACCGCCGAATCCTCCTCCCAAGCGTTTTACGATACAAACGACATCACTAAAATTGACTCCTAGAGCCTCCGCAACTACATGCTGCGTCTCGGTTGGGTGCTGAGTGGAGGAGTGCACTTCCATTTGGCCCGCTTCTTTTGGGTAGGCCACCGCCGACTGATTTTCTAGGTAGAAGTGATCAGCGCCTTTGATCACAAGTTTTCCTGACATGCGGTGCGGTGCGTCATTGAGAGCCTTATCCACGTCACCACGTCTGATAAAGCGTTCACCGCCGATAAAAGATTTTCGAGTGATGGCCTCGCCGATGGTGAGTATTGCAGGACGAGTGCGGTGCCGAATTTTGATGGCCGCAAGACCTCTGCGAAGTGCTTCCGGAGTCGTGGCACCGACGACAGCTAAGACTTCTCCGGCAAATTCCGTGACCTTGTCGGCAATTATCGGTTGATCTTGAAAAATCGGTCCCCAGGCATTGTGCGCAACATCTTTGGCGGTTACAATCGCGGCCACCCCAGGGATTTTTAAGGCAGCAGAGGTGTCTATAGCGTCGATTTCTGCATGGGCGACTTTTAAGTAAAAACAGCCGACAAACAATTCGCCAGCGAGCATCGTTCGGTCGTCCACATATTCGGACTCGCCGGTGACGTGTGTGATGGAGGAGTCGTGGGGGGGTGAAGCGTGTTTCATGATGGCCCACCAGTGGCGATGCGAGAGGTGAAGGCCTTTTGGGTGTTGGCTGGTCCAGAGGATGCATCGCTATTAATTAGTTCATCGGTAAGCCTACAAGGCCCGAGGGAGGAGGCCCCCGCTGGCGTACCTAGGGTCGTGTGGACATACCGTTGGAAAATATTTGCAATCAATACCCTGCGGTAAATATCAGATCCTCGAGCGTCCGACAGTGGCATTAACTGACTATCGATCATCGCCCGAGCCGCATCAAAGAGTTCGTGTGACGGTGCTTTTCCAATAAGGTATCTTTCGACTTTTCCTAGTCGAATTGGGGTTGCCGCGACGCCGCCAAAGGCGAGACTTGCTGCGGATATTTTTCCCGACGTACTGACGTCGATATTAAGGGCGGCACTGACCGCGGAAATATCCAAGTCTTTACGCTGCGATACTTTGTATAACCGTAGGTTTCTAAAGGGTTTTCCAGTCGGAATTTCCACGGCAGTGATAATTTCGCCTGAAGCTAGAGCAAGTTTTTTGTAGGCTATGAAAAAATCTTGGATGGATATTTTCCTGCGATTTATTTTTCCTTGTGCGTATCGTGCGGTATGAACCACGGCGTTTGTTGCAAGCAAAAAAGGAAGTGTGTCGCCGATGGGTGAGGCGTTCGCTAAATTTCCAACTAGTGTTGCCACGTTCTTGATTTGTGGTGACGCAAAAATATCAAGAAATTTTGCAAATTCAGGAATGGACTTAGCAACGGCGCTGCGCAGCTGGGTTAAATTTACGCGAGCTCCAACCAACAGCGAAGTGCCCTTTGACAAAACAGTGTAGAGCTCCGCAAGGTGTTGAAGGCTGATGATGAACGGGGCGAGTGCTTTGCCCTTGTTGACTTGGACGCCGACGTCAGTGGCGGCCGCGACGAGGCGTGCATTCTTGTTTTTTGCAGCCGCTTTGCAGGCTTCGAGGAGGGTAGTCGGGGCATAGAAAACCGGGCGATTATTTTCGGCCGTGGTGTTTGTTTTGCTGCCTAAGTGACTGCTCCCTAAGAGGCTGCCGCGCACCTCAAGTGGAATATTAGTTAAATCACGTAATTGTTTTACGATTGTAGGGCTGAGGTAGCGAGCCGCCAAACTATGTTTTGGAGATCTGACAACCGACTGGGCCGCGTCGAGGATGGGGCTGTAGCCCGTGCATCGGCATAGATTTCCGGTTAAGTAATTGGCTGCGGTTTTTCGGTCTAGGTTAGGTAGGACTTCTAGGGCGCCCGTGATGGCCATCACAAAACCTGGCGTGCAATATCCACACTGAGAGCCGTGGCAAGCGCGCATAGCCTCTTGGGCGGGCGCAAGTTCACCGTCAGCCTTGAGGCCTTCAACCGTAACAAGATGGCTGCCATCCATTTGGGCGACAGCCGTTATGCAGGAATTCATGGCAGCAAAAACAGGTTTTTTCTTGGAGTTTCGGGGTTCGAAACCTCGCACCACGGTGCAAGCACCGCAGTCTCCCTCAGCACAAACTATTTTGGTGCCGGTGAGTAGCGCCCTTTTTCGCAACCATTCAGCCAAGGTCATGAAGGCGTCGTCCCCACCAACCTTGGTTACTTGGCCGTTCAGTGAAAAGATGACCGTGTCACGAGTTTTAGCAATCATTTGAGCTCCTCGTCAAACGTGGGTATTGGATTCGCCGCACAAATAGTGCGGCCGTCCTTGATTTTTTGCACGGTCGCTGGATCGGAATCGGATTTCTGGCGAACGACGTTCAAGGCGGCGCGCAGAGCGGCTGTATTTTTATTTTGAGAATTGAGAATTTTAGTCCACGGTACCATTCGTAAAGCCACATAGAAAATATAGACGGCCGCAAGAGATCTCATCCCGATCCAAATGGCGGGCACCCATTGCGAGTCGAGAAAGTAGGAAAGTCCAACGAGCAGGGCTAATGAGATCCAAAGCATGGGATTTTTAAAATCGTTTGCCGCAAGGCGCATCGACTGCAGAATGGAATTGGCCTCGACCTCGGTGGTTTCAAGGCGAGAAGAAATAATATTTCTGTTGAACGACACGATGAAGCGTCGTTCTAATTTAGCCCACATGGAGTCTGGACGGTTGACCGGAGAATACCAGGCAAAGCATGCCAGTGCTCCGGCGATTACAAATTTTATCGACAGGAAAACGAGGACGGCGTCGGCAATACTAAAACTGGAAAAATAATCGATACCGGAAAGCATCTTGTGCCAGGCGCCAACAATTTTAGTTTGTTCGGTGCCGGATAGAGCTTTAAACATTATTCCTGCGAGTAACGCTGGCTGCGCAACGGCCCACATTGAGAGTAGCAGTGAGCCAACAAGGACGCCTAAAAGGTTTGGGCCTAGTAACACTGTGCCTGCGGTAAATAAGGAACCTTGGGCGGCAATGGCAAGCATCGGGGTCAGGCGTTTTCCGACCGGCGACAGCGACTTGAGGATGGCGGTAACCGATGAAATTTCAAAAGGTAGTGTCTTGCCGTGTTGTTTGTCGTTCGTCTGCAACGAATTTATTCGAGTGATACGCGATAAAAATAATCCTTGATTGAGCGAAAGTAGGGAGCCCGTGAGCGGAACATGCAGGGCGTGCAGCAACGAGCCAAGCCCTAGCTCGGTGACGGATAGAGTCCCAGCCCAAAGGCCGACCGACTCCGCGTGTTTAGAATCATTTTCGGTCACGTTAAATGGCCTTGGTCGTCAGCGCTAATGCATGAATTTCCTTTTTCATCCAATCGCCAAGCGCTTTGTAGACTAGTTGATGCTGCTCTACAAGGGATTTACCAGTGAACTGAGTGGACTCGATGGCTACCTGCCAATGGTCACCGCCGCCCGTCATGTCAGAGGCTTTCACTTTCGCGTCGGGAAAAGATTCAAGAAGTTTTTTTGTTATGACATCGGCGTTCATTTGCATGTTTAATGGCCTCCACGCAGGTTAATTGTGAGTTGGCAATGATACTTCCGAGTGCCTAGTAGAGCAAGGAGTGAGTGACTCCAAGGGGAAGTTAATGGATTCGGCTGGGATTGTCTAAAAATATTGTAATAATATGATATTATTTACTAAAGTTCGAAATGAATTCACTTTAACGCAGTCGTGAAGGCATCCATTTTTAGGTCGTACGACCGCCCAAGCCAAACGACATGAGCCGAATGATCGACCATGTCGTCGCCCGTGTCTGGATGCACCAAAATATCCAGAGTGCCCCGATTAAACATCAGCCACTGTACGACCGTTGCAAATTTTTCCACGGGAAAGTGGACGCCGCAGCTCCAAACAGGATGCGGGCCGATGGGTTGTTGATGCATAAAGCCTGTCATCAGCCCTAGTTCAGCGCGAAGTTTAGTGGCTAGCCATTTTGCTTCAGGTAAATTGTGTGGGCCGTAATAAAGGTGTGCGTGAAATTCGCGAGCCGTGAATTGTTTTACGCCTTGATTTGTGGATTGATTCATAGCTCGTTTTTCCTAGGAGGCATTTAATTTCTTGTCCGACTCGTAAGATACTGAAACGATACCAAAAATAATAGTCAAAATAATAGTCAAAATAATAGTCAAATAGTGATTTATTGTTCCCTGGTTTCTATTTAGATAAATAGTACTTTTTTTGAGCCCCGACAACGAGACAAAAAATGAGTGTTCGCAAAAAATATGATGAACGCTGTGTCCACTGCCTCATGAAGGTAGATCTGTGCATCTGCACTCTCATCCCCAAAATATCTCTCTCCACAAAAATAATAGTGCTGACCAGTAAGCGTGAAATACAAGTGCCAACCAACACAGGCCGACTGGCCTGTCAAGCACTGGAAAACAGCGCCATCCTAGTCCGTGGAGACATTGATAAACCCTATGACCTCCAGGAGCACGTTCAGGCGCAAGGCACAGTTTTAGTTCTGTATCCGTCGCCAGAAGCCGATTTATTAGATGAGGGATTCGTAAAAAAAATGGCGCGACCATGTACCTTGATTGTGCCTGATGGAAATTGGCGACAGACTTCCAAAATGCGCAGAAGAGATCCATTTTTGGTGAACGTTCCTCAAGTGACGCTCCCAACCGGGGTCAGTTCGAAATATGGCGTTCGTAACGAGAACAAAGAGGGAGGACTCGCCACGATTGAGGCCATCGCAAGGTCATTGGGTGTGATCGAGGGGCCTGAGGTGCAGCTCGCCCTAGAGGCGTTAATGGCGACGATGGTAGGCCGAGTTTTGCAGAGTCGAGGGGTCAGAGCTGTTTTTTAGCGAAAGTGTTCTAAAACGTGTATAATAAATTGAAGGCGAGGAGCACATGAATATCATCCCAAAATTTATGTATGGTACGGCTTGGAAAGAAGGGCGCACTAGTTCTCTCGTGACGACAGCTTTGAACGCTGGTTTTCGCGAGTTTGACACGGCAAACCAACGCAAACATTATTTTGAAGCGGGAATGGGTGAAGCCATTCAAGCGGCTATCGTTGCGGGGCAGGTTTATCGTGAAGAACTATTTATCCAAACAAAATTTACTTATCAACGGGGGCAAGATCATCGACTTCCATATGACCCGGCGGCGTCGTTGTCGAAGCAGGTGGAGCAGTCATTTGCCAGCTCCCTCGAGCACCTACATACGGATTATGTGGACGCTTATATACTCCATGGCCCCGTCGCTCAACGAGACATCTATCCCGAGGATAAGGAGGTGTGGCGAGCGATGGAGTTGCTGCACGATCAAAAAATAGCGCGCACATTAGGAGTGAGTAACGTCTCATTGCAGCAACTAGAATTGCTTTTCGAGTTTGCTAAAGTGAAGCCAAAATTTGTCCAAAATCGCTGTTACGCAGTGACAAGGTGGGATAGCGATGTTAGGCGTTTTTGTAAGAAAAATGATATTATCTACCAAGGTTTTTCTCTGTTGACCGCGAATCAACAAGTGTTGACGTCGGGTGCAATTGTTAAGTTGGCCGAGAAATATAAGACAGGAGCTGAGCAAATTGTTTTTCGTTTCGCCCAACAAATTGGAATGTGCCCGCTCACCGGGACTAGCAACAGCGAGCATATGAAAGCGGACCTTGCCAGCGCGCAATTTTCACTTACCGCTGCCGAAATGACTGTTGTGGAAAATACCGGAGTTTAGAGTAGGGTGACGACGCTGAAAAAGTGGCACATCGTACCGGCGAGAACAAACAGGTGCCAAATTTCGTGAAACCCGAAATGGGGGGGATACGGATTTGGACGCTTGACCGCGTAGATTACCGCGCCAACGGAATAGAAAAGTCCGCCTCCAAAAAGCCATGCAAGTCCTTGGCTGGTTAACGCTCGAGAAAGTGGGGATAACACCAGTAGTGCGAGCCATCCCATAACCAAATATAGTCCAGTGGAAAGCCAACGTGGCGCATGCATCCAAAAAATTTTCACCGCAAATCCAGCAAATGCAATTCCCCAAATGGCCACCATCAACGGCAGGCCGTTAGAGTTTTTGAGTGCCACTAGGCAGAATGGTGTGTAGCTGCCTGCGATTAATATGAAAATCATAGTGTGATCAATTCGGCGAAGCCGTTTAATCGTCGATTCAGATGCGTGCACAAGATGGTAGACGCCGCTGGATGTGTACATTAAAATGACGCTAACGGCGAAAATGGCAAATGGTATTGATGACGCGAAATCACCAGTGGCAAGGCAGCGGCGAATTAAATAGAGTAGACCGGCCACCCCCAAGAGGGCGCCTAATATGTGTGAAAGTCCACTGAATGGATCTCGAAATATTTTCCGCATGAGGCACCTATAAAAACATGACCGAACTAAACCTCTGTTCCAGAAAACTGGAGTTGAGTTTAGCTCGGTCATTTGTCAAATAAAACTCTAGCAGTGCAAAGCAGAGCTTAGACTACCAACGGTTACGACCGCCGCCGCCGCCGCCGCCGCCGCCGCCGCCGCCGCCGCCGCCGCGATTTTCGCGAGGAGCTTGTGGCTTAGCTTCGTTAACAGTCAATTTACGACCATCAACTTCAGCGCCATTGAATTTTTGGATTGCTGCTTGTGCTTCTTGATCAGTCGACATTTCGACGAATCCGAAACCTTTGCTGCGGTTTGTCTCACGGTCAGTGATGACTTTTGCGCTTTCAACTGTGCCTACGCGTGAAAACACGTCGTGTAGACCTTGATCAGTTGTGTTGTAAGAGAGACCGCCGACATACAATTTCTTGCCCATAAAAAATAACCTCTGTATTGTTTTCTGCATCAAAAAATGAACAGCAGGCTCATCTCCTTAGCAGATATTGAAGTCATATTGTATACTGTGTTGTGTTAATAAGCTATTAAAAATTGCATTTTTTAGAAATTATATTAAATGACAAGGTATATCTGTTTGATATTAGGTGGTTGGATGTCGTTCGGCGTTTGAGTTTTGCCCATTCACATTG
Source organism: Oligoflexales bacterium (assembly GCA_947476525.1). Taxonomy (GTDB): domain Bacteria; phylum Bdellovibrionota_B; class Oligoflexia; order Oligoflexales; family RGVZ01; genus CAMDKS01. Next base: position 11,533 of record CANJQY010000026.1, read on the forward strand.
AGCAGAATACCCTCAAAATGCCCACCGAAACTGAGAATGCCGAAAAAATTAAGGCCCAACACTTAATGATGACCTATGGATACAATGGTTACACCGTCGCCACCCTCGCCGGCCTCGCCCGAGCGAAAAGAAATATTGTAGGGGCAGTTGTCGCGGAGCATCGTGCGGATTGCCGATTTTAATCGGTCTCCTCCGTTGCCGTGAATTAGCACAACGTAAAGTTCTCCTGCGAGCATGCATTTGTCGATAAAAGATAATGATTTTTCCAGTGCGGAAGCGACGTCGGCTCCGCGCAGGCTTATCGTGTTGTTTTCCGATTGCGGCACGAACTCTGGTACCGCAGGTTTAACGACCGGCGAAGATCGCGATGCTTTAGGCGTGTGAATAAGTGATTTGACCTCGCCCCGAGTTTTGCGAAGGTCCAGTAAACCCATCCGAACCTTGACGATTCCAACTTGGACTTCAATGGGATCACCAACACTGGCGCCCACCTTGGCAATGACACCTTCGCGCTTCAAGGGTAAAACATAAACGTTTAGGCCCACGCACAAATCTTCTTTCGCCAAGGGAGTTCCTGGCAGTTCTGTTTTCGCACCGCTGTTCGCCATTTGCGACATGCTAGACTCGATGTTTCGAAGGTGTTCCTCGACTTCGCGCTTTTTATCAAACGCGGTTTTTGGGTCTGCTCCGCCAGTTCTAACTTCTTTAACAACGTCACGGAGCTCCCTTGATTTGTTTTCAAATTGAGAGCGCATGGAATCCACTTCAGTCTCCAATTTTGCGGCCACGCTGCGTGATGCTTTGGCTCTCTGTTCTTCTAGCAGTCGGCACTCTTCCTGCCAACGAGCTTTCATAGATTGGGCCTCCAATATTTCTTTGTCTAGTTGGCGCTTCAAATTTACGGCCTCAACCCTAGCCGATTGCAGCGCTGAAACAGCTTCGTCAAGGGCGGTATGGCTTTGCCCGCGGAGGGCTCGGGCCCGCTCAATAATAGGTGAAGGAATTCCCATTTGCGTGGCGAGTTCAAGGCCGTAACTCTGGCCGGGAACGTCTAGTATGAGGCGATATGTTGGCCGGTAGGTCGCTTCCGCATATTCCATCGAGGCATTGCGATACCTCGTGTCGCCGATAGCCATTCCTTTCAAGCCATCAAAGTGCGTGGTGGCAATGGTCGTGACTTTTGTTTGGGCCAAATGTTCGAGCACGGATCGAGCAATGGCGGCGCCAGCTAGTGGCTCCGTTCCCGTTGCAAGTTCGTCCAACAGCACAAGGTCGTCAGCCGTTGCGCCCTCAAGAATTGGCTTTAGACCAAGGAGATGCCCGCTAAAGGTCGATAAATTTGCGGTGATATTTTGGCCGTCGCCCATTTCAAGATGGATCGTCTTAAATAAGTACATTTTTGAATTGGGATCTGCAGGAATAAGCAGTCCAGCTCGGGCCATCAAGTGAAGGAGGCCTGTTGTTTTTAAGACCACTGTTTTGCCCCCGGCATTTGGTCCAGAAACAATGAGCACGCTCTGCTTGGTCCCCGCAACATCTCCCAGTGCGATCGTGTTGGGTTCGGCGGTGTTGCCACTCGGAGTCTTTATCAATGGATGTCTCGCTTCAATGAGAGACAAGCATGGCGTCTCAGAAAGCGTCACTGCGCCGGCATCGATTTCAACGGCAAGGACGGCTTCGGCCGTTAACATGTCGAGATCAATAAGGGACTTGTAATTTAGTTTAATCGCGTCGAGATCGCGAGCAACTGTGGTGCTTAGAGTCCTGAAAATCCTGATGATTTCTAGTTTTTCTGCGAGGTCAAGTTCATGCAGGGAGAAGTTTAACGTGGCAATTGCAGCAGGTTCTAAAAACAACGATTGTCCTGACTCCGAGGTGTCGACAATAATCCCTTTGACGCGACCGCGGCCATCGAGTCGAAGCGGGATGACGTATTTATCGTGGCGCACCGTGTAGAAATCATCTTGAAGATATTCTAATACGCCGGGTTCGTGCATGATTTTGGTGATGGTTTCCTCAATCCGCTTTCGCAGCGAGGTTTTTTGAGAGCGAATATGAGAGAGTTCATCCGATGCATTATCTAACAATAAGCCATCGATTCCCACGGCCTTTTCGATGGCGTTTAGTAGCGGGGGAAGAGGAGACAGTGCGGCGCGGATGGTTTGGAGAATTGGAGATTTGGCGGTGAAATTTCCCGCGAAAGCCAACACCTTTTTGGTTGAAATAAGCACGTCACAAATAAGTCGCAGGTCGGGGCCCTCTAAAATTTGTCCTTTTTCTGCACCCTTAAACGGCTGGCGCGGATTTTTTAAGGAGCCAATGGGGGCGCGGTAGCCGGCCCGCGCGATGTCGCGAAGGGACGTGACGTCGGTCCAGCGTTGTGAAATGGCGTCTCGATTTCGGTTTGGGAGTAAAGCTCGGCAGTTTTCTTGCGCCTCGTCTGTGGTTGCGAAGTTTGACAGGCGCGTGGTGAGAAGAGACCATTCCAATTTGTCGAGGGTTCGTTGGGATTGCAAGACGGTTTCTCCAAAAAAGTGAGACATTTGCGGCGGCTTCTCGGCTCAGATGTTTTTAGACTTTTTGCAAAAAAATCTACTGGCAATGTATCGAGGACAAGGCAATATATCGAGAAACTCCCTTCTTATCCATCCGAATTTGGGGTGTTGTCGCGCAAATCACTAGTCGTGCAATAAATCAGCGATTAAAACCCTCAAACCACCTTATGCCTTCACTCGTCGGCGGCATCACCGACGCTCTCCTCGCCATCACTGGTGACGTCCGATACGGGGACCGTGTACGTTTCGCTGGCCCAAGCCGCAAGGTCACCAGTTTTGCAGCGGTCAGAACAAAAGGGCCTAAACAGGTTGGATGGGCCGTATACTGCAGATACCGAACACGATGGGCACTTCACTAAGCGCTCGATGTTTGCGCTTTGTTCACTTGATTTAGTTGGCAAGTTCATTTTTTGACCTCGTGACGCCAGTTTTTAGGTGATACATAATGTGGTATACTCCAAATGCCTAATTTACCTTTTTTTGAGTTGGTTTCCGCAAGTTCATATTTTGCGGAGTCAATTCCTTTTGTTTTTCCTGTGTATCGCTCTGCCATGCCGATTTCAAGCATTTTTACGTTGATCAGCTCCCCAGCAACAAATATTTCCATGACTGGCCGGTTATAGCGATCTAGGTCTATTTGCCTGAGAAATGTATTTTTCTTGTTGACGACGAGATGAATTAACGCATCGCGAGAGGCCCATCCCATTGGCTGTCCCTCAGCAGAGGCCTTTCCGTATCGCCCAACCTCGGGCGCGTCGATGCCCGCAAGGCGCACGTTAAACGAAAGCCCCGAGGCGAGAACGACGGTGCAGGTGTCGCCATCATGACAATGGTCAACGTCAGCGGCCATCTTTTTATTTGAAGGCGCAAGTTCTTCGGCCTGCGCTAAAATAGGAAATGCGAAGAACAATAAAAATGGGATCCAAACGTTAATAGAAAACGGCATGAAGCACCTCCAAGGTTTGAGTTTTTACGGAGATTACGAAGAGGAGTGGCTTAATGCAACTTTATTTTCGCAAAGTTCTGTTTGTTGGTGGATATTTCGCGCCGGCCAAAGTGACAAAAACTCTGTCTATTCGCTGTCGATGTCCAGGTCAAAGCTCGTAATGCTCTCAAGCTTTTCGACTAAATTTTTGAAGTCCGCCTGAGATTTGGCGCTCTCAGGGGTTTGAGGTGCGGCCGCCTCGGTTGAAATGGCGATGCTTGCCTCTTCGAAAACGGCATCGTAAGAGTCAATTTGATCGGCCTCAGGAGTCGGGCTAGGACTGATTTCTAAGAATATATCATCCGCTGCGGATTTTTTTTTTTCAGGTGCAGCTGAGGAAAATGGGACTACCGCCTTCTCTTTGCGTGGTTCGTTGCTCTCAAATCCTGCCCGAGCATGGATATGTTCAAGTCCCTCAAGATGCTTTAACGCTTTTGAAAACGCACCGTAAGATAATACCAAGGATTTTTGAAACCAGAATTTTGCTTGGGGTAGTTTTGACCATTTCTTGAAAGATAATCCCATGTTGAAGCTGACGCGAGTTTGTAGTTCTTGCGATCCGATAAACGCAAAGCTTAACATGTAGTACTTGATGGCTTTTGGGTAGTGCCCGCTGGCTGCTAATTGGACCCCGAGGTTGTTCATCATCTTTGCAATTGAGGAGCCATCAGCACTCTTAGAAAGCGTGCCACTACTTAGTTCGCTAGCCATCACCATGCCGACTTTGGCTTTTGTGTCCATTGGTTCGACGGCCAAAGCTTTTTGAAAGCTTGTAATGGCTGCCTCGGGATTATTTAGGGAGATTTGTATTTCTCCCAACAAGCATAGTCGCTCCAGATTATGTGGCGACAGTGCCTGAGCTGCCGAAATAAGTTTCAACGCGCCAGCCATGTCGCCAGTTTTGGCGAGAATTTTGATTTTGCAGTTAAGGATCGCCAAATTTTGTGGATTGTGTGTGAGGTGCTTGTCACATAGTTTTAGTGCGAGAGTGTCGAAATTATTTTTCATCAAATATTTTGCCACTAACATGGCTAGTGGTATGGAGGCAGAGTTTTTATTCGATAGCAAATCGGCTAATTGATTTGCACTTTCCTCTGTTAGGGACGGAGACGAAAATGCATCTTTAATATTCTTATTGTTGGTTGTGTACCATTGACTCATCGGCCTTAGTTTTGCCATGGTTTCGGCGATGGATTTCGCCGTAAGAGGCTTTTCCATGACAAATGTGCAGGGGTAGTCTGCGATAATTCTTAGGTCTTCCTTGTCGATGAATCCAGTTGAGATAATAATGGGAAAAAAACTAAAGTTAGGACTGCGACGAATTCGACTTAGAAGCGCAAGGCCATTTGAGAGGCCCTTTAATTTCCAATCAATGATAGTGGCTGTGTAATTCCCACTTTTTATGGCCTGATACCCTTCGTCTGGATCATGTGAAACCTTGACTTCCTCAACCCCCATTGCAATCACCTGTTTGACGGTGAAGTTGGCCATCGCCGTGTCGGTGTCTATCACGACTATTTTTTCCTGAGCCATTGGCCAATTCCTTGATCATTTCTTGCACTAATAAAGTTGAGGCTGCTGCTGCCGTTTTGCAGATTTTTTTCTGCAATATCCGCGGTCTTGCAATAAGCGACTTTCTAAAGCAAACTTTTTTCCATTGATGTCAAAAGGTTCATCCATTCAAATTGATCCTGCTCACCTGAGTGGATGAGTTTGATTCCGTAAAGTGAGGAATCTTCTTCGCCAAACTTTCTCGTGACTTTACCCAAAATGCTTACCCGACGTGGTTCTCCACGAATTTTAGTCGTGAGTTCTAATTCGACCAAAGTGTTTTCAATAAATGGTAGTGCGTATTTGTTATTAGACCATTCTAATAACATTCCGCTTCGGGAGAGATTTGAAATCGGTACGTCAAAGGATAGTTTTGTTCCCAGAGTTTTTACCTGTATTTTAAGATTCTCGGGCGGTGTCAATCGAATGGATCGTGGTCCAGAATCTGGCTGCGGCCTGAGTAAATTCGACATAAAGACTCCTAGGGTGTGAGGATTACCACACAACTATCGGAGTAATTTTGAATACCTTTAACGACCATTAACTTCTGGGGAAACAAACATTGGCTAACCCGCGTATTAACATTCAGGTAATGCGCTGATATTTGTGAATTGTAAAACCAGCTTGCATCAATTCGGCGCTGCTTGAAATGGACCCTAGCCTTGCGTTAGTCATGCCAACACACATTCGAATGGCACGCTGACCTGCGTCATGAGGGGGAAGGGACTGTCCAAAATCAGCCGAGACGACAAGGATCGAGTTGGTTTTTGCTAGGGATTCGATTTCTGAAAAAAATTCTTCTGCCTCGTACTTACATAAGTCCATCAATTGCTTGTCGTCATGGCGAGCGGCCTTATGGGCCACTTCATTGCAAATCCACTGGCTGAAGGAATCTATCACCAACAAAGAATTATCTAATTGTTTCTTGATGTCTTGAAGCGTCGCAACCAAGTTTAGTGGTGAATCTATTTGGACCCAATTCGGCGGACGCCCAGCTTGTAGACTCTTGATATGGGAATCCAATTCTGGGAGGGCTCGTGAGCCTGTGCCAATCCACAAAGCTCGAACGTGAGCACGGGCCAAGAATTCAGCGCGTGCCGTTTTCCCTGACCATGCACCCCCTAAAATTAGCTGCACTCCATGTTTCATGTTATTATTGTAGCGTAGAGAGCACTTAATATAAAATTTTTTGAGGCCTGAATTTGTAGTCATTTTCGGCAGGTATAGGTTGGGGGTTGGGTGCCGCCTCCGCGCTTGCGGACATTAGGAGTCTTAGTGAGCCTTAATTGTAATGGTAATTTACTGTAATAACTGACTTAAACATGTAAGGTTAAATATTGCGCAGCGCTGCCGATAGGCACTAAAGTCTTAAAAGGAGCACCTACATTATGACAAAATTACCCTTGATCGCAGTGATCTTGCTGATTTCCAATACTGGTATGGCTGGCACACTTGTAGCCGCAAAGCCCTCGGTCCCTGTCTACACCGCTGGCGATAAAGACTCACCTGTTTTGGCTACCCTAAAGTCTGGTGACACTGTGGCCTACAGCGAGCGCAAGGGAATGTACTGGCAGGTCGTCACGAAAGCGGGCAAGCCCGGTTTTGTCAGCGTGCTCGCCGTTAAAGTGAAGCCAGAAGAGAATGCTGGACTGAATGATGCCATGCGAGAAGCCGTTAAATCTGGTCGGAGGCAAGCCTCTGCTGATGGTGGACGAACTCGTGCTGCAGTCATGGGTGTTCGCGGCTTGGACGACACCTCGGAAACAGGAATGGCAGGCAGTTTGCGGCCAAACCTTCACGCCGTTTATGCGATGGAAGATCGCGAAATGGCGATAGCCACGATTGATGAACAAGCAAAATTGGTGTTAACGGAAATTGAGGGGCGAGCCAGCGGCCGAAAATAGACTAAATTCCAATTTTGTTGGATAATATGTAATGATTTTTGATTTCCTGAATCTATCGGATTTCTTGTTTAATTGTGCGAGTTCGGTAAACTGAATAATTTTTGCATTTTGATCGGAGAATAGTCCATGGATCGGACGATTTCAAGTATGGCTGCTTTCGTCAGCGTCGCTTTCCTAGGGATAGGGAGTGCTTGCTCATCTAAAAAGAGTAATGACGAAACTGTGGTCAAACATTCCAAAGAAGAACAACAGTTTCTGGATGATTATAAAGCTGAAGTGGAAGTCGGTCGCAATATGGCGGGTCGGCTGCTCGCTTTTTATGGGGAATATTTAGATCCAGGACTTACCGATTATATAAATAAGGTTGGGAGATTTGTCGCCAATAATGGCGACTATCCGCAACGCAGATACCTATTCGCAATATTGGACTCAGACTCTCCAAATGCATTTGCTTGCCCAGGCGGCTATATTCTGTTGACGCGTGGCATCATTCAAAATGCCGAAAATGAAGCAGAAATTGGCGCTATTTTAGGTCATGAAGCGGCACACGTCGGTAAGCAACACATGTTTAAGACACTCAAATCCATGAATAAAGCCGACTTAGACAAAGTAGAAGCTGAAACGTCTTCTCGAAAACGGCCCGATAAATATTCTCGTACACGAGCCCGACCGATACCCACAGAGAGTGAAAGTGGGTCTGCACTCGCAAAATTCATGACCACGGCAAGTGGTGGTGGATTAGGGATTTTGCAAGCGGCGAAGGCTGGAATAGGATTAATGCTTGAAAAAGGCTTGGACAAGGAGATGGAATTTGAAGCCGATCGAGAAGGTGTTAAATACGCCATTCGGGCAGGGTACGAGCCCAAAGCCTTAGATAGCTTTTTAATGCGCCTTGCCCTGACAAAGAAAAAAAATAATGACAAAACAGTTATGGATGTCACGCACCCTAGTATCCCAGATCGCCGCGCCGCTATCGCCAAAGTACTGGATGCGATGGGAGCAGACCAAATAATTGGATCCGTTGGTAAAAATCGATTTGATGCAGCCGTGGTGGCACTAAAAGCGAGAAAAAAGGGATAGTCCGATATGAGAAATACAACGTTGGCGGTCTCAGGTTTATTGTTGGGTCTTTCTAGCTCACAGGCTTTTGCAGATCAACAGCACTACAGAAATGTTGTTACCGGCGAGCGAGCCCAAGGCTTAGGTGGCGCCTATTCTGGTGTATCAGATGATGCCTCCGGCGTTTTCTATAATCCTGGAGGACTTGCCTTTGCGCAGTCCAACGATATTTCCGGTTCTGCGAATGCCTTCTATAGCAAAACCGCGACGTACAAAAAAGCCATTCCAGGGGGAGATGATTGGAAGGAAAAAAGTGGGGGAACATTCGCTCCATTTTTTGGTACCATGCAAAAAATGGATGCGGTTTATCCGGGGTTGGTTGGTGGCTTTGCGTATTACACACTCGATACTGAACTTAAAGATCAAGACTCGCTACTAGTAGATAAGGCCGGGATTGCGCGATATCACCGCTCTGCCAATCAAAAGGCAGCGACATGGGCAGGCACCGGAGCCCTGGCGTACCGCGTGTCCCCAGCGCTCGGAATTGGAATGTCAATCGGATACATCAATGTGGATGAATTGGTTCAAATTTCGCAAAACTACACGTTAACTAATGGTGCCCAATATTACATGAGTAGCACTCGCGAGAGTCTTGTGGCTCATGGCATGCAATTCGGACTCGGCGTGCAATGGGCGGCCTCTGCTAAAGTGGTTTTTGGAGCCTCGCTACGCACAGGGAGTTATGCCTCCCAAAAGTATTTTCAAACCGCAGATAGTTTGGTTTATGTTACTGGTAAGTCTCTATCATCAGATCCAACGGTCGTTAAATCAAACAATCCACTCGGCTCTATGCCCCTTGAACTACGCGGCGGAGTCGCCGTGTACGCCTCCACTAAATTACTTTTGACCAGCGACGTCGATTGGCATGCCGCGGTGGACGATACGGACCAGCAGGCGACTATCGTAAGTATGTATACCAAAGAAAGTGTTTTGAATTATGCTGTGGGTTCTGAATATTATATGACACCCTCGGTCCCGCTGCGGCTAGGATATTTTACAAATAAAGATGCCACCCCGAAGATTATCGCTGGAAAGAAAAATCAGCCGGATCATGTGGACTATCAAGGGCTCTCCATATTTTTAGCCATGGCCCAACCAAATAGCCAGATATCGGTGGGGGTCGTTTTCCAAGCAGGAGAAGGCCAAGCCCAAAAGCTTGGCGGAACCGCAATTCAGTCGGTAACCGCCTCTGCTTATAATATAGGCTTTTCGGCGACCCATAACTTCTAATTTTGTCGGATTTCGCCTAAAACACATACTAATTGTGTTTTAGATGAATCTGGACTACATTCCCTAGGCTGGGAATAGTGGAGCAAATGGCATCGCTCGACATTCTGTGCGAATTTTTTATTACAACCAATCTGTATGACATTGAGAAGAAGGTAAAAGTATGGCGGAAGAACTAATTCCATTTACAAAAGACGGCTACCAAACGTTGCAAGACGAATTGTATAAATTGAAACATACGGAACGACCAAAAATCATCCAAGATATTGCAGATGCTCGGGCTCACGGAGACCTAAGTGAAAATGCTGAATACCACGCTGCCAGAGAACGCCAGAGCTTCGTCGAGGCCAGAATTGGTGAGCTTGAGGGAAACCTTGGACGCGCAAATATTATTGATTTTTCAGGCGACAATCAAACCTTAAACCAAGTTCGTTTTGGTGCGTATGTGACCGTCCAAGATGAAGCCTCCGGCGATAAAAAAACCTACCGAGTTGTAGGTGAGCTCGAGGCCGACCTGCGCCAAAATAAAATCTCTATTAGCTCTCCGATTGCAAGAGCACTCTTAGGCAAAAAAATAGATGATGTTATCGAAGTCAATGCTCCCAAAGGGGCCTTAGAGTATACGATAATGGAGATAACCTACTAGACGTCGTTCAGGGTAATGCACGACAGTTTGTGGGAATTAATAAGTACGAATTATGGCCGCAGTAACGCTGTTACTGCGGCTGAAATTTTTTACATATCGGCTTTCAGCCACCTTTTGCAGACTTAATTGAAGGTCAATATTATGGGCAATCTGCGCTTCGCCAGTTAAAATACCTGTGATCCCCTGGCTCTCACTATTTGGCGCCAGCACACCGCCCAAAGTCTTGCCGGAGGTGCGTTCGTAGTTAACTCCGCACAGCACTCGCTGCCGATCGCCATAGCCAAATCCACCGGTCACCTTCACTCCAACAGTCAATCCATTGCGAAGGGACCCAAATTCTGTTTGCGTTGAATTTGTTGGGCCTGAAAAATTAACAGTTAGCCCACCTTTCCAAGCCTGCGTGCCATGCCACGCGTCCAATCCTGCTCGCCATTGTGGCACGCCAGCACCAAACACCTCGAGCGCGGCCGGATCTTGATAGTTATAAACACTGGTCGCCCGCCCATCCATATAAGCCAGGACTCCCTGAATCTGTGGCATCCAATCGAGCGCAGAGTCATGATTATATATCGTATAGCGCCCCGTCAACAAGGCGTCTCCCCAGCCACTTCGTTGATTTGAGCCTTTCCTGTTGACCAGATACGGAGCGGTTAACGTCACAAAAGCATCGGATGAAAGTGCATGACCAAGTGCAACAGTCGTCGTATTGCGAGATTCTAGGCCAAATTGATCCACGTCCTCGCCGTTTGAATTCCTCAGCGAGAAATCTGTGGTTCTGGAAAATCCTGCGTAAACCCTCCAATTTCCACCGGAGCTTTCGCTCAAGGGATCATCACTAACACAATTTGTACAAGCCAAAACCTCAGCCCCACAACACAAAAGCGCAACGGTAACAATGCCCATCGAAAATCGTAAAATCATGACCGCAATCCCCACTATTTCACCTCAACCATAAGGTACAACCGATCGGAAGATCCATCCACAGTCGCGGAAATTTGCAGGCTCCACAAGCCAGTCATCGTAAAAAACAGATTATCAAAAGTAAAATGGCCGGGTCGATCCAAGTCTTCATACACTCGCGGTAAAATTTTTCCAGTGCCCTGACCAAGCTCAGGTACGTTAGCTCGAAGTTTCAGGTTAGTGACCGAGGCAGGATACCCACCCGACAAGTTTTGAAGGTAAATATGACCGCTCACCTCAACCAATTGATCGTGCTGAAACGATGGTGTCGTAGTCCAAATTAATTTACCACGCCATCCAGTTTTCGCCGCCAACTCAAGCAATTCTCCGTCCGAAGGGGTCGTCACATCACTAGAGCCTGGTGCCCGAGTTGCCGGAGTGCAAGTGCCGTTATTGGTGCCGCATGATTGAAACAAAAGGGCAGAGGTCGCAACTATTCCCAGGAAGTGTTTCATTGTCTAGGTTTCCTTTGAATCGCGGGATAAATGTCCGGAATTTCGGAGCAAAATACAAGGTTGCCACCGCAAACGTCGCTGCATTAGAAACTTGAAAAATGCCTATGATTTATTCTACTCGATATCCTGAGAATTCGAGAATTTAAAGATCTTTGTCGCCTTGATTTAAGGCCTCTTTGATTTCTAGTAATTTTTGGTAGAGTTCAGTGCGCATTAGGCCAAGACCGCCTAATTCCTTCAGCAAATCCTTCAAGGATTTTCCCGCCGCAAATCCAGCTCTGGCAGACGTTTCGACGTGTAACATGGCTGACGCGGTGTCAGAAACGTCACTCGTCGAAACGTTCTCGCCAATATGCACCATCACAACCGCCTCGCCCTTGAGGGTTGCATGGTTGCGCGCCCATTCAAGCATTTTTGCGACAGGGCGAGTTTCAATTTCTTCAAACAGCTTCGTCAACTCACGGCCCACTGACACCTCGGCTCTGGGGTGAATTTCAGCAATTAAACTTAACGAAGATTCCAGGCGTCGAGTCGGCTCAAAGTAAATGATCGATGCCCGCATAACTGTCCAGCTTTGAATTTCTCGGCGAAGGTCAGATTCCTTTACCGGCAAAAAACCTACGAATAAAAATCGATCCGACGGTAAACCTGATGCCGATACTAAACTCGTCACAGCAGAGGCGCCAGGTATGGGATGCACCTTGATCTGATGTTGCTTAGCCAGCCGCACGAGGCGGTAACCAGGATCGGCCACACACGGCGTCCCGGCGTCGGAGACCAGTGCCAGAGATAGGCCATCGCGCAGGAGGCGATCCACCAATTGCTGACTTCGAAACTCCTCGGAATGGTCGTGGTAACTAACCAACTCTTTTCCTGTGATATTGAAGTGCGTCAGCAATTTTCTCGTATTTCGAGTGTCTTCTGCTGCAATAATATCTACAGAGCGCAGTGTGGCCAAGGCGCGGGGGGTCAAATCCTCGAGATTTCCGATGGGCGTTGCGACGATAAATATTTGAGGTGCAGTCAACGAGGCTCCCTAAAACAAAAGTGAAATTAGATGTACGCTAATGGTGTTGGTGCGGCTCGCCAAAATAGAAGCACGGTGCCGACGTGGGCTTGAGGCCACTCATATACCCTCTTCTCGCCAACGGAATCAATGCTTATTAACTTGATTCTATCGCATTCTGTTTCCCACAGCGCAGGCTAAGAATTTTCACTGTGAATTCATACTGTTAAGGCTAGCTCGCCCTCGGCTCCTGATTTTTCATTATTAGGGGATTAAAGACCACAGGACGACTGGATCAGAAAAAATATTTATGGTATAGTCACTACAGCTCGGTGTGCTGTTTGGTTTTTTGCCGGAGAACCGATTCTTATACAAAGGGAGTCAGATTTCCAGGATGGTGTGCAAGCCTCCCGCTCTGCGTTAGGAGGAAGCCTAAAGTCCAGGTCGATGACACCCACCTTATTACGGTGGGTTCCCCTGGCCAGATCAAGCGGTGCGCCGAGTCCTTACAGAACATTCTTTATTTTAAATTTATCCCTTTAAGGGCGTCATCGTTGATAACCACGGTGCTTTTGCCGCGCAACTCGTGCACTAAATCTTCTTGAATCTTTGTGCGATACTTTCGGCGCACCACCGATTTAATGGATTCGTAATCAATTTTATCGTCACCGCGAATGTCAGAAACTTGAATCACGTGCCAGCCGAAGGTTGTTTTGACGACGCTCGGATAAATTGTTCCCTTTGGTGTAGCAAATGCAGCAAGGTCGAATTCTGCAACCATCTGCCCACGTTTAAAAAAACCTAGATCAGTGGTTTTGTCTTTTGAGAGTTTTTTTGCAATCTTCTCAAAATTTTCTGGATGTTTTTTTACTTCTTCCAAGGCACTTTTTGCAGCCAATTCGTCGGCAAGTAAAATGTGGTGGGCGTGAATCTCTTTTGAAGAAAAAAGTGAAATGTTGGCGTTGAACCAGGACTTTAACTCTGATTCCGTAGATTTCTTTTCGACAAGGTGATCAATATATTCACCAGCGAGTAGCTGCGACGCCATCTCCGCCAACCGTCTTTGATATTGTGGATCTTTGTCAAAACCTTCCTTCAACGCAAGTTTCTCCACCAGAAGGCTATTTATCATGTGATCCAAAAATCTCTTTCGAAGATCTGGATTTGACGCAATCATATCACCCTGCGAGCCTAGTGATTTAACAGACGCAGAAAAAGACTCCGACGAAATACTTGCGTTGTCGACCTTGGCCACTTCTGCGGAGTGGCCTGCTGCGGAGCCAAGCACCGCGACACAAACTACCCCTGCCAAACAGCAAACCAGTGGCCAAGTACGTTTTACAGTATGTTTTTCAGTATGTTTTAAAGACATCTTCGTGGGCGATGGTCGACCTGCATGGCATCTAAAATTCATGGCTACCTCTGTTCTGCTTTAAGTGTTGTGGAAAGGTAGGTGGTTAGATTTTTAAACTCACCGTCGACCTCTTGATCGCTTAATGTTTTTTCGGATGATTGGAAGCTAAATGACCAAGCCACGCTTTTCTTTCCTTCTGCGATGTTGGCTCCCTGGAAAATGTCAAAAATATGCCACTCTCGAAGATACTTCTTTTGCGGAAACTGCCCGATCGCAGCCGCCATCGCGTCGTGCGTCAATTCACTATTTACCAGAAGCGCTAAATCTCGGGTGTTCGCGGGGAATTTGAAGCTCTCGGTGGAAAATTTTGGCCGTTTCGAACTCAAATCCAATACGCCTTCCAAGTCTAATTCAAACAGCATTGGTGGCTGAGTAGGTTCAAGTCCATAGGCGATCGCCACTTCAGGATGTAATTCTCCAAGCCAGCCAATGACTTGACCCTTCGCAAAAAGATATGCCGAAGATCCTGGATGCAAAAAGGGTACGTTGTCCTTTTCAATTCGATTTACCTGAACGTCGACAATCCCAAAACCCTTCAACCACGCAAGCACGATCGCTTTAGCATGAAAAAACGAGGTTGCCGTCTCCGCGGTATTCCAAGACTTCGGTGTCCACGGTTGATCGATGATTCCAGAAATCCAGTGACGCTCAGTGGGGCGATTTTTTTCTTCTCGCGCACGAACACTGAGGTGGCGGCCTTTGCGGTCTATCGCTTTGAACAAATTGTATGTGCTGCGGCTCACAGGTTTGGCGTTAAAGTCATAATAACCGCGGCCAAGTTCAAATAGGCGAGCTCCCTTTACCCCGTGGCGGCGATTTTTTTCCACCGCTTTTATAAGGCCACAGGCCAAAGTGGTGTGAAGCCACCGGGAGTCTTCGGTGATTGGATTTGCAATCTTTAGTGAGGGCACGAAAGGGTGGTCCGAAGGAAGGCGCAATTTCCCGGCATCGTCATCCGACCAAAACGGAAGGCAA